>JAOTUU010000069.1 GCA_029863705.1 Gammaproteobacteria bacterium
GCCACGCCGGAGCGCGGCGGCAACGCACACCACCAGGTCGATATCGTGTTCCTTGCCCAAATTCGACCATAAGGAAACCAGGTTACGATCATCGCTCTGGGGCTCCGACAGCTTGTTGGAGTTGTACACTCCATCGTTGTAGAAGAACACGCGATAGATTTCATGTCCCTTGGCGAGCGCGGCCACGGTAAAGCGATACGCACTATCCGAGGCTTGGTGCGTAAACGGGCCTTCGTTAATCAGGATTCCGAACTTCATTAGAAATGCATATGGGTCGATGCGTTCAGGCTACTGCGCGCACCGCGCCAATCGTCAATGTGGTGCCTGGTGAAGGCCAGCCCGGTCATCTCGAAAAAACGCGGCCAGCCGATTCGATCAATCCACTCGCCCACGCGCTCCCAGGCGTGCGCATCCTCCTTGTAAGCGTAAAGAATCTTCTTCACAACCTCTGCCACTTCGGGCCAACGCGGCGGGTTGTTCGGCAACCCTGCGACAACCAGCTTGTGAAACGTCGGCTTCGAGCGCGCATTGGAATGTTTACCACCGACCCAGATCGCCAGCTTGGTTGAGTCCGGCCCGTTAATCTGCATCGGGGGGCAGGGTGGATAACATGCGCCGCAGCAAATGCATTTTTTCTCGTCGACTTCGAGCGACGGCTTGCCATTGACCATCGCCGGGCGGATCGCCGCCACCGGGCAGCGTGCCACGACCGCCGGACGCTCGCAGACATTGCCAACAAGATCGTGGTTGATCTTGGGTGGTTTCGTGTATTGCACGTTGATGGCAATATCGCCCTGGCCACCGCAATTGATCTGGCAACACGAGGTTGTGATGCGTACCCGATTTGGCATTTCTTCGTGCGTGAATTCGTGGTGCAATTCATCCATCAGCGCCTTGACGACACCGGATGCATCAGTGCCGGGGATGTCACAGTGCAGCCACCCCTGGGTATGGGAAATCATCGATATGGAGTTACCGGTGCCTCCGACCGGATAGCCCGCCCCGTTCAGTCGTTCGATTAGTGGTCCAGTCTTGTCCTGGGAAGTCACCATGAACTCTGCATTGCTGCGAGTTGTAAAGCGTAAGTGACCATCGGCGAATTCATCCGCAATGTCACACAGTTCACGGATCGTATGCACATCCATCTGGCGCTGCGTCCCGGCACGCACTGTCCATACTTCATCGCCCGTCTTGGCGACATGGTGCAAGACACCCGGGCGTAGCCGATCGTGCCAGCTCCATTGCCCATAGTTTTTCTTCAGCAGCGGGTGCATTTGCGGGAACGGATCCATGACCCCGGATTCGTCCGCTCTACGAGGTTTTTCCGCCCCTTTCATCGATCGCTCCTCATATTCGTTTCTCTCTGCCTGTTGTGGATTCGTATACCTTGCTACAAATACCCCAATGGCCTACTCGACCGCTGCGCTTTTCCGTTCGAACCATTTTTGAGCCTCATCGTCCCAGTCGTCGGTTCGAACATATGAACTGGTGCGCGGATGACTGATCATGTTGGGATCAACATTGACACCGATCCCGGCAAGAAAATTGGCCAGGCCTATACGATCGATGGTCTCACCGATACGCTCGTGTTCGAGCGCATTCTCGGCAAAGAAGTCGATAACCGTTTCCGCCAGTTCATAAAACCGGGCGAAATCCTCATCGCTCTCAAGCCGCATGAAAGGAATGATGACCGTGCCCATCTGGTCACCGATTTTCAGTGCGCGCTTGCCGCCTATCAGGATGGTTACGCCGCGCTCCTTGCCAGGTGACAGGGCTTTGGTCATGACGTTGATGCAATGCATGCAGCGCACGCAACTGCTGTTGTCGATATCCAGGGTATCGTCGTCGTTCAGGCTCAGCGCACGCGTCGGGCAGTTAGCGATCACCGAATCGATCATCTGTTTGCGGCCTACCCTGGCCACGTGCTCTTTGACCTTCTCCTGGTCCACCTGGATATTATCGCGCCAGATGCCGATGACCGCGAAATCTGCACGATGGATGGCGTTTACGCAGTCGTTTGGGCAGCCTGAGAACTTGAATTTGAACTTGTACGGCAATGCCGGGCGGTGCATCTCGTCGAGCAGGCCGTTGATAATCGTTCGATGCGCACGCACCTCGTCATAACACGACTGCTCGCAGCGAGCATGACCGACGCAGCTCATGGCCGTCCTCAAAGCTGGCCCGGCGCCACCCATGTCCATGCCGATTTTATTCAGATCATCGAATGCCTTTTGCACATTATCGGTGCTGCACCCCTGGAACATGATGTCCCCGGACTGGCCGTGGAGTGCAATCAGGCCTGAGCCGTGTTTCTCCCAGATGTCGCACATATTGCGCAACAGCTCAGTTGAATAATGCAATCCGGCCGGGGGTTGCACACGCAGCGTGTGAAACTCTGAAGAGTCGGGATAGTCCTCGGCGACTTCGGAGAACCTCGGGATAACGCCCCCACCATAGCCGAAGACGCTGACTGTGCCGCCTTTCCAGTACCCCATGCGGGTTTCGTAGGAGTGCTCGAGCTGACCCAGCAGGTCCTTCATCATGTTGGCGTACGGCTTGTCATTATCACCAGCCAACCGTTTGAGCCCTTTAACGAAACTCGGCCAGGGCCCGTCTTCGAGTTCATCCAGCAACGGTGTATCGTGCGGCCTCTTCGACATAGCAATCCCCCTTGTCATGCGTCGCAGCATTGTACCGACCGGTCCGCTTCTCAAGTAATTGCAGAAAACACCTAGTTGGCACTTCGGGACTTCCAATTTCAGTATATTATAATATATTAATAAAGGATTTTCTGCTGCTATTACGGCGTAATATTTCATTCACCATGAACCTCTATTCGCCCGTGTCTGGCTCACAGTGATGTTTCTCTCCAGTTCAACGGATTACCGTGAATGGCGCGCCGCCAAGCTCCACAGCTACCCAACGGGCGTAGATGAACTTATCGTCAATATCAGCGGGCTGGCCGACCTGGATCACCGCGCGACGGCGGCCATCCGTTCGAGTTGCAGGCGGGCAAATATGGCCATCTATTCCTGCCATAACACCGTTGTCGACCGCGCGGCGATTCTCGCGTTCGCAGCACATTTCGGCCTTCATCGAATCGACCGTCACCTGTGTGCGAATGATGACGGCGTTGCCGAGCTGACCGTCGCATCTGAGGGTGCTCGAAGTGACTATGTACCGTATTCCGACCGCAGCCTCAGCTGGCACACCGATGGCTACTACAATGAGGAGTCGAGCCGGGTACGCGCTGTCATTCTCCACTGCGTGCAGGACGCGACAACCGGTGGAGAAACTGCCGCGCTTGATCCCGAGATCGTCTATATCAGATTGCGTGACGCAAACCCCGCGTTCATCACGGCCCTTGAACATCCTGAGTGCATGACGATCCCGGCCAACGTTGGCAATCACGGTGAGATCCGGCCCGCAATCTGCGGACCGGTATTTTCGTACGACGCCTCCGACGGGGCGGTGCATATGCGCTATAGCGCCCGCAAAAAGAACATTCGCTGGCGTGAAGACCCAACGACCACGGCCGCCCGCGAATTCTTGTCAGAACTTCTCGTCGATGAGAGTGGTCCTGTTCTGCGTTTCTGCCTGCAACCGGGGCAAGGACTTATTTCCAACAATGTGCTGCATAATAGGACTGCTTTCGAAGATCGGCCGCCTCAAAAACGTTTACTGTATCGCGCCCGCTTTTTCGATCGCATAATCTCCTGATTCGCAGTTTTATCGGCATCAGGCGGTGAGCTAATACAATGGAAACCATCCAGATCTTGATCAGCGACATCATCATCCAGCACCCCGAAATCAATTCGTTTGATGAATTGCTGGCCGCGGTGCGTCACATCACCTCTGACGATATGCTTTTTCTCGAATTTGACGTCAAGCCTGACTACCGCGACACACCGCGCGACTGGCAGTGGCAGCTCGAAGGAGCTTTCGTCGGAGGCCCACGGTGAGTGCTGTGGTGGGCCAGCAAGACTCTTTAAGATCGCCGCAAACATGAGATATTGAATTGGACCATCTACCCATTTTCCTCAATGTAAAGGGAGGTCGCGCTTTGGTTGTCGGTGGCGGCACGGTGGCCGCACGCAGAGCAGATCTTCTGCTGCGTGCCGGTTGCGACGTCACTGTAGTTGCCCCAACGCTGAAAGATTGCATGGCCCGTCTGGTGCACGAACACCAGATCAAACACAAGACAGGCGATCTGAGCGCAGATGACCTCAACGGTTGCGTGCTCGCTTTTGGGGCTTGCGCGGACAGGGCGACTAACCAGAGACTGCACGACCTGGGCACCGCGGCGGGAATACCGGTCAACGTCAGCGACGACCCGGAACTTTGCGACTTCATCGTGCCGGCAGTGGTTGATCGCTCGCCGCTTCTGATAGCGATTGCAAGCAGTGGCGCCGCCCCATTGTTGACACGCATGCTCAAGGCTCGCTTCGAGACGACCGTTCCGGCGGCGTACGGTCGCCTGGCCAAGTTTGCCGGCACGTATCGCCAGAGGGTCAAGGATTCCATTCCGAACATGACCCGGCGACGACGTTTCTGGGAAACGATGATCGCCGGACCGATCGCCGAGCAGCTTTTTTCCGGCCAGGAGGAACTGGCGGCAGCGCTGATGGACAAGCTCCTTGAAGAGGCCGCAACGGATGGCGATCGTTTGCCGCGCGGTGAAGTGTACCTGGTGGGTACCGGGCCGGGCGATCCGGATCTGCTGACATTCCGCGCGCTGCGCCTGATGCAGCAAGCCGATGTAGTGCTGTACGACCGACTCATTGGCGACGGCATTCTAGATCTCGTGCGCAGGGATGCCGAACGCATCTACGTAGGAAAAATGCCAAAAGAACACACCCTGCCGCAGGAAGAAATCAGCAACATGCTGATTCGCCTGGCACAGGAAGGAAAGCGCGTGTTGCGCCTCAAAGGAGGCGATCCGTTCGTGTTCGGGCGTGGCGGAGAGGAAATCGAAACCCTGGCGGAAAACGGCGTTGCTTTTCAGGTGATACCAGGTATTACGGCGGCTAATGGCTGCGCAGCCTATGCGGGCATACCTCTCACACACCGCGACCATGCCCAGGGATGCATCGTAGTCACCGGGCATGAAAAAAATGGCGAGTTGAACCTCAACTGGAGCAGTTTGATCCAGCCCCACCAGACTGTTGTTATCTATATGGGGCTCACGTCCCTCGCCACAATCGTCCGGGGGTTCCTGGACCACGGGGCGGACCCCGCAACGCCGGCAGCCGTTATCGAAAACGGAACTCGCAAAGGCCAGCGTGTGATCACCGGGACCCTGGATACCCTGCCCGACAAATCCGCCGCTGCTGACATCAAGAGTCCCGCCCTGATCATTGTCGGCAGTGTCGTAACTTTGCAGGACAAGCTTTCCTGGTTTTCCGAGACCGGTGCTCCTGCGGAATAGTGTTTGCGACGTCTTAGTCTGGAGTACGAGTTATGAGTGACGCACTGAACTACCTGATCAAAGCCCGCCCGGAGGCGATGACGGCCTATTTCACTTTCCTGAAAGAGAGCAGCAAACACCTCGACCCTAAAACCCGTTCGTTAATATCCGTGATCACCAAAATAGACAGCCAGACGGAACGTGGCTTGCGGCAATATCTGCCGCGGGCTTTGCGTGACGGTGCCACGCCAGACGAAATACTGGACGCCATCCTCATGGCATTTCCAACGCTGGGTCTGGCCAAAATCGTTTGGGCCATGGACATTATCCTGGACATGGACATCCCCGAGTTTCGTACGCAATTGCTGGGTGTCGAAGTGTCGTGGCACGACCTGATCGATTGGGCGGAAGTTCGCGACGGCGAAATCACCTATGTAGAAAATTGCGATGGAAGAAGTATCTTCATCTATCGTTGCGGCGACGATTGCCGCGTATACGACAGTCGCTGCCCGCATCAGGTAACTGATATCCCGCATCTGGCGTTATCAGGGATGCGTCTGACCTGTCCGAAACACGAGTGGGCCTTTGACGTTGCAACTGGCGAATGTGTGGACAAAGGTACCCGCCCACTGCGGCAGTTCGACAGCAGGCTCCTGGCGGGTCGCCTGCAAGCCCGCTGGTGACCCTGTCACACTTTATATAGGGTCAGGATTCTGCCTGGACATCATATTTGACCTGGCCATCCCTGATTACGGGCTGAACGGCGGCGCGGCCGGACCAGCGAGCGTAAATCATGGCCACAGCACGGAACAGCATATGCCCCATCTTGGTATAGGGCATGTAGGCCAGCAGGAAGAACACCAGCACCAGGTGCACGTAATAGATGCCATAGGCGGGGATCGCCAGGTCGAAGACCCGGAACACCTGGGAACCAAAGCCCGTTATTACGGTCGTGAAGAGCACCCAAAGGAAGGTCCAGTCGAAGGCTGTCGCCTTGCCGGATTTGCCGGAGGACATCCGTCGAGCCAGCATCGCCGAACAACCCAGGAATGCAAGCGTTCCGCTGACGTTCCCCAGCACCTTGACCGGATGGAAGAAGTCGTAGGGACTAACCGGCGCGTCCATGCCGAACTGGTTCATGTAGTACAGGATTGCCACTACGGTCGTAGTGACGACCAGACCGATAAATCCGTACATGACCATTGCGTGGGCGCGGGCCCGGCTCTTGTTGGTCGTGCATTCGGAAAACTTGCGATGCGAGAACACATCCGCCAACGTTCCCAGGATCGCGGTTGGCAGGGATTCCCCGCTTTCGGTGCGCGGGTATTCCGCCGCCAGCGAACGCAGGAAACCCCGGATGCTCAGCAGGGCGGTAACAACGGCGAACGCGATGGCCGGGAGGAAGACGACATCAATGGCCGCCACCGGCATCATCTTCGAGAACACGATCGTGCCGGGCAGGAACCCCAACGCCGAGCGGCCGGGTAGCCCCAGGATCACGGCGGCGATGAAGATCATTGGAATCAGGAACAGCATCCAGATGCGCGCGGGGGACTGGGCGGCCTTGGCCAGGAAAGCGGGCCTGGCGAAATGGACGATGCTCATGGAACGGATCACGTTCATCACATCACCCGGCTTGGCGGCGCGCGGGCAATGCGTTGAGCAATCGTTGCAATGGACGCAAAGCCAGGCGTCCAGGCTGGACACCAGCTTATCTTTCAGCCCGAACTGGGCGTAGATCATTTCCTTGCGCGGAAAGGGGGATTCATCTGGCGTGATCGGACAGACCACCGTGCAGGTGGAGCATTGGTAGCAATACTTCAGCTCCGCGGCGCCGGCACCCAGCAGTTCTTCGACGAACTCCAGGTCGCCGTTGATGGCGACTCGCTCGTTTGCAGATTCCGTTACCGGTTGGGTCATCGTTTCCGTCATCGTTGTCGGCCTACATTCCCTTGAACGGGTTGGGCCCGTAGTCGTCGATATCCGCGGCAAAGCTCTCGATCAGTTTCGCCACCTGCTTATAGTCATTCATGGAAACCTCGTACTGACGTACGCGTTCGGGTTCGAGTTGTAAACGGCTTAATGTCTCCTCCACCTTGGAAAGTCGAGTGTTGGCCAGTTCGGAGCCTTTCACAAAATGGCATTGATAGTCGTCGCCGTACTTACAACCCATGAACATGACACCATCGAAACCCACCGAGAGCGCATCGGAAACCCACACCAGGTTGACGCCTCCCAGGCAGCGCAGGGGGATGATTCGCACATACGGGCTGTACCGGATTCGCTCCAGCGCCATCATGTCGATGGCCGGCAAGGTATCATTCTCGCAGGCGAAGATCAGGATCCGTGGTTTCTCTTCAAATTCGTCGGGTATCTCGATGCTCTTGATCACGTCCCCGATAATGTCGACACTGTAATCCTTGAACGAGATGATCCGCACCGGGCAGGCGCCCATACAGACGCCGCAGCCCCGGCAGCGACTCTCATGGATAGACGGCGTGCCGCGTTCGTCCTCCTCAAGCACACCAAACGGACATTCCTCGGTGCAGCGCTTGCACTGGGTGCATTGATCCAGCCGGAAAACAGGGAAGGTCTCGTCACCCACTCGTGGATGCACCGTCTTGCCCTGTTTCGTCAACTCGATGGTCTGAACGGCTTTCAATGCGGCCCCCGCAGCATCCTTGCGGGAGAAGTTCATGTCCATCGGCTGATGGACGGCCCCGGCGGTGAAGATGCCCGTGCGCCGGGTCTCGTAGGGGAAGCAGATAAAGTGGGAATCCGGGAAGCCGTATTTCTGATCCGGCAGGCCGGGTCCCTGGCGGTATTGCAGGTTCAGGATGGGATCGTCCTTGGTTGAAGCTTCGATACCGATTGCCAGCACCACCAGGTCCGCAGCGATCGCCACCTTCTCTCCCAACAGCGAGTTGTCGACATCCACGGTCACGGTTTTGTCGGGGTTTTCATGGACGCCCGATACGTCCCCTTTGGTAAGGAAAATGCCCGGGTCGTTCTGCTGGGCGCGGTAAAAATTCTCGTACTGTCCCGGGGTGATCATGTCCCTGTAAATCACATAGGCTTTCTTGTCCGCGCCGGCCTCGCGTACGTATCCGGCCTGCTTGAGGCTAACCGTGCAACAGAAGGAAGAGCAGTAAGGGAGATGATCAGGATCCCGGGAACCGGCGCATTGGATGAAAGCCACGCTGTTGGCCTCCTGCCCGTCCTTGCGCACGATTTTGCCCGAGGCTGCCATCCGTTCGAATTCGACACTCGTGATCACGTTGTCATGAGCGATGCCCAGGTGCGTCAACTTGGAAGCATCGTACGGCTTTCCGCCCGAAGCCAGCACCACTGCCCCGGCCCGCAGGGATTTTTCACTACCGCTATTAACGTTCAACCTGACTGAAAAATCCCCCGGCGCGCCCGCAATCGAAGCGATCGTGGAGGACATGTGCAACGTGATTTTAGCGTGTGATTCCACCTCGCCGATCAGCTCGTCCAGGTCTGGGGACTCGGCGAGTTTGAACGGCGACCGGGAGGGTGTACGCCGGTGCAATTTCCTGGCGAAGCCACCGAGACGATCTTCTTTTTCCACGAGGTGTACCGCGTACCCGGCCTTCGCCGACTCCAGCGCAGACGTCATGCCGGTCACGCCACCGCCCACCACCAGCAGGGCTTCTTCCGTATCCTGCTCGAACGGCGTCGCCGGCTGTTTCATCTGCACAGCGGTGGTGTGCATGCGGATGTAATCCGCCGCCAGCATTTGCGTATCTTCTTCCTGGTGGGGTTGGGTCCAGGAGACGTACTCCCGCAGCGGCGCTCGCTCCACCACCACCTCCTTGCCAAAGTCGAAGGTGTCCCCATGGTATCGGCCTGAACAGGCTCCGAGCACCAACCGGTCCAGGCCCTCGTTTTCCAGATCGCCTTTCAGCATGTTGACCCCCTCCTCGCTGCACAGGATGGGGTGGGTTTTACAAACGGGAACCCTGAACTCCTTGAGGGCGACCTGTTGGAGTTCTTCCACATTGGTGGCCTCTCCGATCTCACACCCGGAGCAAATATAAACGCCGGTTTTGTTTGCCACCGTCCTATTCTCCAACTGTGGCCTGGATGGCCTTTAATGCCACACCGGTGGCTTCCTGGATCGAAGAGTTGACGTCCACCGGTCCCTGGGCGACCCCGGCTGCGAAGATACCGGGTTGTTGCAACTGCGCCGAGGCGAAGCCGTCTTCATCCAAATGAACGATCTCGCCGTTGAATCCGTCCGTTTTCAGGTTGGATTCCATGCCGGTTGCCAGCACCACCAGGTCCACTTCCACGCGGACTTTGCCGCCATGGAGAATGTCCTCGGCCTCCACGATCACCTTGCCGTCCTGACCTGCTTCGACCCGGGCCACCTTGCCCTTGATGAACTCGATATTCTTGTCTTCCCTGGTGCGCGAGTAGAACGCTTCAAATTTTCCCGGCGTGCGGATATCGATGTAGAAGATATAGACCCTCGCATCGGGATTGGCGGTACGGACATAGTTGGCCTGCTTGAGGGAAGCAAGGCAACAGATGGAGGAGCAGTAGGGCAAATGTTCTTCGTCGCGGGAACCGGCGCACTGAACGAAGACCACAGTCTCCACTTTGTTGCCGTCCGAGGGCCGCTTGATTTCTCCGGCCGTGGGGCCATCTGTTGCTGCCAGCCGTTCCATCATCACGTTGCTGATCACGTTAGGCAGGACGCCAAACTGCATACGCTCGAGCCTGGCGGCATCGTAGGGCCGCCACCCGGTCGCCATCACAATCGAAGCCGGGTTGACCTCGAACTCGCGGGATTCCATGTTCAGGTCGATGGCGCTGTAGGGGCAGGCCGAGACACACATGTCGCATTCGGGCGGGCAATGCGCTCGCTCCACCACATAACGCGGCGGGTAGGCCATCCGGTGGGGCAGGTGAATCGCCTTGGTGTTCTGCATCCCATAGTCATGGTCGCTGGGCACTTCCACGGGGCAGACCGGAGTGCATTTATCGCACATCACGCATTTGTTACTGACATAGGCAGGGGATTTGACCAATCTCACCGTGAAATTTCCGGCCTCGCCCGATATCGCGCCCACCTGGGTGTTGGTATGTACCTGGATGCGCCGGTTTCGCCGCAACCTCTGATAATTGATCTCCACCCCACAAGTCGGGGGGCACAGTTTCGGGAAATACTGGTGAAAGCCGGCGACTCGCCCACCGAGGGAAGCGCGTTTCTCGATCAGAATGACCTCGTAGCCGGTTTCCGCTGCCTCCAGGGCCGTGGTGATCCCGGATATGCCGCCACCCACTACGAGAATAGGGCCTTTATTCTCCGCCATGTCTTGGTTCTTATCCGGCCAGTTGAATCAGGATACAAGTTGGTGATAAGTCCGCTTGAACAAATCCCAGGAATTGGTTTCCTTGTCATACTTGGAATTGACGAAGCACTTCCAGTTTTCGTCGTCGATGGCGAGATGGTCGCCCCGGTAGTAATACCCCGGGTAGCGAGTTTCCTCGCGGAAACGTATGTGTCGTGCATGAGCTTCGCCAGCCACGATGCGATGGTAGTTCTCCCACGCCCGCAGCAGTTCGTGCAGATTCTCCGCACACATATGTTGCGAATCCTCCTTGATCATTTCCAGGTACTTGAAGCCTTCATCCAGCATGGTGCCGCTGGTCATGTACCAGGTGCCGACCCCGCCCACGTATTCGTCCATGCACTTCTGCAAACGCTGCTGAAGCATCTTGGGGCGGATGTAGTGGGGGTTAATGTTGGCGTCGGTCGTGTATTTGTTGTATTTCCCCCAGGTTTCCATGGGCATGAAGACTTCCTTGGCCAGTTCTTCATGATCCTCGGAAAACTGAGGATCATCGTCCTTGTGGTCCAACAGGAACGACACCAGGTTTTTGCCGGCTATGCGGCCTTCGGCATGGGAGCCAGAGGAGAATTTGTGGCCCGAAGCACCGACGCCGTCACCAGCGGTGAATAGCCCCTTGACGGTGGTCATCCGGTTGTACCCCCAATGGTATTCATCAGGACCAATATCTTCCGGACCGCTGACCCAGATGCCCGCGCAACCGGCGTGCGACCCCAGCAGGTAAGGCTCGGAGGGCATCAACTCGGAGGGCGTTTTTTCCGGCTCTACGTTGTTGGCGGCCCACACCCCGGCCTGTGCGACAGTCATGTCCAGGAAATCTTCCCAGGCTTCGGCCTCCAGGTGCTTGATCTCCTTGGGCGTCATGGTCGCGGCCAATGTCTGCATGGCCTTATCGGTGTGGATCTTGATGGGACCTTTGCCGTCCTTCATGTCCTGGATCATCAGGTGATTACGCATGCAGGTTCCCATGTTGTCCACATAGTCCCCGTACAGCTTGCGTGCCCCTTCCTTGTTGGTCACCTCGTATTCCTCACCCAGGGCGTTGGTCGCCTTGGCCTTGAACAACAGGAACCAGGCTCCCACCGGGCCATAACCGTCCTTGAAGCGTGTCGGCACGAAGCGGTTTTCCATCATGGTCAGTTCGGCGCCCAATTCTGCGGCCATGGCGTAGGTTGAGCCGGCATTCCAGACCGGAAACCAGGCCCGGCCCTGGCCTTCCCCGGTGCTGCGGGTTTTGAAGACGTTGACCGCACCGCCGGCCGCTAACAGGGCTGCCTTACATTTGAACACGTAGAGTTTGTTCTCGCGCACGCTAAAGCCCACCGCACCGGCAATCCGGTCGGGGTCATTTTCATCTTTCAAGAGCTTGACGATGAACACCCGCTCGAAGTGGTTCTGCTCAACGTTGGTGGCCTTGCGGTTGTTCTCCAGGGCCAGCTTGGCGGCCTCGGCGACAACCACTTTGTAAGACTCGCCGTTGATCATGATTTGCCAACGGCCCGAGCGCACCGGCTTGCCGCCATCTTCCAGGCTCGGCTCGCTGCGTTTGGCCGCCGCCCCGTCGAGGCGTGTTCCATCCTCGGTAGTTTTCCAAATGGGTAGGCCCCATTCTTCGAATCTGTGTACCGAGTCGTCCACATGGCAGCCCAGGTCATAGACCAGGTCTTCCCTGGTGATGCCCATCAGATCCTGCCGTACGTAACGCACATAATCTTCCGCAGAGTTCTCACCCAGATAGGTGTTGATCGCCGACAGGCCCTGCGCCACTGCGCCACTGCGGTCCGTGGCAGCTTTGTCCACCATCGTGATGCGCAGTCCTTGTGAAGTCGCCCAACGGTCGGCTTCATACGCGGCCCCACAACAGGCCATGCCGCCACCGATAAGAAGAATATCGGTCTCATGCACAACTATTTCAGGTTTTTCACAATGCTCCCAATTATTGGTTTTTGCTTCCATTTCTTTTTCCTTAACCCATGGTTGACGCGGGTGATACCGGCAGTTCGCCAGACTTAAAGGTTGCCGGATAGAGTGGGCAACGTATCCCCGCGGGCTTGGTGTGTGAAAAATCCGGGCTCCTTGATCTTGCTCACGTCGCCTGCAAAAGAATCGGAGTAGATGTCCACCTGACCGGCAGCCACGGTTCGATTGGGAAATTTGAAGCGTTTGAGACGTCCGTTGCGAAACTTGACTGTCCACATCACCGTGTCCGAACCCATCATCGGGATGACTGAACCGCCCAATGGTGCGAGATCGGCATAGCAGCGAATTTCGATCGCCTGTTGCGGGCAGATCTTCACACAGTTATAGCATTCCCAGCACTGCTCCGGTTCCTGGTTGATGCCCTTGTGGGTGTCCGATGTGAGCGCCATCAGATCGTGCGGGCAGATATACATGCAGGCGGTCTTATCCTGCCCCATGCAGCCATCGCATTTTTCAGTGATTACAAAACTAGGCATTGGACCCCCCGATTATATTGGTAGTTGCACTGGCGTTTTTTTTGCATCGCTTTCAACGCACGTCAGGCTGGCGCCGAATCCCCCTCGGCTCGAATTATTGTCCGCCGAAACCCGGGTGCGTCAATGCCGGTAAGTACGTAATAGATGGGCGGTGCGGTCAGCGGCGGACCGGCCCCGGGTGCCAGACGCGTTGCACTGTTCATGCGCAGATAGTCAAATGGACTCACCGCGCAATTAGCGTATGCCGTTTGCGCGACACCGTCAGAGGTAAGTATGGCTT
>JAOTUU010000070.1 GCA_029863705.1 Gammaproteobacteria bacterium
CGGACTTTGGATTCCGGGATTATTCGGTCGTTACCATTTTAGGTGCCCTGCACTATCCATTTCCGACATCGGGAGTCACTGCCACAGCAAGAGTTGGCAAATTCCTTGCGAAAGATGAAGGAGTGCGTTTTGAACTTAAGCGGCGTTTTCGGTCGGGGACTGAGATAGGTGCGTGGTACACCTACACAAATGAAAAGGACATTACCAATCCCGGCTCGCCCGAACGACCCTATTACGATAAGGGCGTCTTCATCTCGATTCCACTGAGTTCGATGCTTACGAAGGACACGCAACAGCGCGCAACATTGTCGGTTTCGGACTACACGCGCGACGTGGGGCAGATGGTCGAATCCCCGGGCGATCTTTACCGTCTGTTGGAGCGGCCGCTCATGCTGGACAGCCACGAACACACTCCCCTGACGGATTTCGCAAAATAGCCACAGTCGCATGAGCTTGTATCTGGGGCATATATCGTTCAGTACAACGATAATGACACCTGAGTTCAGGCTTTTTTAAGATGGCGCTTGGGGGATTTTGGCTTGTCATGCGTCGGGATCGGCCGGTAATATGCATAACGCTGAACTGACAAGACGTTAGAATCATAAAGACACACGAGGGTAGCATGGTAATTCCGTTGCATCGCTGGGGTGCTTTTCTGCTTGTCTCATTGCTTTGGTTCCCCCCTGCGTCCTATCCCGCCGGCCCGGCTCCCACAAAGGAGCAATTGCAGCAGTTTCAACAATTGCCGAAAGCCGAGCGCGAAGCGATTCTTCGTTCCCTCAAGGGCAAGGAACGTGATTCAGTCGACCAAAGGTCATCCAACTTTTCTGAAATACAAGATTCGGTTATTTCTGGCCTGGATTCTGCTTCTGATATTGATTCAAAAAATTTGCAACCACCGCGACTGAAGCCTGGCGATACAGTTGTCATCCAGATTCGGCGTGCGCAGCCTGATTCAGGCGACTTGCCAAAAACTGAAAAATTATTCCCACGGGATAAAGACGCATCAGAGAATATTCCCGATCAACAGCTCTACGTGCTGGATCAGTTTGGAGCAGTCTTGTTCGACAAGGCCGGGCGTATCGTGCTCAGGGGTCTGAATGAATCCGAGGCCGCACAGCGCATCATGGCTGAACCGGTGTTCAAAGGGCTCGAGGCAACGGTGAAACTGTTGCCGGTCGAAGAACCTTTAAAACCCTTCGGTTATGATTTGTTCTCAGGCGTTCCCAAAACCTTTGCACCGGGAACAGATATCCCTATACCCGCGGATTATAACGTCGGACCTGGCGACACTGTGCTGGTGCAATTGTTCGGCAAAGAGAATGCGGAACATGAACTGGTGATCACGCGTGACGGCGAAATCCTTTTTCCCGGCATCGGGCCCATATCGGTCGCTGGCCTGACATTCGCCCAATTGGAGCGGCAGGTTCAAAACCGGGTTAAGAAGCAACTAATAGGTATGAAGGCCTCCGTGACATTGGGCCGTTTACGGTCAATTCGCGTTTTTATCCTTGGCGACGCTGAACGGCCCGGATCTTATATTGTCAGCGGGTTGTCTACGTTGACCAATGCCCTTTTTACCAGCGGCGGCGTCAAACGCATCGGGAGTCTCCGCGATATCCAGCTGAAACGTAAAGGCAAGACCATATCGAGCTTGGATCTTTATGATTTACTGCTCCGTGGCGATAACAGCGGGGACGCGCGGTTGCAGTCAGGCGATGTCATTTTCATTCCACCCATTGGCAGAACAGCCGGAATTGCCGGCCGGGTCCGTCGCCCCGCGGTATATGAGCTGAAAAACGAAAAAACCGTTGGCGATTTAGTAGCGATGGCGGGTGGACTGGCTCCCGATGCCTATCTGCAAAACGTGAAGGTAGAGCGAATCCTGGAGAACCGCGAACGGACCTTGATTGGTGTGGATTTGACACAGGAAATAACAAGAAATACCGAGCTACGTGATGGGGATATCGTAAAAATATATTCTTCACTCGAACAACTGAAAGGCATCGTCAAACTTGCGGGGCAGGTTCAACGTCCGGGTAATTTTCCCTGGAAGCCGGACATGCGTATCACTCATATTATTTCCTCGGTATCCGATCTTCAGCCTCAAGCCGACGCCCGCTATCTGCTGATCAAGCGTGAGGATCCGCTGGACCACAACATAACATTTCTCGACACGGACCTGATCGCCGCTCTGGAGAATCCTGATAGTGCGGCCAATTTGCTGCTTCAACCTCGGGACGAGATTCATGCATTCGACATTCGCGCCAAGCGCGAATCATTGATAAAACCGTTGCTCGAGCAAGCCAGGGCGCGATCTGCACCGGATAATCCCGTGAGTGAAGTTCTCATCGAAGGCGTGGTGCATCATCCGGGGAGGTATCCGTTATCATCAGGCATGAAAGTCAGCGATTTGTTGCGAGCCGCCGGTGGTCTCACAGACCGCGCCTATACCATGGAGGCCGAACTGACACGCTTTACCGTCATTGACGGAAAACAGCGTGAGTCATCGAGAGAAACTGTGGACATCGCAGCAGTGATAAAGGCCGACAGGCTAAAGGACTTGGCGCTGAAGACGCATGATCAATTGATCATTCGCCGGATTCCGAAGTGGGATGAGGAGGGCGTGATAGAAATCGCCGGTGAAGTGAAATTCCCCGGCAAGTATCCAATCTCTCGAAATGAGAAATTAAGCGATGTGCTCAAGCGTGCCGGCGGTCTCACGGATCAGGCCTATCCCAAAGGCACGCTTTTTGTTCGTGATTCGGTACGCGATCGGGAACAAGAACATCTTGAGCGGCTCGCAAGTCAGTTAGAGCGCGATCTCGCGATTCTGAGCGTGCAAGAATCGGAAGCTGGTGTGAAAAAGGAAGTCGCGCTCGCGGAAGGCCAAACCCTCCTCCGCCAGCTTCGAACGGTCAAGGCCGCCGGCCGCACGGTAATCAAGCTGGATGATTTGCTGCAGGGACGTGAAGGCTACGATGTTGCAGTACAAAAAGGGGACAAGTTGTATATTCCGCGGCGTCCGCAAGAAGTAACTGTACTGGGAGAAGTTTATTACCCCACGTCCCATCTATTCAATGAGAGCCTCACCGTCAATGATTACGTGAAACTCAGTGGCGGAGTGACGGATAAGGGCAAGAAGAGCGCCATGTACGTGGTACGTGCCGACGGATCAGTCAGCCCCCCAACCGGCTGGTTCAGCCGCAATGCGGAACTGGGACCCGGCGATACCATTGTGGTGCCATTAAAGGTTGACCAAGTAAGCGGCCTCAAGCTATTTGGCCAAATCAGTACCATTCTCTTCCAATTGGCCGTAACCGTAGCCGCTCTAGACTCGGCTGGTGTCTTTTAGTGCTCACTGGTTAGCGTGACGCTTTCGCTGCTGACACACCAGCACTCAGATTGCAGCCATAACCATCGAAACGATTAAACCAATATGGCCAAAGAACAGCCTCCAACTCAAACACCGCCGCCGCCATATTCTGGCTATCCACCCCCCTTCGTGGTCTACCCGCCGGAAGAACCGATCAACTGGAGCGAATACTGGCGGGTAATCGTTAAGAACCGCAAGCTCATCGGCATTGTCACCGCCGCCAGCACCCTCATCGCTTTGCTTGTAGCTTT
This sequence comes from Gammaproteobacteria bacterium, assembly GCA_029863705.1. Taxonomy (GTDB): domain Bacteria; phylum Pseudomonadota; class Gammaproteobacteria; order Steroidobacterales; family Woeseiaceae; genus UBA1847. Next base: position 3,628 of record JAOTUU010000070.1, read on the forward strand.
CCTGTTGCCGCCAATTTACAGGGCAGAAGTATTGTTGGCGCCAGTGTCGCAGGACAAAAGTGAAGGCCTCAGCGCTATAGCCAATCAATATGGGGATCTTGCGGCTTTAGCCGGAATTAACTTAGGCCCCGGCAAGGACAAGACCGCCGAATACATCGCCGCACTCAAGTCACGAGCGTTATCTGTCTCATTCATAAATGAAGAGAATCTTAAACCAATTCTGTTTCCAAGAAACTGGGATAACGAAAACAAGAAATGGAAAGACAGCACCAAAATCCCTACAGACTGGGAGACGTTCAAGGTATTTGATGAGGATATCCGTACTGTTCGCAATGACCGGAAAACAGGGCTCGTCACATTGGAGATCGAGTGGAAAGACGCTGCCCTCGCAGCTAATTGGGCAAATAGTTTAGTGAAGCGGGTAAACACTCGTTTACGGAATGAAGCGATTGAAGAGGCTGAAAAGAGCATTGGCTATCTCGAAAAACAGCTCGTATCAACAAGCGCTGTCGAAATTCAACAAGCGATTTACCGCCTCATAGAGGGACAAACAAAAAAGAAAATGGTTGCTAGCACGCGGGAGGAATATGCTTTCACTACAATCGATCCCGCTGTACCGCCTGAAAAAATGGCTTGGCCAAAGCGCCTATTGTTTATCCTCGTAGGAATGGCGCTAGGGCTTGCGTTTGCGCTGATCGTAGCCTTCTGGCAATCGCGCCAGAAAGGGCGATAGTCTGAGCGCGCGTGAATATTAATCGACACCCCGGCTCTCCTTAAGGCATTGGGCGACTTCTCAGACTGAATCACTTTCCCAAGTCTTGTCTCCAAATCAACAAAGAAAACATAAGCCGATGAGGCGAGAGTCGATCGCGCGCCCTTCTGTACTCATGGGGTGGCGGAGCGGCGCAACAGCCGTTGGCAACGCGATGTTTATCAGTGTGCTTAACCAAGCGGTGAGCAGCGGCACGCATTTTCTGCTGGGACTCTACCTCGTGCGCGCCCTGACCCCGGCGGAGTTCGGGCTCTACGGCATAGGCTTCGCCATCTGCCTATTTTATGCTGGTATAGGCAACGCACTGTTTCTGACGCAAATGGTGGTCAATACGCCTGACAAACTTCAGGCCGACCGGCTCCACTACGCCGCCAATATACTGATGGCCGTGATGCTGTTCGGTGGATTTACTATAGTTTGCGCTTGGTTGGTTTTTTTAGGAGGGGAGTTGGGCTTGCCCTGGCGTGGCGACTATGCTGGATACGGCATAGCAGTAGTGGCCGCCTCGGTAACCTATTTGCTCAAGGACTTTTTCATCCGCCATGCCTTTACGGCGCGAAAGGAAGCTTGGGCTCTTGTGGTAAGCTGCGTGGTGGCCGCGACTTTGGCAGGGTTGCTGCTTTTTGACCATTACTCCGGGAGAATAATCACAGCGGAACGGGCGCTTTGGATATATGCGATGAGTCAGCTCGCGGGGGCCATTTTGGGCTTCACCTTGGCACGCTTGCCGATGCGATCTGTTGCATGGAGTCATGTTCATACCGATTTTCGAGAGGCGTGGCTAGGGGGTCGGTGGGCGACTGGCGTTAATTTGGCATATTGGTTGCGAACTCAGGCGCCTATCTATCTTACGGCGTGGTATATCGGTCCTATTGGGGTGGGCTACGTTATCGCCGCCAAAGTTTTGATTTCGCCCGTTTACATTATGGCAAATCCCATTTACCAAGTAATGATGCCGCGGATTGTCGAGCTTCGGAATCGCGACCGGCGCAAGATGTTGCGGATCAGTGGAATAACCACTGCGGGGCTGGTCGGTTTCGCCATCCTTTATTCCACTGCCTTACTAGGCGCGGTGGATATTATCGCACCCGTTGTTCTTGGGCCACAATACGGACAAATTGCCCCCCTCGCGGCTGCGTGGAGCCTTGTCCTGATTCTGGAACTTGCTCGCGACGGCGCTGGGATACTGTTTCAGGCGTTGAAGCGATTTCGCGACCTGATGTTGGCAAATGCAGTAAGCGCTGGTGTAGCAATCCTGTCCGCTGCGCTACTACTGCAGTTGGTGGGTGTTCCAGGTGCTGTACTTGGTGTGGCTGTAGGAGAGCTAGTTCTGATTGTGTTGTTGTGGCGGATGATTCGGTGTGAGCGCTCTTAATCCGTCAGTTGTTGATTGCTGTATTCCCCAACTACTGTAAGGTAAATTTCACAGCGCACATCCAAAATATCGAGTTGTTCGTGAATCTGAAGACTGTCATGTTTCTCGGAGTATTCGGGGCTACCGGCATTTCGCTTATGGGTAGTATAGGCGATATCCGAATCACTAGCATCGGCTGGTCTATTCCCCTTTTGATCTCCGTTTTCTCCATTCTTCATATTTCCAGAGGTATACCCAAGTCACTCATTATTTATTGGCTTCCGTGGGTTGGTCTTATTGTGATTGCCGCTTCAATGTCAGAGCACGAAAACGCCTTGCTGCGTGCGATCATCTTAATCACCCCTGTTGTGGTTGCGTGGGCTGCTTCACAGATGTCTTGGAACTATGTAGACATACTCCGCTATAACCAATGGGCGAAGACACTCATGCTTATCGGTGTGTTGGTCATATTGTTTAAAGTGCATATTAGAGAAGAAGGATTCTATGAAAGATCTATCGCAGCGGCCGAATCGATTACCGCCGTATTCTTGGCTTGGCTCTTTTATCACCAATTCGTGTTTTTCCGAAGCCGACAAGCTCTCCTCTTTTGGGTTATTGCGATCAGCATTCCTCTAGCATCTGTTACACGAATGGCAGCCGCTGCCGCCGTGCTTAGCGTGATGATGAGCTTTGCACCAATCGGGCGACTTCGCCGTCTTGGGTGGTCACTCCTGGGCTTGTCGATATTTGGCATCGTAGCGCTTACTCCCGACTTCGCGGAAAAGATGATAGGTGAGGGCAGTTCGTACGGAGAACTCTGGGAATCATTTGATGTATTGCAGACGTCGGGACGAATGGTAGCGTGGAGCGCTTTGATCGACGGCATACCCGAAGCCTTATTGCTTGGGCATGGCTCTAATTCAACGCAAACTATTCTCCAATCAAGTTACGACGCATTTGGTCATCCGCATAATGACTGGTTGAGGATATTATACGAATATGGAATAGTGGGTACGCTGATATTTCTGTATGCGGTTGTCATGCAGGTGACGCGTCTTCTAAGAATTGGGTCTAACGCAGTGTCGGTTGAACTGAAGTATGCATCCTACCTGGCTGCGTCGTTGTTTGCTCCGTTACTCCTGTTGATGGTTACAGACAATGTCATACTGTATTCAGCTTTCTTTGGAAATATGCATTTCCTCTTAATCGGTATTGCTCTCTCACTTAGTCGATCTGAGGCACAGAATGCTGCTTTTCAGCTTAACTTGACCAGCTCACGTGCCAGCGCCGCGATTGGTCGGATCGTATAATGGATACATAAGACCACATGAGTTGTATGAGGTGTCATGCGAATGAGATTATTTCGCTTGCCTAGTGGGAAGATGTCGTGAATTGGCCGAAAATAACCGTCGTGCTTCCGTCGTTCAACCAGGGACAATACATCGATGAAGCGCTATATAGCATTGTTTCTCAGGGATATCCCAACCTGGAGTTGATCGTAATAGATGGCGGGTCGACAGATAACAGCGTGGATGTGATTCGCAAATACGAAAAAAAAATGCACTATTGGGTCAGCGAGCCCGACGGCAGTCAGACGCGCGGCCTGATTAAAGGTTTTGCGCGAGCAAGTGGCGATATTCAATGCTGGCTCAATAGTGATGACGTCTTTATGGAAAGTACGCTGTTCGAGGTGGCGAGGTATTTTTATGAAAACCCTGAAATCGATGCTGTATACGGCGACGCCGTATGGGTGAATAGGACAGGCGCAGTACTTAGGGAACAACGTGAGATCCCTTTCAATCGCTTCATCTGGATGTATACGCATAACTATATTCCATCAGTTTCGATGTTCTGGCGGCGTGCGGTTTACGAGAAAGTCGGGGGTCTTGACCCTTCTTACGAGCTTGCCATGGATGCAGATCTATGGATTCGCTTTGCCGAGGTAGGGCGTATTGGTCATGTTCGCCGCACGTGGGCGAAGATGCGTTTCTATCCAGAGCAGAAAAATCGCCGGCTGCGGGCCGAGAGTGACGCAGAGGATATTCGTATTCGGGAGCGTTACTGGGGTGGTAGCTATCCTTCTTATCACACTTTAAAACGTGCACTTGCGTACGTTTTGAGAGTCGGCTGGAAAGTTATGACGGGTTGCTATCCGCTGGGTTATCACCGTTTGGAACGGCTGGAACGGCGGTAGTCGAGTTGCGTTGTCCATTTATTCTGAGATCCAAGTTTGGATGCCTAGCGGACCATCGCAACAAAAGAGAGTTTGCCGCTATCAAGATAGCGCGAGTAATGTGACCAGCATCTAATCAACTTTCCTTTAGAATTTGCATCAACTCATGTTGAGGATAATGGTTTCTGCATATGCCTGTAGCCCCTCCCGAGGCTTGGTGCCGGGCCGATGAGAATCCTATTGGTACACAACTACTACGGTTCGCTCGCGCCTTCAGGCGAAAACCGGGTCTTTGAAGCCGAGCGTGCATTGCTCCAGCAGAGAGGGCACGAAGTTAGTGAGTATGTTCGCCACAATGACACGATCCGTGCGAAGGGAATACGCGGACTAGTGCAGGGAGCGTTTGCCACACCATGGAACCCTTGGGCGGCAGCACACATGCGTCATGCCGTGGAGGCCTTTCGTCCCGAAGTAGTGCATGTGCATAACACATTTCCGCTACTTTCACCTGCTATTTTTTTCGCCATCGGTAACAAGGCGGCGAAGGTGCTAACTCTTCACAACTACAGATTATTCTGTGCGGCTGCGATACCGATGCGGAATGGACATGTGTGTACAGAATGTTTGGACCGCCATTCAGCATGGCCGGCCCTGCGATACGGCTGCTATCGCGGAAACCGTCTCGCATCGATACCGTTAGCTTTGAGTATTGAACTGCATCGGAAGTTGGGGACATGGATGCATCGAGTTGACGCTTTTATTACCCTAACCGATTTTCAGCGTGACAAGATGATTGCTGCCGGGCTGCCCGCAAATCGGGTCTATGTCAAACCGAATTTTTTCTCCGGTTACCCAGTGCCTGTTGAATGGCAGGAGCGAGGAAATTATGCCGTTTATGCTGGTCGCTTGTCAGCAGAGAAAGGTGTGGAGATGTTAATTCAGGCCTGGCTTTCGTGGGGCAGCCAAGCGCCGGAGCTGCGCGTGTTGGGCAATGGCCCATTACGTAATGTGCTTGAGAAGATGGTAATGGATTCACCAACAGCGAAGGTTCGGTTTATGGGACAAGTCTCGCGGCAGGTTGCTCACCAGCAAATCGCAAATGCGAAACTGATGGTCATGCCTTCACTGTGTTTCGAGGGATTCCCGATGGCCATTTGTGAGGCATTTGCGTTCGGAACCCCTCTTGCTGTATCAAATATCGGCCCGTTTCCTTCAGTTGTCCGACATGGAGTAAGTGGGATTATCTTCTCGCCAGGTGATGTACATGCTCTGGTGCGAGCAATGCAGACTATCTGGAACTCTCCAACTGCGTTGGAGGACCTGTCTGCAGGTGCCAGGGTCGCCTTTGAGCATCACTATAATGAGGTGGCCAATTATCAGATGCTGACAGAAATATATTCCAAAGCTATGGCCGCGAAACGAGAAGTGGTGAAGCATTAGTTGGGTGTGTTGCACAACCCGCTCACGTCTTTGGAATTGTTGCGCGCGCAATTGTGCATCAATTCGTGTGCTGATAGTCAAACGTTCATGGCAACTTATCTTGAACAATGTGGATAGCAAATCTATGAAGCGGGAACTGATTCTGGGTTATCCCTTAGTAAGTGAGGATGCAAATCGTTGCACGGACAAAATCATAGGGTGGATCGAATCGGGTGAGCGCAGCCGCTGGCTCGCCTGCCTCAATCCACATTCTGTCGAAATGGCGGAGCAAGATCCTGAGTTTAGACAGGCCTTGTGTGGGGCTGATCTTCTAGTTCCTGATGGTGTAGGCATCGTGCTAGCATCGCGATTATTACGCGGCAGGATTCGCAGTCGCGTGACTGGATCAGATATATTTCTCTCCATGAGCCGTCGGTTGGCAGAACGTGGAGGGCGCGTGTTTTTTCTGGGTTCAACACCACATGTGCTCGATCGCATTGTTAAAAGAATTGCGCAAGACTATCCGACTATCACAGTGGCAGGTGTCTATTCACCTTCTTTCAGTACGAAGTTTTCTGTAGCTGAAATTGAAGCCATGAATGCGGCAGTGAATGCTTCAAAATCTGACGTACTCTGGGTGGGAATGACCGCACCCAAACAGGAGAAATGGATCCATCAACAGAAGAAACAAATCGACGTCGGGTTTATCGGCGCGATCGGCGCTGTATTCGACTTCTACGCAGGCACGGTCAGGCGTTCTTCGCCTCAATTTCAGAGCGTGGGCTTAGAGTGGCTTCCGCGTTTGCTACAAGAACCAAAGCGCCTTTGGACCCGAAATATTATCTCCAATCCACGATTCGTCGCTAGAGTTGTTAGGGCTCGATGGGCGAAGCAATTCGCGCAGTATTAATTATCTTGTTGAGTACTCGGATTTGAAATAGCACTAAGTTTAGGAAACGTCTCGACGTGGAACCGATATAGTCCTCCGCGTACCAGGTAATCTTGCAGTAACTGCCATGTCAGCCGCGGGAACAGCTGGCTCAGAGCCTGAGCGTGCCGGACGTGCACGTGGTATCGATGCGTTCTGAGCTCGAGGGGTTGATGCTGCCGAGCAAACTTTATGCCATCGCCGCCGCGGGGCGGCCGATTGTTTTTAGTGGACATCCCGTGGGCGAGGTGGCGGTTTTGCTGCGGAAGGGACACTGTGGTGTCACGGTTGCACAAGGGAACTGGTCGGGGTTAGTGGACCAGTTGAAACGTTTTGCGAACGATGCGAACCTGTGTGCGGAAACGGGACGCAATGCCAGGGAGAAGTTCGAGCGACACTTCGATAAGCCGCTCGCCATGAAGCAATGGATGGATCTCCTGCGTACCCTGTCATGAAACGATAGAACTATGAATTCATTACTGGCGGGTGGAGTGGCGATTGGTGTCAGCTGTCTGCTTTTGTGGCTGCTGCGTCCGCTCGCACTGCGTATTGGGCTGGTTGACCAACCGGGCGAGCGCAAGCGACATAATGGCAATGTTGCGCTCATTGGCGGTATTGCCATGTTCTGTGGACTGGTTTTCTCCGTGCTCATGCTGGATGCATCGCTCGCTGGCTATCGTTCGTTTTTTGCGGCAGCAACACTCCTCATCATTGTCGGTATCCTGGACGACTTTCACGAGCTGCCCACGTGGTCACGTTTTGCTGCGCAGTTCGTTGCAGCGTTGATTATGTCCATAAGCGGTGGCGTCTTCGTGAACGACCTGGGCGCCATTACTGGCGGAGCCGCAGTAGAATTAAATATCTGGGCAATTCCCTTTACAATTTTTGCGACAATAGGTGTGATAAACGCCTGGAACATGTCTGACGGCCTTGACGGATTGGCTGGCGGACTGGCCTTGGTGGCTTTTTTGTTGCTCGGTATTGTCGCTTTGTCTGCAGGACGGTATACAGATGGCCAGCTACTGTTCCTGCTAGTCGCTGTGGTGGGGACTTTCCTGCTCTTTAACATGCGCTTTCCGCGACGCAAACAGGCGCTCGTTTTCATGGGCGATGCCGGGAGTATGTTTCTTGGTTTTACGTTGGCGTGGTTCGCGATTTCCTTGTCACAAGGAGAGAACCGCGCCATGACGCCAGTAACGGCTTTGTGGATCTTGGCGCTACCGTTGATCGACGCTGTAAGTATTTTGCTTCGCCGTATGTACACAAAACGCCCGCCATTTTCCGCCGCAACAGATCATATGCATCATATACTGTTGCAGTTAGGCTGCGGAGTTAATGCAACTGTCGGCAGTATTGTAGGTTCAGCATTAGCACTGGGCATACTGGGCCTTATCGGGCTTTACATCGGAATGTCTGAGCAACTTCTTTTCTTCGGGTTCTTGGGATTGTTTGCATCGTATCTTTGGGTGACCACGCGCATCATGAAGGGAGATAGCAGTACGGTGGAGCGTGTGTCTAAGTTAGGATATCGGCAAAAAGTCAATACACCTGCACAGAACATCAAGCCGTAAGCTCGCTTCCATTTAGCCATCATTATCTATAAAAACTCCTAGCTATAGGCTACGAGCTCTGCGGTGTGTAGCGCGCCACGGCAAGCGCGAGGTTTTCCGGTGTGCCGATGTCGAGGTACGGGTGTGTCGAGACATGCACACCGTGGACGAGCAGCCCCGTCTGGATAGCGGCGTGAATGATATCGCCGGCGTGCAGCTCGGGCGCATCACTAACGGCCGGCCGGGAGGCGAGGAATTCATGCATGAAATGCGTGAAGGCCGGACTCCAAACGGCGATGCCCCACGTGTAGCGGAGATCGGTTTTACCCGGCTTGATCAATATACGGCGCACGGCACCGCGCTCGTCCACTTCGACCATATCGGTCTTGTGCGGTTGGTCACCGGGGAAAAGTCCCAACACGATATCGGCCCCGGTCTGCTCTTGATGTTCCAGCAGGTGCACGAAGGCATCGTCCGCCGAAAACAGGATGTCGGGAAATCCCAGCGCCACCAAAGCGTCCTGCACGAACGGGTAGGCGTGATCGAGGGTGTAGGGAACGCCATCGGACTTGTCCATGACCAAATAACCCAGGCGCATTCCCACTGCGGCGCCGTCCTGGAAGCAGGCTGGAATATCCCATTTGCCCGTTCGCAGGACGATATAGGCCCGCTCGATCCCAGCACGCTGCATCTTCTCCAGGAGATAGTGACCGGCGGCCTTGGGTCGCAGTTCCTGGTCGTCCGGTCCCGGGCGAAAGCCGATCGGGTAGATTTCCTTGCTGCAGGGCAGGGGGCCAAGGCGGGTGGCGCGGCCGGCGGCGGGAATGAGGCCGATGATCTTGGCCGGCGTGCTTTTCTGGTTCCGCGTGTCGGACATGCCTTCGTTAGCGATCCTGCGCCTGTGCACGATGCCATTTCCAGGCCGTAGCGATGATCGCGGAGAGGTCGGTATATTTCGGCCTCCAGCCCAGCGTTTCTTTGGCTTTGCCTGCCGAGGCTACCAGTACACCCGGATCGCCCGGGCGACGTGCGACAACTGAGTAATTGATCTCGCGGCCGGTAACACGCTGTGCGGTGTTAATCACGTCAAACACAGAAAATCCCTTCCCATTTCCCAAGTTGAACGTTTCTGTTTTTCCGCCTAGCAGTAGGTAGTCAAGTGCTTTCATGTGTGCGTCGCAGAGGTCGGTGACGTGAATGTAGTCACGGATGCAGGTTCCATCCGGCGTGTCGTAGTCGTTGCCAAATATTTTGAGCGGGTGAGCCGTTGGCTGTAACGCGGATTTCAGCACGTTGGGAATGAGGTGTGTCTCCGGATCATGATCTTCTCCAATCCCGGCTCCCGGCTCGGCCCCGGCCGCATTGAAGTAGCGCAGCGATACGCTGCGCAGACCGTAAGCTGCATCGAAGTCGGAAAGCATTGTCTCCACCATCAGCTTGCTGCGGCCATAGGGGTTTATCGGTACTTTGGGATGTTGCTCATCAATCGGCGAATATTTTGGGATACCGAAAACTGAAGCGCTGGATGAAAAGATTAAAGCCTTTACATCATGCTGAACCATGGCCTCAAGCAGATTCAGCGTTCCCGCTACATTGTTCTGAAAATAAAGGTCTGGGCGCAGCATGGATTCGCCGACCAGCGACTTTGCCGAGAAGTGCATGACAGCG
>JAOTUU010000341.1 GCA_029863705.1 Gammaproteobacteria bacterium
ATTTGACCCCGAATGTAGATACAGCCTGGGAAAATCTGTCGCAGTCCATAAAAAAACTTGTCGCCGGTTATTCAGAAGGTAAAAGGCAGTCGGGAGCTTAGGATGAACAAGATGACTGTTAAACTGGTAATTACGACGGCGCTCATCATACTGGTCATGATTCTCGCGGTACAGAATGCCGCCGTTGTTGATATCAAGCTGTTGTTTTGGGACATGGCGATTCCGCGCTCGCTCCTTATATTCATGATGCTATTTATCGGTGTTGTTATTGGCTGGTTCCTGCGATCAGTATTCAGAATATTGAAAAAATAAGTTGTTCACTATGATAAGACGTTCACGATTTCGTACTTTGGCCGCTGTACTCGCTATCAGTGTCTGCGGCAGCTTGTCCGCTCCTGCGGTGGCAACCGACGACAACGATCGCCTGTGGACCATATTCAGCACAACGGATGCCTTTCGCTCGGACGATGGCCCGAGTCGCTGGCACTACTGGTTCGATGCCCAGGCGCGTTATTTCGATTTGGGCAGCGGTATTAACCAGTACCTCGTGCGCCCCGGAATCGGCTACGAGCTTGGCGAACTGAACTTCAAGCTGAAGCTCTGACGATCAGGATGAGGGAATTGAATCTGAAACGCTCCGCAAGGAGCCTCGTTCGATTTTGGCCGCACCAGCGATTTGCCGCCCTGGCCCTATGTCTCCTCGCCACCGGCAGCATCGAGGCGGCTGAATTCACCTGGGAGAGAGGAGTAACGTCGGTTTTTCAGGACGCAGACGACAGTCGTGTCGATCCCGAACTGACGGCATCTGCCGATCTGTTTGTCACGCTGCCCCGGAGCAGCGGGGAGTGGTTCTTATATATAGAAGCAAGTACCTCGCCTGATGAAGACAGTGTATCGGCCATCTACCCGACGGCCAACGCTGATGCCGGCTCCGTATTGGATCAGGACGGCGACAGCCATGTGCAGGTATCTGAATTTCACTACACATTTCACATGGCTGGTGACCGCCGGCTGATGGTGGGTTTGGTCAACCCTTCGGCATGGCTTGATCGCAGCCGCATTACGAACGACGAGAACACGCACTTCCTCAACGGAAACTTCAAGAACAATGCAACGATCGAGTTTCCCGACTATACCTTAGGTGCTGTGATGCGTTGGCTGGGCTCGGAATCCCGGCCCGAGGTTTCGCTAGTGATTGCAAGCTCCAAGGGCATTTCCGATTTGCCGGACCGGTCATACCAGGAGTTGCTGGATATTTCCTCGAACGATCGCGGTGCTTTTGTCGGCGCCGACGCGAAGTGGCTCCGCGACCGAAGAACTTTCCGTTTGGGTGCCTGGCTGCGTACCGAGGGCCATCCTGTCACCGGCCGCCCGGACGAATTTGAGAAGAATTACGGCCTCTATGGTGTCCTGGGTTGGCAAGATACCGTCAACGCGTTGAATTTCCGCCTCGGGATAGCGAATGAAGACGTATCAGTTGCGACACAATTTGCGGCGATCGCGTACGAGCGCTCGACGCCAATAGGCCTGTTCGGGCTTGGCGTCTCGAAGACACGCATTTCCAACAGCTTTCTTCAGGAAAATCTCGACGATATCGCCGCTGCCGAGGCTTTCTTTCGCATACCGATCGGCGACAGCAATGGACAAATAACTCCGTCTGTACAATATGTCGAAAATCCGGGATTCGACGCCTCCGGCACGACATCACGTTCCAGCGCGGTCGTTGCAGGCGTACGATTGCACTGGTCATTTTGAATAAGCAGGGGCGAGTCGTGAAAAAGGCCGACAAATTGCTTACCTTTGGCTGGCGTGAATGGGTCAGCCTGCCGGAGCTCGGGATAAAAAGGATCAAGGCAAAAGTCGACACCGGTGCGAGAACCTCGGCGTTGCATGCTTTTGAAGTGCGGCCTTATTCGGAAAACGGGCGTGACCGGGTTGAATTCAGTATGCACCCCGTGCAGAAGGACAACGAGACCGTTGTAACCTGTACGGCCGACGTCCTCGACAAGCGCAACGTGACAGATTCGGGCGGACACAAGGAAGAACGCTTCGTAATCCGCACAGAGCTACAAATCGGCGAACATCGCTGGCCTATAGAGGCCACGCTGACATCGCGTGACGATATGCTGTTTCGGATGCTAATCGGGCGAACGGCGCTGAAAGGGCGCGCGCTGGTCAACCCGGCGAGATCCTACGTCGTCGGCAAGAAGAAAGTCGCAGTCAAAGGACATAAAAAAGCATGACCGCAAACAAATCAATAGAAATCGGTGGAACAACGATATCGCCAGGTACTCGGGTCAATGTCGACCTGCCGGTCGCGGATTTGTACACGTCGACATCACTCAGCATGCCGGTGCAGGTCATCTGTGGCCGCAAGGCCGGGCCCGTGCTGTTCGTGTCCGCGGCTGTTCACGGTGACGAGCTGAACGGCGTCGAGATCATTCGCAGACTGCTGAAGCGAAAGGCCCTGCGTTCAATTCGCGGGACGCTGCTGGTAGTACCTATTGTAAACGTGCACGGCTTCCTGAATCAGTCGCGCTATCTGCCGGATCGTCGCGACCTCAACCGATCGTTTCCCGGCAGCGCCAAGGGGTCCATCGCCTCACGCCTTGCGCACCTGTTCATAAAACAGATCGTTTCCAAAGCGGACTACGGTATCGATTTGCACACGGGCGCGATCAACCGATCCAATCTGCCGCAGATTCGGGCAAATCTCGACGACCCGGAAACCCTCGAGATTGCCAAGGCATTCGGCGTCCCTGTGATCATAAACTCTGACATTAGAGACGGATCACTAAGGGGATGTGCGGCAGATCGAGGCATGCCGGTGCTTATCTACGAGGCTGGGGAAGCGCTGCGGTTTGACGAAGTCAGCATTCGTGCGGGATTGCGCGGCGTACTGAACGTTATGCGGCAAATCGGTATGCTGCCCAAGCTCAAGAACCCCAAGCTTGTCGCACCTGTTGTCGCCAAGTCCACGAGCTGGGTTCGCGCGCCGGATAGCGGTATTTTTTCGGCGAAGATTGCCCTCGGCAAAAGGGTTCAAAAAGGCCAGCCCCTT
>JAOTUU010000071.1 GCA_029863705.1 Gammaproteobacteria bacterium
CGTTTGTTGACGGCAACAATTGTTGCTGCGGTCGTACTCTTGCCCGCCGCATTTATCTGGAACTGGCGCCATGGTGAGGTTGGCGCGCAGGCCTTTTCAAAGGGTGAGGCCGGCGTCTACGTAATGTCTGCGGTTCTTGCGGTTGCGGCTGTAGGCTGGTACTGGAGTACTGCGCCCGCGAGCAATCGCTCATTGGCTCAAGATTTTGAACCTGTCAGGTCGGTCGCCGTCATGCCATTCGAAAATGCAGGCGAAGATGCCGACGTACAATATCTTTGCGATGGAATTGCTGAAAGCCTGATCAACTGGTTGGCAACGATTCCTGATGTCAAAGTCGTTTCGAAAGGCGCGTCTTTTCGCCTGCGAGATGACACTGGCGACACCGAAAAACTCGCGGATGCGTTGGGAGTGGATAGCGTTATTCGTGGAAAACTCGAATTAATTGGCGACCAGGTGGTTGTGTCCGCGTCGCTCGTGGATACCCGGGACAACAGCCAGTTGTGGGGCGAGCGATTGGTGCAACCTAGCGAGGATGTGATTTTCCTTGAGCGGTCCATAGTGGCTGCCATCAAGGACGGACTTCGGCTGAAAGTCAGTGACAGTCAACCCGCGCACAGCGCATCGGGAGGCACTGAAAACCCCGCGGCTTATGAGCACTACTTGCGCGGTCATTACTTGATCCAGTCGACGAACATCGAATCGGTTATCGGCGGCCTTGATGAGTTACGCAAGGCGATCAAAGTAGATCCGCAGTTTGCACTTCCCTATGCAGATATTGCCGACTCTCTTTCTCAGATGCTCTACTACGGGTTATTGCACGGTGACGAGTTGCTGGGCGAAGCGCGCAATGCAGCCTATACCGCAATTGCTTTGGCGCCGGAACTTGCAGAAGCGCACACGGCGCTGGCGATGATACGCCAACATTTCGAATTCGACTGGTCTGCCGTGGATGAAGCCTATGAGGCGGCTATCGCGCTGTCGCCGCAAAGTCCGGCGCCATATCACCGCTACTCAATTTTTCTCGTGCTCACGTTAAGGATCGACGAGGCCAGGGAAATGGCAAGTCGGGCGATAGCAGTTGACGCGCTGGACAGTAGCTCGCTGCATGCGGTAGGTCTGACAAATATGTTTTCGAGTGACTTTTCGGCCGCTGCCTCCGCATTCGGTGATTGGAACCGTTTTCACCCGAATAGTCGCTGGTCCTACATCAAACACGCGTTAGCATTATCGCTTGATGGCCAGTGCGATACGGCGCTTGCCCAGGCCAATACTGTCGAAACATTGCTGGATGGCGCACCGTCGCCATTGATGGATTCGTGGCTGGCGTGGGGCTTCAAGGTTTGCGGAAATGACGATAAGTACGCGGCATCTATTGCTCGAATTCGTGCGGCCCAGCGGGAGAACCCGGAAGACTTAAACCCGGGCTTTCTTTACATGTATGCTCTCGAAGGTGATAGCGATAAGCTCATCGACATGATTGAAGCCGTCGTAAGGTCGCGAGAACCGATTACTCCGTTCGTGCAAATTTTCGTGCTGGATTATCTTGGCTGGGGTGTGTCGGGTACGATGGCAGCGAATCCGCGTTACATGGCGATACTCGAGAAACTGAGTTTCCCTGCTCATGATGACCTTGGTGCATACGGTCAGATTCACTGACGTCGGCCTTTTCGCGGTGATATTCGGTCGGGCGCTAACAACTTCTGCTGCACGTCCGGGGCGAGGCAGATGTTACAGTTCGTCGTATGGAGTTGCTTAGCCTGATAGTTGCCATGATCCTGACTGGCGCAGTCGCCGGGGTTCTGGCCGGTTTACTGGGAGTCGGTGGCGGTATTGTCATTGTACCGGCACTGGAAGCAGCACTGGCTATTGTCGGTGTCGATGCTTCGGTCCGCATGCACATTGCTGTCGCCACGTCGTTGGCGACGATCATTCCAACATCCATCTCATCGGCTGCCGCGCACAACCGCAAGAGCGCTATCGATAAGAACGTAGTGCATTATTGGTCACCGTTTATTTTCATGGGTGCAGTCGCGGGAATCGTTATTGCGGCGAACGTGACGGGGCAGGTACTTGCTGCCGTATTTGCAGTGGTCGCACTCAGTGTCGCAATCAACATGATGAGGCCGTCGCAAGAGAAGACTATCTGGAGTGACGTGCCGCGTGGTATTTCCGGTTTCCTGATTCCAACCGGTATTGGATCAGTTTCTACTCTTATGGGCATTGGTGGCGGGTCAATGAGTGTGCCGGCCATGACTTTGATGAGTAAACCAATTCACGTCGCAGTTGGGACATCCGCGTTGCTCGGTCTGGTTATCGCGGTGCCGGCGACGGTCGGGTATGTCATCGCGGGATGGGATAATCAGTTGTTGCCGGAGTGGAACCTGGGTTACGTAAGTTTGATCGGGTTTGTTGCCATTACGCCGGCCACTGTTCTGTTCGCACCCCTGGGCGCGAAGCTTGCACATGCGCTGTCGCACCGCTGGCTTAGCCTGTTGTTTGGCGGCTTTCTTTTTATCGTGGCGATAAGGATGGGCGTCAGGGCTCTGGCATAGCCCGCCTGCGCACCTTTCGCGGGAGCTTGTTATGAGAGTTTTCCTCGGTTTGCTGGTTATGGGGCTGCCCCTGTTAGCCGGCGCAGATAGTGTCGAACCAGTTGATTCTGTCGAAAATTACGTGAATATCCGCGCGCTACCTGAGCCGGACGCGGAGGTGGTTGGGCGTTTGTACAAAGGCATTCCTCTGTCGCTCGTGGAGGCCGTTAACGGATGGAATGCAGTCGAGATGAGCGATGGCACAACCGGGTTTGTTAGCGCCGACTGGAGTCAAATCATTGTCACAGAGCTAGAGGCGGAGGAGCTGGTTGAGCCCGGGCCGATGGCGGATCCGGTCGAACCTGAGCCGGTTGAGGTCGAGATGCCGACAGCGTCGGCAATGATCGACGAACCGGGAGATCCGGCACCGATTGAGGAGCCTGCGGTGCAGGAAGTTGCCAAGCTTGTCGCGGTTGAAGACCACCACGAGCCCTTGACGATCAAGGGCAAGCCCGAGTTCCTTGTCAAATTCAAAGGGCCGACATCCGGTACGAACTCGCAGATATTCGACAATGGCAATCAGATTGGCATCGGCACGACCGAGCCGAAGCAGCGGCTTGAGGTCAACGGCAACATTCAGATTCATGACCAGAACAGCAGCGTTGCCGGGCTGATGATTACCCAATCGTCAGGCGAGACGGGCTATATCATGCACAATCGTGCGAGCACCTTGACGATTGGCGCGGGGTCGGTCGATCGCATAACGATAGACCGTCATGGCAATGTTGGAATAGGGGTTGCCCGACCCGCGCATCCACTTGAAATGGCTAATGGGGCACATGTTTCAACTGGCGGTGTCTGGACAAACAGCTCCTCTCGCGATCGCAAAGAGAATATCGAGGCTATTACCGTTGAGGAGGCCTTGGCGGTGTTAGCTGGATTGGAACCGGTTCACTACAACTACAAAAACGACTTGCAAGAGTCATATATTGGGTTCATTGCCGAAGATGTTCCAGGCCTGGTCGCGACGTCGGACAGAAAAGGGTTGAGTGCCATGGACATTGTTGCGGTGCTGACCAAAGTTATGCAGGCGCAACAACAGCAGATTAAGGAGCTTGAAGCCCAACTCGAAGCGATCAGGTGAGCAAAGAAAAGCCATAAGGTAAATCGAGAAGGAGTTGAGTCGTGCGTTTGAAAAATTGTTATCGCACCAGTGATTTTCGACAACTGGCCAAGCAGCGTCTGCCGTCACCAATATTTCATTATATCGACGGTGGCTCTGATGACGAAGTGACGCTGGCACGCAACACCAGCGCTTTCGATACGGTGGACCTCGTTCCGAATGTGCTCGCGGGCATCTCCGACATCGACCTGAGCGTGTCGGTACTTGGGCAGAAACTGGATATGCCATTGTTCATGTCGCCGACGGCGATGCAGCGTTTGTTTCACCACGATGGAGAATTCGCGTTAGCGCAAGCTGCGGACAAACACGGCACGATGTTTGGTGTATCGACCATAGGCACGCGCAGCATCGAGGAACTCGGCGCATACAACGACGCGGCGAAGTTTTTCCAGATTTATATTCACCACGACGCAGCACTGACGTCAAATCTGATAGAGCGTTGCAAAGCATCTGATTTTGGGGCGTTGGCGCTTACAGTTGACACGATCGTCGCAGGCAATCGCGAGCGTGATTATCTCACGGGCATGACAACGCCGCCCAAACTGACACCCAGGAGTTTGCTCAGTTTTGCGGCACACATGCGATGGGCATTGAACTACCTGCTACGCGATTCGTTTAGTCTGCCCAATATCACCGGGTTTGTAGAAGCTGGCAACACGGTGCCGATGTCGGTGGTCGACTATCTCAACACTCAAGTGAAGACCTCAATTTCCTGGGACGATGCTGCACGCATGGTTGAAGAGTGGGGCGGACCCTTCGCGATCAAGGGCGTGATGTCGGTAAACGATGCCAGGCGTTGTGTGGACATCGGTGCGAGCGCAATCATGATTTCGAATCATGGCGGCAGGCAACTCGACGGTTCGCGGTCACCTTTTGATCAGCTTCAGGAAATACTTGACGCGGTCGGTGGAGATATTGAGGTCATCGTCGACGGCGGTATTCGCCGGGGCACGCACGTCCTCAAAGCAATGGCCATGGGTGCGACGGCATGTTCCGGCGGCCGCATGTACCTGTATGCATTGGCCGGGGCCGGGTATGCAGGCGTGGATCGAGCCATCGGCCTTCTACGCGATGAACTGCTGCGCGATATGAAGTTAATGGGCTGCAAGTCGTTAAGGGACCTGAAACCATCGATGCTCGCGGGGCGAGTCGCATAAAATCGGGCTACAGCAGAGACAAAATGATGACAAGTCATTCGAACCTTCTCACCATGGCGTTTGCCTTTGTCCTCGCGTCGCTGCTTGGCGCGTGCGGTGGCGGTGGCGCGAAGACGACAGGCGATCCTCCACCGCCACCGCCACCCCCACCGATAACCGTTGGTCTGGACGCACGACCAAATAACGCGACATGCGTGGCGCCTGCGCGGGCACCGGCTGGAACGTCGGTTGAAGTAGCAGACGCATTTCCAGGCCTGCCAGCCATTGCGCAACCAGTCAAAGTGCTGGTAGAACCCGTCGGAAATCCACGCTGGTTCGTTTTGCGAAAGTCAGGGCAGCTCGTTGTGTTCGATCCTGATGCTGCAACAAACTGGTCAACCTACATCGATCTCTCGGGTGTCGTTCGAACGAACTCGGAAGGTGGCCTGCTGGGCATGGCGTTCCATCCGGACTATCCGGCGGTGCCGGAAATATTTCTTTACTACACCGTTAACGGTTCAAGCACTGAAATGCGATCGGTGATCTCCCGGTTTATTCTGGATGACGTAGTGTCGCCTAGTGCTCCAGGTGCCGGAACTATTGAGGAAGTAATCCTCCAGGTCGACCAGTTCGCCAGCAACCACAACGGTGGCGACATCGCTTTTGGCGCAGATCGACTGCTCTATATCGGCTTTGGGGACGGCGGCGGTGGCGGGGATCCACAGGAGACCGGGCAGAACACGACTCGGTTGCTCGGAGCGTTTCTACGGATCGATGTCATCGGCACGGGTGCTGGCTACGATATTCCGGCGGTAGATCCGGGCAATCCGTTTGCTGGCAATGCGAAATGTGGGCCGGGCACGAACGCCGCCAGTTGCCCGGAAATTTACGCCTGGGGAGTTCGTAACCCCTGGCGTTGGAGTTTCGATCCGCCGACCGGCGATCTCTGGGCTGGTGATGTTGGCCAGGGCGCCTGGGAAGAAATTGATCAAATCGAACTTGGCGGCAATTACGGTTGGGATTGCCGCGAAGGTGCGCACGACTTCGAGCCAAGTGCTTGCGCCGGGCCGTTCATCGACCCCGTTTCCGAATACCCACACACGAACGGCAACGTGTCAATAACAGGCGGCTTCGTTTATCGCGGCGCCAATATTGCGGCGCTTCAAGGGCGCTACGTATTTGCGGACTTTGCGTCGGGTCGAATCTGGGCATTGCAGCCGGATGGCATGGGCGGTTACACGAACGACGAGCTGCTGGTTTCGTCAACGCAGCCATCGTCATTCGGTGTAGATCAGGACGGCGAGCTGTATTTCACGGACTATAACAATGGTCGCATCATGCAACTGGTAGCAAGCGGTGGCGGCGTAGACCCTGTGCCCGAGCTCCTGTCAGATTCGGGTTGTGTTGATCCAGCTGATATCACCCAGCCATACTCGGGTCTCGTTCCTTATGACATCAACGCACCGTTCTGGTCCGATGGTGCGGCCAAAGACAGACATATTGGCTTGCCAGACAGCACCACGATTTCTATCGATGCCAATGACGATTGGATTTTTCCCGCAGGCGCTGTACTCGTCAAGAATTTCCGCTTGAATGGTCGACTCATCGAGACGCGACATCTCATGCGGCATCCCGACGGTGTATGGGCGGGTTACACCTACGAATGGAATGTGGCAGAGACTGAAGCAACACGAGTGCGTGGCGGCAAGACTGAAGAAATTGACGGCCAGGTCTGGGTATTTCCGGACGAGGCCGAATGCCTCCGGTGTCATACCAATGTCGCCACCGTCGCGCTGGGTCCGGAAACTGCGCAGCTCAACCGTGATTTCACGTATCCGTCTACCGGTCGCACGCACAATCAACTAGAGACACTGGACGCGATTTCAATGTTCTCGTCACCACTACCCGGCGACCCGGCGACGCTTCCGAACATGCCTGATCCCGCGGATATTGCGGCAGACCTTGGCCAAAGAGCTCGCTCGTACCTGCACACGAACTGCGCACAATGCCACCAACCGGGAGGGCCGACACCCGTAGACATCGATTTGCGCTATACAACGGTGTTGCCCGACACCAACGCCTGCGATGTCATGCCTGACGCTGGTGGGGTTGGCATCATGATGCCAAGAATTATTGCCCCGGGTGACGCGACAAGATCGGTACTGGTAGAACGCGTCAATCGACGCGACATCTTCGGCATGCCGACCCTTGGCTCGACGATTCCGGACACAGCAGGCGTCACGCTGCTTGCTGATTGGGTGAACGGCCTGGTCAACTGCAACTGATTTGCCGAGGAAATAACGCTCTAAACACGTGTTTTCATCGGTTTCTGTGACGCCAATCAAGTGAAATGCGGTCTCCAAAGCCCATACTTGTGGGCACTGGAGACGCCATGATTCGCATTCTCGCGACAATTGCTCTTTTATTAGGACTTTGCCTGACGGCAAACGCCGATGTGTGGAAGTGGAAGGATGCGCACGGCGATACCCATTTTGTCGATACCTTGACCCCTATCTACACCTGGGTGGATGACGTCGGTAAGGTGCATTATGCGGACAAGCCGGACCATGAAGATGCCGTTTCGGTCGAGTTGGTTTGGCATTCCGCCGGCACAATCGCGGACGTTGACAGCACTGAGGATGAAGCTGAATCGGACGGCTATGCCTATGCTGGTGAGACCGCTGAAGAGCGGGCTGAACGCGAGAAAGCCGAGGCTTACTATTGCAAGCGCGCGACCGAAATCTATGAATCCTACCTAAATGCTCCGCAGCTTTATCGAACAGGCGATGATGGCGAGCGAGAATACCTGGACAAGAAAGAAGCTGCCGTCACAATCGCTGAGACCAAAGCCAAAAAAGACGAGCTCTGTCGCTAGCAGCATATCCCGTTATCTCGAATTATCCGGGCGGCCATAGATAGTTGCCGGATCGCAATATGGCGCTTCATAGGTCAACGTAAATAAGTATAATTGCGGCTCGATAACTCCCCGCGGCTCGACATGACGAATAGCCTGATTGATGAAGGTCTGAAACTGATGCTCGTTGGCATGGGCACGGTTTTCGTGTTTCTGACATCACTCGTCATTGTCACTACCTTAATGTCTCGCTTGGTCATGCGGTTTCAGCCCAACCCAATCGCATCGGACATCACGGATGAAGAAGTTGCAGCAATAAGCGCCGCGATCACCAGGCACCGGCGCAAGTAGATCAGTGAAGGAAGAATAAGAATGAGTGACATGGGCCCACTTGGTATCACTGAAGTCGTCTTAAGGGATGGACATCAAAGTTTGTTGGCAACGCGAATGCGCATCGACGACATGTTGCCGATTTGCGAGAAACTCGACCAGGTTGGCTTCTGGTCGCTGGAGACCTGGGGCGGTGCGACCTTCGATTCCTGCATTCGCTATCTTGGCGAAGATCCCTGGGAGCGCATCCGCCGATTTAAGGCCGCAATGCCAAACACGCCGCAACAGATGTTATTTCGCGGCCAGAGCATTCTCGGTTATCGACACTATGCAGATGACCTCGTCGAAAAGTTCGTCGAGCGTGCGGCTACGAATGGTGTGGATGTATTTCGTATTTTCGATGCACTCAATGACATGCGAAATCTCGAGATTGCGGTCAAGGCGACCATAGCTGTTGGGAAACACGCGCAAGGTACGATTTCCTACACGGTAAGTCCTGTCCACACGATGCCGATGTGGGTTGACCTCGGCAAACAGATAGAAGACATGGGTGCGCACTCCATCTGCGTCAAAGACATGGCTGGACTACTTAGGCCATACGTCGCTTTTGATCTTGTTAGCCAGCTTAAAGAGGCCGTTGATATTCCTATCCACTTGCATTGTCATGCGACAACCGGCATGTCGACGGCGGCCTGTGTGAAAGCGGCAGAGGCCGGTGTCGACAGGATAGATACATCCATTTCGTCGATGAGCATGACCTACGGCCATTCGCCGACGGAATCACTGGTTGCGATTCTCGAGGGAACCGAACGATCGACCGGCCTTGATCTGCCGTTGCTGGAGGAGATTGCCGCCTATTTTCGTGATGTGCGCAAGAAGTACGCTTCGTTTGAAGGCGGGCTTAAAGGCATTGATTCCCGAATTCTAATTGCCCAGGTGCCCGGTGGCATGCTGACCAACCTCGAAGGCCAGCTACGCGAGCAGAATGCCGGCGACAAGCTCGATGAAGTTCTCGAGGAGATTCCACGAGTTCGTGAAGACCTTGGCATGTTGCCACTGGTAACACCGACATCACAAATTGTCGGGACCCAGGCCGTTATTAACGTTTTGTCGGGACAACGTTATGCAAGCATTACCAAGGAAACATCGGGCGTCCTGAAGGGCGAGTACGGCGCGACACCGGCAGCGGTCAACGCTGAATTGCAAGCCCAAGTACTCGAAGGCGCCGAGCCGGTCGTTTGCAGGCCGGGAGATATACTAGAGCCGGAAGTCGATCGCCAGACTAAGGAATTGTCACGAATCGCGACCGAAAAGGGCATACGCTTGGCGGCAGACGTCATCGACGATGTACTCACCTATGCGCTGTTTCCTCAGATAGGCACCAAGTTCCTGGAGAATCGCGACAATCCAGGCGCATTTGAGCCGATGCCGGATGCAGCTGCGGTGGCCATGAAGTCGCCGGCGGCGAGCGGTGGTGCAACAGAGGCGTCCGTGTATTCCGTTCGTATCAACGGCAAGAGCTTCACGGTGGAGGTCGCTGAGAGCGGCCAGTTATCAAGCGTGCAGCCCGCTACCGTTGCACTGCCAGCACAATCTGCGGCGTCCGGAGACGCCGTCAAGGCAGTATTAGCGGGCAATATCTTCAAGGTTCACGTGCAACCCGGTGACATCGTCGAGAAAGGTCAGGCGCTGATCGTGGTCGAGGCCATGAAAATGGAAACGGCAATTGCGGCACCCAAAGCCGGGACGATTACAGACGTATTCGTCGCCGAAGGCGATGCTGTTGCTGTCGGCGACCAGCTTGCTGCGATCGGCTGACGCATGGAAATGATCGAGCAATTATGGCAAGGCTCGGGCCTCTATCAAATGTCGATAGGGCAGGCGGCAATGCTCGTCATTTGTCTGCTGTTGCTGTACCTCGGCATCGTCAAGAAATTCGAACCGCTATTGCTCGTCACTATTGGCTTCGGTGGATTGCTTTCGAATATACCCGGCGTTGAGATAGCGACGGGCGACGGTCTTCTGCATCTGACATACGTTATTGGTATCGAGACCGGGGCATTTCCATTGATCATTTTCATGGGCGTTGGCGCACTGACGGATTTTGGGCCACTGCTCGCCAACCCACGGACCATGTTCCTCGGCGCTGCAGCGCAATTCGGAATTTTCGCGACCCTGATAGGTGCACTAGCCCTGACGTCGCTCGGCGTAATGGATTTTTCAATTCGCGAAGCGGCAGCAATCGGCATCATCGGTGGTGCTGACGGGCCGACTGCTATTTACGTTGCGGGCAAGCTTGCCCCGAATTTACTGGGCGCCATTGCCGTTGCCGCTTATTCCTACATGGCACTTGTGCCGCTCATTCAGCCGCCCATCATGAAAGCGCTTACGACTGAGGCCGAGCGGAAGATTGAGATGGTGCAGCTACGCGAGGTTTCAAAAGCAGAGCGAATCATCTTTCCGTTAGTCTTGTTGTTACTGGTCGCCTTCTTGTTGCCGTCCGCAGCTCCTTTGCTCGGTATGCTTTGTTTCGGTAATCTGATGCGCGAATGTGGTGTCGTGGATCGCCTATCCAATACCACTCAGAATGCTTTGATCAACATCGTCACGATCTTTCTGGGCCTGGCCGTTGGTTCCAAGCTCAGCGCAGAGCAGTTCCTGGTGCCGAGCACCCTCGGCATTCTCTTGCTGGGTATGGTCGCATTCGCGATTGGCACGGCCAGCGGTGTGCTGATGGGCAAGCTCTTGAATCGAATTTCAAGCAATCCGATTAACCCGCTTATCGGTGCGGCCGGAGTTTCCGCCGTACCGATGGCCGCGCGGGTTGCGAACAAAGTGGGCCTGGATGCGAACCCGCACAATATTCTGCTGATGCATGCGATGGGTCCCAATGTCGCGGGCGTAATCGGCTCGGCGGTCGCCGCTGGTGTCATGATCATGTTGCTTTCCTGAGCAGGGTTCAGCCATCTAAAAAATCAGACTGAACCTGGCACCACCGGATTCGCTTTTGCCCAATGTTACGAATCCGCTGTGCGCGATCATGATCTGTCGCGCGAGCAAATCTATTCCTGCGCAATGCTACGAATAACGCGAGTCGCCTAGCGCTGGTAGTGATCCTCAAGTACTTGCGCGACACAGCTTGTCAGTCGCTTGCCGGTTTCGATGTGCAAAAACTCATTGGGACCGTGAGCGTTTGATTTCGGGCCGAGCAGGCCCGTAATCAGGAACTGCGCATCCGGGAACTTCTCGCCGAGCATGCCCATGAACGGGATTGTCCCGCCTGTTCCCATGTACATCGACGGCTTGCCGAAGAACGCTTGCGATGCCTTTTGCATTGACGCTTCAAGCCACCCGGCAACCGGTGGTGCGTCCCAACCGGCCATCGTCGATTCGACCTCGAATGCGACCTTACACAACGGCGGTGTATCAGCGTCAAGTATCTCCTTAACGGCTTCCGCTGCTTCATCGGCATCGCAGGTTGGAGGAAGTCGAAATGATAGCTTCAACGTGTTGAAAGGCAGGAGTACATTGCCAGCGTTAACCATGTCGGGGAGACCTTCGGCACCGGTAATGCTCAGCGTAGGCCGCCACGTATTGTTGAGTAACAACTCGTAGTCGGACTCGTCGGGGGCTGGATCGTCTACTGCCCACGGATATTTCCGATAAACCATGTCGCCCAGCGTCGCGGCGGCTTTCTTAGCTTGCTCGATTCGTTGTTCGGGAATGTCGACATGCAGTGCTTCCGCAATAACCTGACCGCTCGATTCGTCCTCAATACGGCTCAGCAACTTGCGCAACACTCGAAAGCTCGACGGTACGACTCCGCTCGCTGATCCTGAGTGGACGCCTTCAGTAAGGACATCGGTGCGCAGCGTGCCGGTAAGATTGCCGCGCAAAGACGTTGTGCACCATAACTGGTCGTAGTTGCCACACTCCGCGTCGAGGCAGACGACGAGATCCGGCGAACCGATTCGATCTTCGAGTTTTTCGATGTAGTAGGGCAGATCGAAACTGCCGCTTTCCTCGCAGCCTTCGACAAGGACGATACAATGTGCGTGTGGGATGCCTTGTTCCTGCAATGCGCGAATTGCGGTTAGCGAGCCGAACGTTGCATAGCCATCGTCTGCGCCGCCCCGACCATACAGTTTTCCGTCCTTGATGACCGGCGTCCAGGGGTCGAGGTCATCATCCCAGCCGCTGAACTCGGGTTGCTTGTCGTAATGGCCGTACAGCAGTACGACATCGTCTGATTCGCCGGGAATGTCGATGAACAACAATGGTGTGCGGCCCTCGATGCGGACGATCTCAATTTGCATGCCTTTTACTGGCTGAGTTTGCGCCCAGGCCTCGAGCATTTGTACTGCCCGTTCCATGTGCCCGTGCGCTTCCCAATCGGGGTCGAAGCTCGGTGACTTGTTGGGTACTTTGATGTACTCGGAGATTTCCGGGATGATCGATGTATCCCACATATTGTTGACGAAACTTGTTGTCTTGCTGTTATCCATGCGATTCTATTGATTACTCGGAAATGAAAACTGCGCCTTCTCGCGCACGCCACCTGACGGCCATCTCTGGGTGATTGTTTTGCGCCGCGTATAGAAGCGTACACTGTCGGGGCCGTAGGCGTACAGGTCGCCGAACAGCGAACGCTTCCAGCCGCCAAAGCTGTGCAGGGCCGCTGGCACGGGCAGAGGCACGTTGATACCGACCATTCCAACCCTGATATTGTCTGCGAAATAGCGTGCGGCCTCACCGTCGCGGGTGAATATGCAGGTGCCGTTGCCGTATTCGTGACCGTCGATGAGTTGCATGGCCTGTTCCTGAGACTCGGCACGCACAACGCAAAGCACTGGCCCAAATATCTCTTCCTGGTAGATGCGCATCTCGGCCGTCACGTTGTCGAACAGGCAGCCGCCCAGGAAATAGCCATTCTCGTGACCCTCGACGACAAGGTTGCGGCCATCGACGACGAGGTCAGCGCCTTCTTCGACGCCGAGGTCGACGTAGCCTCTCACTTTGTCATAGTGAGCCTGGGTGATTAACGGGCCCATGTCATTGCAGGCATCCGTACCGTTGCCGACTTTCAGTTGCAGCAGTTCGGTCTTGAGTTTGTCGACGACCGTGTCAGCCGTTTCTTCACCAACGCAGACTGCAACCGAAATAGCCATGCAGCGTTCGCCACAGGAGCCAAATGCAGCGCCCATCAGAGCCCGGACGGTATTGTCGATATCTGCATCCGGCATGATGATCGCGTGATTCTTGGCGCCACCAAGTGCCTGAACACGTTTGCCGTTTTTTGTTCCGGTCGCATAAATGTACTCCGCGATCGGTGTTGAGCCGACAAAACTGATTGCCTGCACGCGCGGATCCTCGAGTAATGTATCCACGGCCTCCTTGTCACCATTGACGACATTGAAGACGCCATCGGGTAAGCCGGCTT
>JAOTUU010000342.1 GCA_029863705.1 Gammaproteobacteria bacterium
CAGCGGCGAAGCACTGCCAATTATCGGCATGGGGATGTCAGCTGCGTTCCGGTCTGGAGATCGTGAGGCCTCCTGGAATGTGATCAGCGCATTTCAGGAACATGGTTCCCGATACATCGATGTCTCGGGCTCGGGGCGTTTCCTTGTGGCAGACATTGCTCGTGAGAAAGGGCTGAAAGACAAGGTTTTTCTTGGTAGCTATTTCTCGGCGGCAGACGATGCGGGTTCTCGAGCAGATGCGGCACGATTACTTGAGATAAGCGGTAAGAAGTCCCTCGACCTGATGCATGCCTATCCCGAAAATGCCGTGCCGAACTGGGATGTCATGAAGCGCTGGAAGGAAGATGGCTTGACGCGCCATATCGGCGTTGCGAGACAAAGTAGCAAACACTACGAGGCGATGATGTCGCTGATGGCAACGGGCAGCATTGATTTACTGCAGGTCAATTACTCACTGCTCGAAACAGAGGCTGCGGATCGTGTCCTGCCGATGGCGATGGATAAAGGCGTCGCCGTGACGATCAACCGGCCATTTATCAATGGCGACTACTTCGACATCGTGCGCGGTCGAGAATTGCCTGCCTGGGCTGCGGATTTCGATTGCGAAAGCTGGGCGCAATTCTCCCTGAAGTACATCCTCTCTCACCCGGCGGTGACCTGCGTATTGACAGAAACTGCGAATCCGAAGCACGCGCTGGATAATCTGGGTGCTGGTTTCGGCCGCTTGCCTGACGACCAGCAACGAGAAAGAATGCTCGCGCTAATCGGCGGCTTTACCTAGGGAGGTGCGTCTACTTGCCGAGGATTACGTCCTCGAGCACATCGTGAATGACCTGGGTGGCGATTTCGACGAGCAAAACCTTGCCGGATACGGTAATTCGCTCGAATCCGTGCGGCGGCGGTGGTAACAAGTCGATCAGCCCGGCGGGCAGGACTTGCTTGGCGATGCCAGGTGGCAGGGGTTTGCCGCGTGCCAGATTCCTGGCGATGCCCGGCGGCAGGGTCTTTTTGCCGTGCTTTCCCTTCTTCTTGCCGGGTTGAGTGGCGTGACCATCGTGGTAGTAGGCGCGAATAATCGATGCTTCGCCATCAGTGAAAGCGACCTGTACTCCCACCTCGGCAGCACCGGCCTGCCCAGCTGCAGTCAGCAGTAAAATCGCAAGAAATCGAGTTGCTATGTGTCTGATCATTTGGATATCCTCGTGTACAGCTACCCATACAATAGGTGGTGGATCACACCAGTACCGTGATTAGGCTCACAAATGGCGCCAAATCTGCTGCCTGGTGGCATTTAGATGAAACCTTTGGTGCTGGTCGTGCATCAAAGTAACGTACAATCTTTTTAATATTGACCGAATCACGCAGAGCGCATCGAATGCCCCTGATTGCTGAACTCCGGCGCAGAAATGTTTTCCGCGTAGCGGCGGCCTACCTGGTTGTCGGCTGGCTGCTAACAGAGGTTCTAACCACAATTTTGCCGACTCTCGGCGCCCCGAACTGGGCGGCGCGGGCGGTAATTCTGACGTTTGCGTTCGGATTTATTCCGGCCGTCGCGCTCTCATGGGTCTTCGAGTTGACGCCGGACGGCATCAAACGTGAGCACGAAGTCGACCGAAGTGATTCTGTTACCAGCAAGACTGGCAGGAAACTCGATTACATCACTATCTTGGGTGTCGTCCTCGTGGTGGTGTTCTTCGGCTTTTTTAGTGCGAGAACGGCGGATGATGAGTCACCGGTCGCCATTGCGAGTAACGCATCCGTTGCTGTCCTGCCGTTCGTCAATATGTCGGATGACAGGGATAACGAGTATTTCTCTGACGGCCTTACGGAAACTCTGTTGCACATGCTCGCCCAGGTCCCGGACCTGAAGGTCGCGGCTCGGACGTCGAGTTTCGCGTTCAAGGATCAGAACACGAGCATTCAGGACATCGCTCTGGCGCTTGGCGTCGCCCACGTTTTGGAGGGCAGCGTACAAAGGGTCGGCGACAGGGTTCGAATAACAGCGCAGCTCATTCGGGCTGCCGATGGTTTTCACGTCTGGTCATCAAGCTACGATCGAACACTTGATGACATTTTTGGAATTCAGGACGAGATCGCTGAGAAAGTTGGCACGTCATTATCGGAGTCACTGCTGGGCAGACCAAAAGACGAAATGTTTGCGGGCATCACAACCACTAATTCCGATGCATACGATCTGTACCTGCAGGCACGGAAGGAGCGGGCGACTTTTTCTTACGGCGGTCTGCAAGCGGCTGAACGCCTGCTCAAAGGCGCCCTGACGATCGATCCGGACTTCATGGATGCCAAGAGCGAACTTGCAGTCAACTACATCCACCAGGTTGAGACCGGGCTGATGGATGAACAGTCGGCGTATCCCGAGATTATCGCTATCGCCGATCAGGTGCTTGCGGTTCGGCCAAACGACGTGGTGGCGCAGGCTGTGCGGATTTTCGCTGATGCCATGATTCGGGCAATTGGCGGTGAATTGACAGCGTTCACTGAAATCGAGGGAGACCTTGAGGAAATCGTGGCCAGTGCGCCGGGCGTGCTGTATCCGCGCGTGCTGCTCGTCCGGGCATACAAGAGCGCGAACAAGAATGACGAGGCGCTAGTGGTTCTGGAAGATGCGCTGCAACGTGACCCATTCAATTCATCAATACACTACGAGCTCGGTACCTTGCACATGAACCGCCGAGACTGGGACGAAGCCCAGGCATCACTTGAAAAGTCTCTTGAGATCGAACCTGCGCAGCCGAACGCCTACATCAGCCTGGCCGGTATTGCACTGCACAACGGGGATGCGGTCAGCTACGTGCAATACTCGCTAAAGGCCATTGAAGTCGATCCTTCAGACCATGAGCTGCACGGGTTTCTGGCTGGTTTTCTTTATCAGTTGGGCCTGGTCGAAGAGGGTGACGACTTCCGCAACCGCGTTATGGCGATTGCACCGACCAGCGAGGTCGCCTACCGCATCAACTTGCTGCGGGCAATAAGCCTCGGTGATTCCGAAGCGAGCATTGCGGCCGCACGACAGGCGGTTGAGGATGATATCGAAG
>JAOTUU010000343.1 GCA_029863705.1 Gammaproteobacteria bacterium
TCATCTTGCTCGCCGTAATACTAGTCAATGCGGCGAGCCCGGCGGCTGCCGAGCCATATCTTGCTGTTCTGAAGGGCATGCAATGTTCCGCCTGCCATAGTCATCCTGCCGGGGGTGGCAAACGAAATGCCTATGGCAATGCGTTCGCACAGATGGAGCTACCGTCGACACGTATCGGCAGCGGCGATATATGGACGGGTGAAGTTAGCAAGTGGCTTGCGGTCGGTGGAGACTTGCGCGGCGATCTTAGCTTAGTCGACACACCCAACCGCAAGAATACGTCCGAGTTTCAGGTTAAGCGCGGCACAATATACGCCGAGGCGACGCTGATTCCGGGGCGATTGTCCCTCTATGTCGACCAGCAGTTCGCACCTGATGCCAGTCAAAATCGAGAGGCCTACGTCCGAGTCAACGGCAAGAACGGAAAAGTCTATCTGGCGGCCGGCCAGTTCTATCTGCCCTACGGATTGCGTTTGCAGGACGACACGGCCTTTGTGCGACTGGCGACCTCGATCAATTTCACCAACCCGGATCGTGGTCTACAGCTCGGCTACGAAGCCGGTGGCTGGTCCACGATTGCCTCTTTGACGAATGGCTCCGGCGGAGGACGGGAAACGGACTCCGGCAAGCAAATCAGCTTTGTATCGAGTTACTTGCAGGAGGGTTGGCGAGCGGGCGTCAGCGCGAACGTCAATGATGCAGATGCCGGGGATCGGGTGATGTATGGAGTATTCGCCGGTCTTAGGACGGGCGCGATCGCCTGGCTCGCGGAGATTGACCAGATTACCGACGACTTGTCACCGACCGTCACTCAGGACGCCGTTGCGGCTTTGGTGGAAGCCGATTGGCGAGTCAGGAAAGGACACAATCTGAAATTCACTTATGAATATCTCGACCCGGACAAGGATGTGAGTGAAAACCACCAGGTTCGCTACAGCCTGGTTTGGGAGTACTCACCGCTGCAGTTTCTGCAGACTCGCATGGGATTGCGAAGCTATGACGGCATTCCGCAGGTCGATACGCAGAATCGGGATGTATTTTTTGCGGAATTGCACGGCTTTTTCTAGGTGCCAGAACGCTTGACAGCAACCATAATTGGGGTATACTGCCCCAATTATGGATACCGACATCAACAGCACGCTGCGTTCGTCCTGCCGCGCCCTCTTGAGGCCCATCGCCTCTGTGGTCCTGAAATGCGGCATGACCTGGCGAGAATTCTCGGAGCTTTCCAAGTCGGTTTTCGTCTCCGTAGCCAGCGACGAATTCGGCATCCGCGGCCGTCCCACGAACGTGTCCCGTGTTTCAATATTGACCGGGATCTCGCGCAAGGAAGTGAAACGACAGCGTGAGCTGCTCGCCGAGCCTGCCACTTCGGCCTCGGCCAAGACTACCGACGCGACGCGTCTCTTGTCAGGCTGGCACCAGGACCCCGCCTATGTCGGCGGTGACGGCAACCCACTCCCACTAAGGCCGGACGCAGACGCTCCAAGTTTCCAATCACTTTTCCACGCCTATGGCGGTGATACGCCAGAGCAGACACTGCTTCGAGAGCTCCTCAACGCCGGATCTGTCGAAAAGGACACGCAGGGCCACTATGTCGCCAAGCGCCGCTATCACATGCCGGTTGAAATGGATCCGGGCAGCATTCGGTTTTTCGGTACCAACCTGTTTGACCACGCCAATACGCTGAGCAATAACGTAACTGGCGATGCCGACAAGCGTCGACTCGAGGGTTTTGCAGTCGACGATCGCATCCATCCCGATGCGGCCGCAGATTTCAGCGCCTATCTCGACGAACGCGGACAACAATTCCTCGAAGAAATCGATGACTGGCTCAGCCGGCATCGGCTTGATCCCGATGACTCAAACACTACCCCGGTCCGACTCGGATTGGGCGTTTATGCAATTGAAGGACTGTTACCCAAAGGTACGTAGCTATGAAAAATATCAAACTGATTATTGGCAGCATCATTCTCGCGCTTGCGGCCGCTTGCGGGGGTGGCAGTGATACGGCTCCTGTCGTCAATCCGCCTCCGCCCACCGGTGGTATCGGTCGTACCGGCGTATCCATCGGCCCGATTTCGACATTTGGCAGTGTCGTCGTCAACGGCGTTCGCTATGACACCAGCTCCGCTGCCTTCACAATTAACGGGCTTCCGGGCTCGCAGGACGATTTGAGCGTTGGCCAGGTCATCACGGTCAGTGGCACGATCGACGATAACGGTGTCGACGGCAGTGCAGACGAGGTCAATTTCGATGACAACGTCAAGGGTCCGGTGCAGGACATCGACCTGGCAATGAGCCAGATCGTCGTTCTCGGACAAACCGTCCTGATTAATCCTGAGACATCGTTCGACGACAGCATCAGTCCGGCGTCGATCGGGGGTCTCGAAATTGACGACATCGTTGAGGTTAGTGGTCTTGTTGACTCAACAGGACGTATCACGGCGACCCGTATTGAACTGAAACCTGCAGGTACCGAATTCGAGGTGCTCGGTATCGTCAGCGGTCACGATATGGCCAATTCCCTGTTCAACATCAACGACCTCGTGGTCGATTACAGCGGCGCAACGCTCGACAATTTCTCCGCGGGCCAGATTAGTGACGGCGATTTCGTCGAGGCAAAAGGAGTGTCCCTGAATATCGACGGAGAACTCGTTGCCAACAGAGTTGAGCTGAAGAATGCCTTACCCAACGTCGCGGACGGTGTCCACGTCGAAATCCAGGGCTTCATAACGCGTTTTACGTCGGCGCAGGACTTCGATGTCACAGGATTCCCGGTCACAACCACGGCAAGCACAGTCTACGAAGGTGGTGTCGAGGGCGACCTCGGGCTCAACGTCAAGGTCGAGGTGGAAGGAGACGTCAATAGCAGCGGTGTGCTGGTCGCCACCAAGGTGGATATCCGCAGGGCGAAGGCCGTAAGAACGACGGCGAACGTCGACTCGGTCAACGTGGGGGCCAACTCACTCGTGATGCTCGGCATTACTGTAAGTGTTGACGCATTGACGCGCCTCGAAGACAAAAGCGATGCGGATGTGCGTCC
>JAOTUU010000344.1 GCA_029863705.1 Gammaproteobacteria bacterium
GGCATTGGTCACCGCGTGCATACGGCAGACCCGCGCACGGCAGTCCTGTTTTCGCTGGCACGTGACAGCGGCGCTGCCGGCGACGGGGTCGCTTTTGTTGTGGCGCTCGAGGCGGCCGTAGCGGAACTGATCAAACCCATGCCGGCCAACCTCGATGGTGCGCTGGCAGCCGTTCTTTTTGATCT
Organism: Gammaproteobacteria bacterium; assembly: GCA_029863705.1. GTDB lineage: Bacteria > Pseudomonadota > Gammaproteobacteria > Steroidobacterales > Woeseiaceae > UBA1847. Next base: position 186 of record JAOTUU010000344.1, read on the forward strand.
TGGCTTCCCGCCACTTTTCGCCAAGCTCGTGTTCATTATCGGGCGTGTCGCGGGCTTGTCGGCGCATGTCATGGAGGAGTACACACGCGAGCGTGCAATGCGCATACGCATTCCCGTCAGTTACGACGGTCCGCCAGCGCGCGATATGGAATAGACGTAATCTGGCCAACGCAAATGGGGGCGCATGCGGACAATCTCTTATGCATACTTGGCCACTGTTTTGCGACTCGCATCCTTATAAGCTGTGGTCTAGCGGTTGCCGAACCGATATGCGTCGTGTTCGACATGGACTAACAAGATGGGGAGTATTGTTATGAACAAGATCCGAAAAGCCTTTCAAATGGGATTGAAAGGCGCCCTGCAACTGGGCGTAATCGCATTATTGCTGCCTCCGGCGTTGACCAGCGCGCAACAAACCGCACAACAGGTTGACGAGGAAGCACAACAAGATGAGGTCCCGGCCCAGCAGCGTCTCGAGGAAATTGTCGTTACCGGCACACAAACGGGTACCGGTATCCGCGGTGTGGCTCCGGTCGGCTCGCAAACTTTCGTAATTCCTCGTGCGGAATTGCTCGAGTCTCCCGTGCGCGACGCGGCCGAGATTATCGCCAACCTGCCGCAGGGCTCGCAGATTGACTCCGGTGTCGCGGATTCCGACGGCGGCAATGACGCCGGCGGCTCCGGCCTGAATCTGCGCGGCTTGGGTAACAATGCCTCGCTGCAGCTGCTGAACGGCCACCGTATGGCAAGCCAGGGTATCTCCTCAATCGGGCCTGACCCGAGTGCGATTCCCTTTGCCGCCATTCAGACTGTCGAGGTGGTGCTGGATGGCGCCTCGTCAGTTTACGGCTCGGATGCCGTGGCCGGCGTAGTCAACTTCATCATGCGCGACGATTTCGAAGGCCTGGACGTGCAACTGAGTGGCAGAAGTGGCGTATACGATTCCAGCAAAATTGAGCTCGTGGGCGGAAAAACCTGGGGAAACATCAACGTCATGGCGGGCTTCAGCTACGAGGATCAGGACGCGATGCCGACCAACGAGCGCGCCTACCTGATGGAAGATCTCAGAAGGTATGGCGGCAACGACAATCGTAATAATACGCCGACCGCAGGCAATAGCCCGGTTATCTCGGTGGGTAGTCAGGACTATTTCGTGCCGCCGAACTTTGTCGGTCAGACCATTACGGATCCGAACAACGCGAGCCGGACGTTCTTCATCCCGTTGGTGAGTGATCTCATTCCGATCGATCCCGCCAACGCCGGCGATTACCTGGCAGACAGTGGGGACTACACGACCTACAATGCGACGTTGGAGCGCACGGGCCTGTTCCTGCGTGCCAACTGGGAACCCACCGATTTCTTGCAGTTCTCATACACGGGCATGTACAGCAAGCGCGAAGCTGTAAGCACGTCATGGAACCGCATCAGGGTACGCGCTGAGGACGAAAGTCCGTATTGGATTCCAGGCCTTACCACGCGCAGCAACTACACTGTGGTTGTCAGCATGGCCGAGAACGACTATCCGTATGTTGGCAAGCCGGAAACTTCGACCTGGAATCACTATTTGGATTTGCGGTCGGATTTCGGTGAGTGGCAAATGAACGGCTCAATTTTTGTTGGTCGTACGTGGGGCGCGGATATCGATCGGCCAGAGGCCAACAACGCGGCCCTGACCAACGACCCGAGCGGTACGCCAGACGGCTATCTGAACTATGCGTGGTACGATAACGACCCGGAGTGGTTCAATCCCTACCTGACGGATGTAGATCAGCCCGGCATTGACAATCTGATGGGCTATACCTGGCGCTATGCCGACCAGTTCCTGAGAGGAATGAATGTCCGCTTCGAAGGTCCGATAGTCGAGCTGCCGGGCGGTGCCATGCGCCTGAATATCGGTGCCGAGTACACCGAGTCCGACCATTGGCTCGGGCTGCCGCAGACGGTGCGCTACTACAACAAGGACCTGTTCTGGTTGCGCGATACGGATATTGAACGCGACGTGAAATCGGTGTTTGCAGAGCTCTATGCGCCCTTGGTCACCGACAAGCCCGGTATTCAGCGGCTGGCCCTGAGCGTGTCTGCGCGTCAGGACGAATACAAGGCTTTCGGCAAGCAAACCACGCCGCGACTTGGCATAACCTGGGATGTCAATGATAGTGTGAGTTTTCGTGCCAGTGCCGGTGAGGCATTCCGCGCGCCCACGCTGACACAGATGAATCCGGGTGTGAACAGTGGACTGACTCGCAGCAATAACATCACCGTCGCTCCAGGTCTGCCGGTTGCGCAGACCAACCCCACAACAGGCACATCCAATATTTTCACCCGCTGGGGTAGAACGCCGTACCTGGGGCCGGAGACCGCCGATATGTGGTCGGTCGGATTCGACCTCACGCCTGTCGCCGTTGAAGGGCTGAGGATTCAGTTCACCTATTACGACATCGAATACTCGAATCGCATCGAGACCGTGCCAAACTGGCAGCAGGCTTTGAGTTCGGCCGAGAACTACGCGATTTACGAGCCGTACATTTATCCGATTACTCAGCCCTCAACCTGTGTGGACGGTGATGTGAGAACCTACCACCCGCTGTTCGCCAGCTGGCTGGACAACCCTGACTTTGAGGACATTCGTTTTGCCGGTGAATCCGGTGACTGTGAAATCGTGGCTATAATCGATCGCGGTGAACAGAACGTCGGCTCGCTGTTCCAGACCGGTATCGACTATCAGATAACCTACGACTGGGACACGTCGATCGGTACCTGGCGCGCCAGCGTCAATGTCGCCCAAATCCTGAACCTGGATCGCTCTCTGATCAACAAAGGCGATACCTTTGATATTCTTGATCGTATCGGCTGGCAG
>JAOTUU010000072.1 GCA_029863705.1 Gammaproteobacteria bacterium
AGGAAACGGCAGACGAAACCACTTGTCTGCTGTAGAAACACCCACTGGATTTAGGCGGCTTTTAGCGTCGTGACTGATCTAGAGGCACGCCCGCTCACTCGTGAGTTTGATCACGTCTGAGGCCTGTCAATCAGTTAACCATAGTCGGTTAATTAACTTGAATAGTCAATTTTTATCTGACATTATTTGTACGGTTAACTAACTAAGTCAATTACGAGAGACGATAAATGGACGTTTGTTCGGTCATTAAGACGCGACTTGAGGAGCTGGGACTCGAGCAAAAGGATCTGGCGGCAGCCGCTGAAGTGACTGAATCCTATATATCGCAACTGTTGACTCGGAAGAAATTGCCGCCGGCGCCGGATCGAACAGACATCTACGAAAAAATGAGCGAATTCTTGCAGCTCTCGAACGATGAGCTCGCGAAACTGGCCCGCGCGCAACGATCGGACGAGTACAGGCGTGCCAATGAGGAGCCGCCCGCAGCCCTGCTAAAGGACGCCCGTGATCTGATACTGCGCAAGTGTGTTCCGGCCAGGCAGCAGCAGATTCGTTCGATATTCGAGAGGCAAACATTTGGTGAACTCGAGCAGCTCGTAACGCAAAAACTCCTGGACGTCGTCAGTGGGGTCGCGCGATCGGAGTTGGACAATCAAGCATGGCTCCACGAGGTCGCTCAGCTCGGTGACAAGAACCATGAGCAAATGCGTGTCATTATTCTTGAATTCCTAGATACAGATATCTTCCATATTTCAAACGAAGACTGCATTTCCTTTCTGGACCCGCTGATTGCTCGCTGGGATATCGACCTCTCGACCTTCGATATGGAAATTACGCTGAACGAAGGACTCGTCCCTGGGGAACCAAAGCGTTTTGCGTTTGTTGAGAAAGGCATTGACGGTCCCCACGAGGAAGAGCCGGGGTTCACGGAATTCCTGCAGGACGCCTCGCTCAGCGGCGATATATCCGACGATGAAGCAGAATTCTTGCGTAGGCTCCGTTTCAAGAACAAGCGACCTAACGGACTTTATTATTACCGGGCGCTGCAGACCTATAGGGACCCGCTGCATTTTCTAGCTGCAGAAGGATGACGCTCAGCACGCGAATCGCCTCAATGCTGCCGCGTAGAAATCTGGTCAGTTAGCATCCGAGACCAGGTTGCCAGTGTTCCCACGGATAGAAACTCGGCGTCCCTGTGAATCTTTGGCTACTACTTTGATTTGAAGACATTTTCGCCAGACAATTGCTTTCCAACAAAGTGTTGCGTCGACCGGTTGAAATTGCAGCCCATAAGGGGTCACCATAAAAAAAGATCGCCGCTCAAGGCCGCACATACCGTTTCTGGTCTGATCCAGTAAACCTGCTGCTAGACCAGTTGATTCGCCACGACGTGGTTACGACCTGCCGCCTTCGCCTCGAGCAAAGCTCGATCTGCCTCAGCAATTAGCCTGTGCGATGAGCCATCACCATTGCGCCACTCCGCCACGCCGATGCTGAGCGTAATGCGCTCTTCGTTTCGATCCAGACACGTCTCGGCAACGGCCAAACGCACCCGTTCCGCAAACATGATCGCACCGTCAATCCGAGTCTCCGGAAGGACTATCAAGAATTCCTCGCCGCCATAGCGTCCCAAGTGATCGTTTGTACGGCAATGCTCGGTAATTACTTGCGCAATTCGGTGCAGGACCTTGTCCCCGAACTGGTGTCCGTAAGTATCATTTATTCTCTTGAAGCGGTCGAGGTCGAGCATAAGGCACGCAAGGGCACTGCCGTAACGCTTCGCGCGTTCTACCTCCGTGTCGAGTGCCCCGAGAACTGCACGCCTGCTGAGAACGCCTGTCAGCGCGTCGAAACGCGCCAGGTTCTCTGCTTTCAGCCTTGCTTCCTCCAAGGTTGCCATCATTGTCCGAATTTGTCGGTCTTTCGGACGAACAAACGCAAAATAGGCGATTGTTGCGACGATAACAGCCAGCAAACTGGCATCCAGCAGAGCGAACTTCCAATTGGCAAGCGTCATCCCAAACCAGTAGAAGCCCAGCATGATAATGATCTCGACCGCTAGCATCACAAGCGCGATCTTCACGATCATTAAGACAGAGCCCCCCGGTGGTTTGGAAGTCTGCGTCACTTAGGTCTCTTGCTCATCACAGCTTGCTTCACCATCGACATCACGGGGAAAACCAGGGTCGAACTGAGGTTTGGTTAGCAGCGAGCATGGGTAAATTCCTGCCTGTCGCTATCGCGCCAGCCCAGCGGCAGCTATCGAGTGTATAGCAGTCGCACAATTGACCACAAATACGAGGAGTCGCGCGATGCGCGGCTTACGGCCATTTTCGGACGCCCGGAGTTCCAGGCCAATCAGCGATTGCACGTTTGCCTCCACAAACAGTACGATTCTATCTGTGAGGCCAAATCTTAAGATTATTGGGCTAGCACCAGTCTTTGTGCTGTGGGGTTGCGCCAGTGTGCTGGACGAGGATGGTGCACTCGCGATCGCCCCCTACGACATCGAAGAAAACGGGCGTATCGTCGTAGAAGTGCAAGTAAACGGGCAGGGGCCGTTTGCGTTCGCTCTGGATACTGGCGCCAGCATCTCCGTTGTGTTCGACGAAGTACGTAACACCCTTGAACTTGAACGTGTTCCCGGAAAAGTAGTGGTGATTCACGGGGTACTGGCCTCGGGCAACTTCCCATTGCTAGATATCAGTCACCTTGCAGTCGGTCGCGAGGTGTGGTCCGACCCCAGGATCGCCTTGCTGCCTGGTGACACCTCAGCCACCACCGGCATTGACGGCATTCTGGGTGTGGATTTCCTGCGCCGCTATGCTGTCGGATTTTTTACCCGAGATCGCGTCATACGTCTGTACCCACCGGACCTGGTTGCTCGCAGAACCTATCGGGGTTGGGCGTCTGTCCCGCTGGAGCCTGAGTACATCGGCGATAGCGGCGCAGCACTGTACTTTCTCGAGATCGAAATCGGCGGTCAGAAGATACCTGCGTTATTCGACCTTGGCGCCGGTCTGAATATGATCAATTGGGCTGCCGCACGCAGTCTTGGCCTCGAGCCGGTCGATGTTCGAGACGATGATCTCTTGGCTGGCGCAATTGAGAGTGCGCCCGTCGTAGCTCGAATCAGGTTCGACGAAGTAAGGACCGGACGCATACGCTGGCGGGATGAAGACTTCACAATTACCGAACTGGAGATTTTTTCAACGCTAACGCCCGGTGTGACCGGATGTGCGATCCTCGGTGCCGAGCTTTTCACCCAGCGTGACTTTATTATCGATTTCACTCGGAGTCGGTTGCTCGTCAACGTCGCAATGCATGAGGCAAACGTATTTGCTGGGAAAGACGGTGCATCGTATCTGCAACCTCAATTCAAATAGGTAGCCTGCCATATCGTCCAAGCTCCAATGAGGAGGAATCCCACACCTGCCACATACGAAAGGTGCTTTGGACTAATGTACTGAGCGATGACGCCGCCAGCCACTACTCCGATTGCAGATGCCACGACGAGGGCTGCTGAGGCGCCGACAAACACTGCGATCAAATTACCTGGCGATTTAGAAGCGAAGAGCAGCGTGGCAAGCTGCGTTTTGTCGCCAAGTTCAGCAAGAAATACGATTCCGAAGACCGTTGCTAATACCTTCAAGTCCATCTAGTCAATTTCCTTTGCATGTTTCCGAATGTCTGCTTGGGCCAGCAGCAGCCATTGTGGCCGGATCGCGGCCGTCATTTTATTGAGTCAGCCACTGCCGAGATCAGCACGCCTCCACCGCATACAAGAATCAAGCCAGAGATTATCAGGTGGGCGGCTGCTTCCGCGTCGCCTAGATAAGCTGTAAGACCAACGCGGCCTGACAAAGCCAGCCAACGGCAAAAGCCAATGTTCTGATCCAGGGTATCGCGAACGAATAAGACAGGAAGTGAACTACACGCGCCCAAAAATAGACATTGCACGCGAGAATAGTTGTTTCATTGCTTACGCCAGCAGCGTTTGCGATCAGAACCAGCGCAGCAAAAACAACCAGGTTCTCTACGGCGTTGTAGTGGGCTGCCTTCATTCTAATTGCCCATGCAGCTGGTGGCTTCGGATCGTCGGGATAACCTACAGCGTCTATCAACCCCCGCACCATAACTGTGTTCAGGATATAGGGAACCCACATAATCGCCGTCAGCGCGGTTACCCACGTTAGACTCATTAGTTCATGTGACATTGGCATTCTCCTGGGGTCAGTGAATTCTCACCATTTAGTATCACATCGCTCTTGTTATCTCAAAAGGGCGTAAGTATTTTCCACACGTAGATCATATTCATCGGCGTAAGCTGACGCTCGCAACGCAGGACGCTGGTAAACTTCGCACCGATGCGAAAACATCCTGCAACTCGTGGCTCAGCCCTATTATTGGGCCGCTCTCAATTATTGGCATTGCTGTTTTGCCCTTTCTTGTTGTGCGCGGTGGCGGCAGCGGATGATTGGCATTATTCAGACGTCAAGAGAATTGTAGCGATCGGTGACGTGCATGGCGCGTACGACGCATTGATCTCGACACTGCAATATGCCGATGTCATCGATGGCGATCTCGCGTGGTTCGGTGGCTCCACGCACCTCGTCTTCACCGGCGACGTGTTGGATCGCGGTCCGAAGTCGCGCCTCGTCATGGATCTCATCATGCGATTGGATCGAGAGGCGCCATTGGCCGGGGGCAAGGTGCATCTCTTGCTTGGGAACCATGAGGTCATGAACCTCATCGGTGATCTTCGCTACGTTGCCGAAGCTGAATATGCGGCTTTTCTGGACCTTGAATCAGCCGAAGAACGCGAGCTGTGGTATCAACGGTTTCGCCTCGGAAAAGCCGGCGATATCGATGAGTCGATAGTACGGCGGGAGTTCGACGAGAAAGCGCCGCCCGGGTATTTCGCGCATCGTCGAGCCTTTCGACAGGACGGAATCTACGGAAAGTGGCTGCTCGAAAAACCTCTGATGGTTGTAATTAACGATACTTTGTTCGTGCACGGCGGCGTGCCGCCTTTTGTTGCTGAACATGGATTGACGGGCGTCAATATCGAGCTTAAGAACAATTTTTACGACTACGTGACGACACGAGTAATGCTTGAGGACGCGGCCGTCATCAGTCCTGTTGACCGTTTTAAAGAAGTCCCGCCGATGCTCATACAGAAAAACCGGGCGGGACAAATTGCGGACGAGTTCTTTAGCGCTATGCTGAAAATTCTTGAGCTTGGCAAGTCTCCGTTGTACGGGCCAACTGGTCCGACCTGGTATCGTGGTACAGCTACCTGCAACAGGCTTGTTGAGGGTGATGAGCTCAATTATGCATTGAGCAAAGTCGGTGCGGAACGCGTGGTTATGGGACATACATCGACCATTACTCGCCAGGTTCAACAACGTATGGACGGGCGCATCGTTGAAATTGATACCGGCATGCTCAAGGCAGTCTACGAGGGCAGTGGCAACGCACTCATCATCGAAGGTGACGAGCTAAGCGTGGTTAACGAGGATGGCCGGACAGACTTGTCGCCGATAGAAGCCCCGATGAGAGTCGGTCATCAGTCCATCGCTATCAGTGACGAAGCGATGGCCGAATTTCTGATGAATGGCAATATTGCTGAATTGAGCGATGGGGGAACCGAATGGCGGCCGGTGCGGGTTACGACTGACGAACTATCGGTAGTCGCCTACTTTCGAGAGCATTCGGGAGGCGAACACAATGCGCCTGAACTTGCGGCATACAAACTGGATCGCATGCTCCAACTTGGCATGATCCCCGTGACTGTTCGACGCGAAATTGCCGGAACTCAGGGCACCTTGCAGTTTGTTCCGGCGAGCACCATGACAGAGCTTGAACGTGTAGCAACCGGGCAGGGGGCACATGCACCGTGTTCCCTCGCAAAACAAACGGGTGCAATGCATGTCTTCGATGCGCTCATCAACAACTCGGCGAGAACACCGGCGTCGATGTTGTACAGTCGCGAAGATCTTTCATTGATGTTGGTTGATCACGATCGTTCTTTTGGCGTCAGTCCCGAACGACCTGCGTACCTCGAGGACATTGAACTTGCGGTTGGCGATCAATGGCGCTCCGCGTTATCTGAACTGAATGACGAAGCGCTTCGCGCGGAACTCGGCGATGTACTGGACGATGATCGCTTGGCGGCACTGGGGGTTCGCCGGGATGCTCTGCTCAATGAAGCACCACGCCAGGTCGCGGTGCCTTAGCGCGGCGGCCCAGTGTAATATCAGGCCATGGCCGCCCGAAAGCCCTACCTCTCCAAATCTCGCCTGATCTCTGCCTGGCAGTGCCCGAAGAAACTGCACCTCGAGAAACATCACTCCGAGCTTGCTGTCATCACTCCACAAATGGAGTCATTGTTTGCGGGTGGCCACCAGGTCGGTGACGTCGCGCAGCAGTTTTATGGTACCGCCGACTCCGTTGAAGTCGCCTTTGATTTCAAGACGATGGTGGCGGAGACGAAGCAACTCATCGATGGTGGTGCGGACTTCCCGATTTTCGAGGCGACGTTTCGGCACGAGAACGTGCTCATCAGGGCCGATGTCCTGATACCGGAACCCGGTGGTTGGAAAGTGGTGGAGGTGAAAGCCTCGACCTCGGTCAAGGACTATCACAAGCTCGATTGCGCTATTCAGCTCTGGGTGATGCGCGAGTCGGGTCTGCCGGTGACGTCGATCTCGCTGGCGCATATCAACAACCAATTCGTGTATCCGGGCAACGGCGACTATGACGGCCTGCTCGTGGAGCATGACCTGACCGAAGAAGCCACCGGTCTCAAGCAAGCGGTGGTCGATCTGCTTGTCGATGCGCGCGAGGCAGTGACGGGCCCGATGCCGGATCGCAATGTCGGCACCCACTGCAACAAACCCTACGACTGCCAGTTTCAATCGTATTGTTGGCCGCAGGATACGAAGTACCCCATCGCTGGTTTAGGCGGCAGCAAAGCGAAGCTTGGCGAGTACGTGGCGCTCGGGGTCCACGACATACTCGATGTCGACGAGAACAGCATTACATCCGCAACCCAGCAACGCATCTATCGAGTAACGTGCAAGGGCGAGCCCGAGATTCTCGATGGTGCCCGGCAGCAGCTGTTGGCCTTGCCATACCCGCGCTACTACCTGGATTTCGAGACGATCGGACCCGGCGTGCCGATCTGGCCCGGCACTCGCCCATACGCGGCTATCCCGGTGCAGTGGTCCTGCCATATCGAGGAAGAGGGTGGGGAACTGCGTCACGAGGAGTTCCTGGACCTTTCCGGTGAGCCGCCGATGCGAGCCCTTGCCGAGAAGATGATCGCGTCTCTGGGCGATTCCGGGCCTGTGTTGATGTACACGAACTACGAACAGAAGGTTATTGAGGGCCTGATCGAGATGTTCCCCGATCTGGCCAGCCCCTTAGAGAAGATTATCAATAGACTCTGGGACTTACATCCGATAGTTAAAGAGAATTACTACCACCCGGACATGCTCGGATCGTGGTCGATCAAGGCGGTTTTGCCCACAATCAACCCGCAAATGGACTACAAGAAGCTCGAGGGCATTGCCGAGGGCATGGGGGCTTCGGATGGCTTCATCGAGGCTATCAACCCCGAGACCGACATGGCGCGCAAACAGGAGCTCGAGGAGCAGCTACTGCGTTACTGCAAGTTCGATACCGAGGCGATGGTCGAGATTGTGCGGTTCTATACACACCACAAACCCGCCTGATTACAGTACTCCCTGAAATCGGATCCACGTTTTCAAGCTGGCCTAACTAATTCATTGTTTCTTAAATGCAAATTTGCATTTTTCAGGTGCTATATTTGACTTAACGAAGACACTATCGTGGTGGTATGAAACTCGAGCTCCTTGACGGCTTCAAGCTTGGGAACTACGAAGTAGAGCCCGCGCTGGGAGTGGTAGAACGACCAGATGGAGCGCACGCCGTTCGACCAGAGGTTATGGAGATGCTGGTATTTTTGGCCAGCCGACCGCGAATTCTGGTTACACGAGATGCCTTGATCGAGGAGATCGGCGGTAAGGAGCTAATCCCCGATACAGCCTTTGAGGAGTTTATCCAGGAACTACGGACAGTACTCAATGATAGCTCGGCAAGATCAACATACGTGCAAGTTCAGCCAGGCGGATATCGGCTCATTGCCAAAGTTCGACCCCTATATACCGACAAAGCAAAAATCGACCGATCGAATTTTTTTCAGGAACTCAAGAGGCGTGACGTTATCCGCGTTTCTATTGCGTACTGGGCGCTAGCTTGGGCAATACTGCAAGCTGTCGATTTTGCCCTAGGTCTGGTCCCCGAGATTCCCGACTGGTCACTGAAGTTTCTGCTGGCTCTCTCGATCATCGGTTTTCCGGTGGCAATCGCTTATGCATGGGTTTATCGATGGACTCCTTCGGGACTTGAGGTTGATCGCCCTGGGGGTTCCGAGCATCCACCCTTGTCACGGCGTCGCTTCGACTATGTCATCGTTGGTGCAGCGCTCATCGCGTTTGCACTGTTTGTCGTCGGTTCTCCGCCAGAGACTTCGACTGATGAGGCAATTGGTCAACAGACATCGATCGCTGTTCTGCGGTTTGTGAATATCGGCGACGACCCTGAGACATCGGTTTACAGCGACGGCTTATCCGACGAGTTGTTGAATCTATTCGCGAATTTCGAGGAGTTGAGAGTACCGGCGAGAGAATCCAGCTGGTCGTTGTTTGGCCAGTACTTGGACGTGCCAACTATTGCTGAAAGGTTGAACGTCGAAAACGTCATCGAAGGAAGCGTAAGGAGAAACGGTGACCAAATTCGGGTTCTTGTTCAGCTGATCAACGCTGCTGGAAATCACATTTGGTCGCGGGGCTTTGAACGTAACCGGAACGCGATACTTGATCTACCAAGCAGCATTGCCGCGGAGATTGTGCAGGAATTACAGGTAGTACTTTCTTTGGATTCGGCGAACGAGTTGAAGCGAAGACCGACTGAGGACGAAGCTGCCTACGTTTACTACTTGCAAGCACGTGAGTATCTGAATCGCCCGCGGCAGGAAAATAACCTAAAGCACGCGGAGGAGCTTTTCGGCAGGGCGCTCGAAGTGGATTCGCGCTTTGCACATGCCCATGCAGGAAAGTGTGAAGTTCACCTTGCCCGATTTGTACGAGAACGTGCACAGACGGAATTCGAATCTGCCGAAGCAGAGTGCCACCGGGCGATGACACTGAATGCAACGATTCCCGATGTGCACGTAGCGCTCGGCAATCTATACCGCCAATCCGGCCAGTTCGAAAAGGCGGAGGATGAGTTCCGGCGCGCGATCGTGATACGGCCCCGTTCAGAACCAGCACACTATGGTCTTGCACGTAGCCTGCAAGGACAGGGCCGGCTTGAGGATGCAGAGCGCGTACTTCGATATGGTATTGAGCTCGAGCCCGCATTCTGGGGCACACATCTTGCGCTCGGCAATTTCATGCACCGGCAGGGCCGGTATGCGGAAGCCATCGAGCCCTACAAACGGGTGACTGAGCTGACACCGGATAATCCAGACGGATTTACGAATCTTGGTGTCGCATATTTTGACGCAGGTGACTGGGAAAGCGCCGAAGCAGCGTATCAGAGGTCCTTGCAGCTTGATCCGACACGCGTCATCTACACTAACCTCGGAACGCTCTTCTACTATCAGGGGCAATACGAAAGGTCAGTCGAAATGCACCAGTACGCTGTCGATATTGCGCCGGATAACTTCCGTGCGTGGGGTAAATTGGCCGCTGCCGCACGTTATGTTCCGGGCATGGAGGAGCAGAGCGAGGCAGCATATCGGGAAGCAATCGCTCTCGCCGAGGGCGCGATGGAAATCAACCCTGCTAACTCTGAGACGCTGGCTTATCTTGCCGCATACTACGTAAATATCAGTGAGAAAGGGAAAGCTCAGCTGCTGATATCGCGCGCGCTAAAGCAGGAATTTGACAACCCGGAATTTCACTATTTTCATGCGATCGTAAGCGTGGCGCTGGGTGACACGGACAATGTCCTCGAATCTTTGGAGAAAGCGGTGGCCAAGGGCTACTCTAGGAGACTTATCGAGTTTGACCCTCAGTTTGAGGCAATAAGGGAGGACGAGCGGTTTGAAGCAATTACCGCTCAAAACGGGCAACTCAAAGGCCCGAATTAGAAGCAAAAAAATAGATAGCAAAGGGGATAGGTATGAGTATTCGATCGAAATCGAGCATTGGCAAACATCGCAGCCGGTTTGCAGCGGCACTACTCTTGATTGCTGCCTTGTCAATGTCAGGATGTTGCAGTTTTTGTCCCGGAACCATTTGCGCTGAAGGCACAAGAATCGACCCCGATGCCGGCGGCGAAATCGTCGACCGTGACGACGACAAGCAGGAGGTTCGCGGAGGCGTTTGCGAAATTGACCCTGATGCTTGATAGCACAACGAGCTGACATCGCAGTGCCAGACAGCGCGATTTAGTCGCGTTGTCTGGTAATGCCTGCAATTCAATGCGGCTCTGGATTGACGACTAGGGTAGATCGGGAATTTCGTCGAGCCATCCGATCAAATCCTTCTTGCTGATTTCAGCGAGCGCCTGATAGGCACGCATTTTGTGCCTCTTGACCATTGAATTCGTATAAATCTCGACATACTCATTTTCTGTTACGGCCGGTGGATCGGCACCGGGCGTTGCGTTCGCATAGTCTTTCCGACGTTGGTAGGTTGCTCTGAGTTCGATCTCGTACGCCTGTAATACTTCGGGCGGTGGACCGTGCGCCACAATCAGGGCCAGCCGCGATGCGACTTCTTTCTCGCAGTACTTCGTCAACTTTTTGAACTCTTCGTCGAGGCAGTCGCCGCAGTCGAGCCAGGCGATCAACGCACGATCAACTTCCTGCGGCGCTGCCGGTGTTGTACAACAACCCGACATTCCAACAGCAAGTACGGTCAGTGAAATAATCGGTTTTATCTTTAGTACCCGCACGACACTCACCTTTGACTCAAACACAGACAAGTTTCGTCGTCTACGTCGTCTGGACAAGATACAGTCGGTCCGCTTGATCGCGCTGGCGTTGTTTTGGGTAGATAATTTAGTCCGGAACTCGTGTTAAAACTCATGCGGAAATTCTGACCGATCGTGAACTCATCGCGAACCAAACCTGCAGGCATGGGCCACATGATGTTGTTGGTCTCGAAATCGTCTGCGCCAACAACCGCATCGCAATCATCGCCAATGTCGTGGACATGGCCCAGTGAAAATACGTGTCCCAACTCATGCGCGAGCGATGTGTCGTTACCGGCTGTACCAACAAACACAACGCCGGGACACTCCAGACCCGTAATCGGATCCATAAAAAATTCTGTGATCCAGTCAGCGGCGATGTAATAGATATTCAACTCTCCTTCTTCATAGATCGAGGGACCGCCGAGAGGCACGATCGTATTCTGATAGTTGAGAATTTGCGTCATGGAACAGTCACCCGAGGCGTGCAACGCGAGTGCGGTCATGTAGATGGCCAACATCCCCTCAAGCTGATTGATGATTGTGAAAACGGCCTGTTCGTTGACATCAATTCCTGTTTTGTTGAGGTCGAACAGCATGTCTGCGTAATCCATTTCCAATTTCGCGCGGGCCTGGAGCATCGCTGGCGTGTTGCTTGCATCAAAAATCAGTGGAAAATCGAGCAATGCCGCAAGCGCCAGGTTCAGCAGAAAAGCGTCTTCGTCGGCATCCGTTGCTGATATCCAAACATTGGAAGGCATCTCCCAGGGTGCCTGGTCGAGGTCGACTTGTTGAACATTGCCAGCCGTGTCTTTCCAAGCTGCCCAGACTCCGGTATCTGCGTTATCCAGGAGTACAGCGGCATCCTGGCGTGAGTACACAGAAACTTCGTTGCGGCACGCGACGTCTGGGGCGAAGAAATTTTGGTATGGGGCGGATGTGGTTGCTGCCGACCGATGGTCGTCCACGCAGCCCGCCGCTGTTTGAGCATCGAGCATGATGACGGATTGGTCTGCACCGGAATTGTTCAGCAACGATATGAAATCGCCCGGCGGCGGGGGATAGAGTATCTCCGGGGCACAAAGCCGCGGTCGATATTTGAATGCATATTGCGACAATGGATAATCCGCGGCAGATATTGAAAGCGCGGCAATCGTGTCACCGAGGCTTGTGACCTCAGACAGCGATATCCCGCCCGCGGTCAAATCGTCAGTAAATTTCAGTTCGGCCTGAGCCATTACTGCCGTCGTCGTTGGATCGCGTTGGAATCCGGATACAACAACATCACGCGTCACTTTGAGCGTAGTGCCGGCCCAGGTAGCAGCTCCCGGAGGCGTTAATGTCAACAAACCAGGATTGGCAAGGTTTTCGAATTTGACTTCGACTTCTGTGTTGAGATCACTGCTCAGCTCTATGGCAACATTGATTTCCGGCGTAAAGCCGCATCCCGGACAACAGTCAATCAGCGTGCAGCCTACCGGAACCTTGGGCGGCGTTAGCACTATATCGGCGGACACAAACAGCTCGTCAATGCAGATATCTCTGATGAGGCCGAACTCCAGGCCCGTAATTGCCTCGGGTGGATTCTGCGCGAATGCGTTGCCGGATAGCAGGCAAATCAACGATGCCGCACAAAGAATGCTGCGTACAGACTTGAGTGTTGCTGGTGGCGGTTCCTGGCACGAATATCGCATCGGGTCATCCCTCGACATGCTGCCTCTTCTACTACACGGGTATAGACCAATCAGGGTCGAATTTCCAGTTGCTACGGCGATTATCGAGGTTGTGCGGTTCTTCGTCCCGCCTTAGAGCTCGTCCAACCACTCAGTCAGGCGCTGTGACTGGAATCCAAAAAACGGGTTGTGTCGAATGCGCAGAAAAAAGTCGGGCTCCAATAGCAGCACATCGCGCTCTCCGCGCGGCGCCAGAGCGCCGAGAACGGCATCGGAATCATCGCTGAGTGAGCCGTCGCCGTAGAGCATATCGTCGGGGCGAAACGGGATGGCGATGTGCGATAGCGAGTAGATCTCGGTCGGCCATCTCAGCTTTGTTTCTGTACTCATTGCCTCGGTCTGTCCGGCAGCCAAAGTCTGCACATCGATGGCATTGCTGGAGGGGTCCCGGTTCCTGAGAATGGCTACGTCGAAATCCAACGGTGCCAGTGCAGTGAAATAGTCAGCCGGATCGGCGGGAACGTCTACCATCAAATGCAGCATCGTACTGTTGCGATTCACGTCGTAAAGCACAAGCTCGCTGCCGTTGGCAGGTAACCGGTCGTACACCGTCGACACGATGGCGGTTGCGCCCACCGTATTATCAACGATTGATTGAAATGTCAGTACCGGCGGCATGCTCGCGGCTTTGTCCGTATCAGCGAGATCATCGTGAACGCGACTGGAAAGTTTGTG
>JAOTUU010000074.1 GCA_029863705.1 Gammaproteobacteria bacterium
ATCCTGGCGATGCTCAGCGATGCCCGGGAGTAGAGACACCGGGATTATTTCGTGATCGAGACCCTTGAGGTTGAGCGCAATACGTACGCGGTACGCCGCCGAAGAACGCCAGTAACTGTAGAGCTTTATCGTCACCCGGGCATTCTACCCGGTGTAGCGGACAACGGTCTGATCGATCGTTCCGAAAATTGACTCGCCATCGGCGTTGCACATTTCAATGCGAATGCGATCACCGAATTGCATGAACGATGTCGTCGGACTGCCGTCCTGAATCGTTTCTATCGTGCGCTGTTCAGCGATACACGAGTAACCCACGCCGCCTTCATTAACCGGTTTGCCGGGACCGCCATCGAGCTTGTTCGAGACAGTGCCAGAGCCGATGATCGTGCCAGTACCCAGCGGGCGAGACTTCGCGGCGTGCGCAACCAGCTGGCTGAAATCGAAGGTCATGTCGATGCCAGCCTCGGGCTTGCCGAATAGCTCGTCATTCAGGGTCGACAGCAATGGCAGGTGCACCTTGTTATCGGTCCATGCATCGCCGAGTTCGTCAGGCGTGACGGCGACTGGTGAGAATGCGCTGGACGGTTTCGACTGGAAAAAACCGAAGCCCTTGCCCAATTCACCGGGAATCAGTCCGCGCAGCGACACGTCGTTGACGACCATGATTAAGCGAATGTATTGGCCGGCGTCTGCTGCACTGACGCCCATAGGCACATCATCGGTAATCACGGCCACTTCGGCTTCGAAGTCGATACCCCAGGCCTCGTCCGCCATTGGGATGTCGTCTCTCGGTGCCAGGAATGAGTCGGAGCCACCCTGGTACATGAGTGGATCGGTCCAGAAACTGTCCGGCATCTCGGCACCACGTGCCTTGCGAACAAGTTCAACGTGGTTGACGTACGCGGAACCATCGGCCCACTGATAGGCACGCGGTAACGGCGATGCACAAGCACTTTGATCGAAAGCTTCGCCGCCATTTCCGGCTTCGAGCTCCGCCGCAAGTGCCTCGAGCTGCGGGCGGGTTTTCGCCCAGTCATCGAGTGCTGCCTGCAGAGTTGGTGCCACGCTGGTAGCCGACGCGTAACGGCTCAAATCGCGTGACACGACGACGAGTTGGCCATCACGGCCACTTTTAAGTGTTGCGAGTTTCACTATTCACTACCCCCGGAATTCGAGCTCGTGCAGCCAGGCTGCGTGGCGCGGAGCCTTCTTGGTGCGGCTCCATTCCTCAAGCATATCCGGTGCGACACGTTTGAGCTCGTCAATCTGTTCCTGAGTTTGCGTATTGGCAACGAGCTCGAGCCGGTGGCCGTTCGGATCAAAAAAGTAGATTGACTGAAAAATGCCGTGATTGATCGGCCCAATTACGTCGAGTCCTTCGGCTGCGACTTGTTCTTTCGCTTCGAGTAATGCGTCGTAATTCTCGAGTTCGAAGGCCAGGTGCTGTACCCACTCCGGTGTGTTGTGATCGCGATCCATCTCGGCTTGTGTCGGCAATTCGAAGAATGCGAGTACATTGCCCATGCCGGCATCGAGAAACACGTGCATGTATGGGTCGGGTTCCTTTGTCGACGGAACCTGATCTTCAGCGAATGCGAGCATGAATTCCATATTCAGCACGCGTTCGTAGAACTCAACGGTTTCCTTCGCGTCATGACAGCGATAGGCGACATGGTGAATTCTTTTGAGTTTCATTGGGTCTCCTTCTGCTCGCCGACGATTCCACGGGCTATTTGGTCGCGTTCAATGGATTCAAACAGTGCTTTGAAATTGCCTTCTCCGAATCCATCGTCTTTCTTGCGCTGGATGAACTCAAAGAATACCGGGCCGAGCATCGTGTCCGAAAAAATCTGTAACAACAGGCGAGGGTCACCGTCTTCCGTTGAACCATCGAGCAAAATACCGCGTGATTTCAATTCGTCAATGGGCTCGCCGTGTTTTGGAAGCCTGTCTTCGAGCATGTCATAGTAGGTATCCGGCGGCGGCGTCATGAACGTCAGGCCGCGCTCTTTTAGCCGGTCCCAGCATGCGAACAGGTCGTCGCAACTCAGGGCAATGTGCTGAATGCCCTCACCGTTGAACGCCATCAGGAATTCTTCGATCTGTCCTGTTCCCTGTGACGCTTCTTCATTCAGGGGGATTCGAATCCGGTCGTCCGGCGCGGCCATGGCCTTCGAGAACAAACCTGTGTACTCGCCCTTGATGTCGAAATAACGATATTCACGAAAGTTGAACAGCTTTTCATAGAAGTTTGCCCAGTACCCCATACGGCCTCGGTAAACATTGTGCGTAAGGTGGTCAATCTCCTTAAAGCCACATCCCTCCGGGTGCCGGTCGACGCCATCGAAAAATTCGAAATCAATGTCATAGAACGTATTGCCCTTGGTGTAGCGGTCGATCAAATAAAGCGGCGCACCGCCAATGCCCCTGATGGCCGGCAGGCGTAATTCCATCGGTCCGGTCGGAATATCGATCGGTTGAGCGCCAAGTTGCAGCGCTCTGTTGTAAGCAAAATGCGCGTCTTTGACACGAAACGCCATGCCGCAGGCAGACGGGCCATGTTCCTGCGCAAAATAGGCTGCGTGACTATTGGGCTCTTCATTCAATATGAAATTGATGTCGCCCTGTCGATACAGCGTCACGTTCTTCGAGCGATGGCGTGCAACGGCGTCAAAGCCGAGCAGATGAAAAACCGATTCCAGGACTCCGGATTCAGGTGAGGCGAACTCGACGAACTCAAATCCGTCCAGGCCCATTGGATTGTCTAATTGCTCAGACATGTGATGCTCCCGCGTAACAAAACTTTTCGACAGTATGCGCACTTTCTACCGATTTTGTGTTCAGAAATAGTCGATATAGTTAATAATATGAACTGAATATTGCAAAATAATTAAGAAATTGACAGTATATACGCATGCAGCTGTCAAGAGCCGATCATCTGTTGCTCGACGCCTTGCAAGGCGACGCGACGCGCAGTCAGAGTGAACTTGCCGAAATCGCCGGCATGTCACGGAGTTCTGTTTGGCGACGAATTCGGGATTTCGAGGAAAGCGGGCTTATCAGCGCCCAGGTTGCACTGCTGAACCCCCAGCAGGCGGGTTTTCAAATTCAGGTGTTGTTGTCGGTCGCGATGACCGAGCACACCGATGAGAACAGGCAGGATTTCGAGCGTCATGTGGCATTGTTGCCCGAAGTCACAGAGTGTTTTTCAGTGTCGGGTGAACGGGATTACGTCTTGCACGTGGTCGTTCGCGACATGGACGCTTACAACCAGTTTCTCAATGCACAGGTACTCAAGCACTCGGCCGTGCGCTCCGCCAGTTCCACGTTTGTTTTACGCCGCGTCAAGTACACCACGATGATGCCGCTGAAGTCGTAGCGAACATTCGACTGCAAGTCATATCAAATCGAGGCTCGACATTGCATCACGTATCGCCGATTTCGAGTGAGTCGATAGTGGCACGATAGGTAATCGACAAGACTCATCACAGAATTGCAGCAGTGACGCTGCGTATTTGACGCCGGCAGGGCTGGGCTCCGCGAACAAGGCCATGTGCAGCGGCATGAGTCGTTCCTGAATGGCCGCTGCGGTAGCGTAATCGCCATCGCTGCAGGCAGTCTGCATTTCAGAGCATAAGGCCGGCGCGATATTGCCGGTCACCGAAATGCAGCCGTTCCCGCCTGCGGCGTTGTAGGACACGGCAGTACCGTCATCACCGGAAAGGAAAGAAAATTCGCTCTTGATCAGCAATTTCTCGCGCACCGGCCGCGACAGGTCGCCAGTGGCATCTTTTACGCCATGCACCCGGGGCAACGCAGCTATGCGTGCCATCGTTTCCGGGAGGATATCTACAATTGCCCGCGGCGGAATGTTATAAACGAAAATTGGAATCCTGCTTGCTTCATGCACTGCCTCAAAATGTCTGAATAGGCCTTCTTGTGAGGGTCGGTTGTAGTAACCGGCCACGTGCAAACTTGCATCGGCACCAAATTCCTGTGCCGCGTCGTTATAGAAAATCGCCTCACGGGTATTGTTGGAGCCGGCGCCCGCGATAATCGGCAGCTGCCCGGCCGCTTCTTCCGCCACGATTTCAATAACCCGACAATGCTCTTTCTCCGTTAGCGTTGCCGACTCTCCGGTCGTTCCGACTGGCACGAGACCGTGCGTACCCTGTTCGATGTGCCACCGCACCATTTTGCGCACGGCATCCTCGTCGAGTTCATCATTGCGAAACGGCGTCACCAGCGCTACCAGTGATCCTTTGATCATCTTGTGCTCCTGTATGTTGCAATCTTCAGCAACGGGCTGGAAATTACAAGCGAGATGATACGTGTAAACACCTATCCATGGGGTGTTTCAATGCATCACAGGGCGTCCTACTATTTAGCAGTTACCCAATCAGGCGTTGAGCGCGGTCCGTTCTAAGACAGGCAACCGCAGCGCTTTTGCCCTGATTTGCTGTTCAACGTGTCGGGGCAAGCAATCGGAGCCTCCGCATGAAGACAATAATCGAACCTTTCCGAATTAAAACCGTCGAGCCTATCCGGCTAACCACCTTCGAAGAGCGACAGGCGCTCTTGCAGGCGGCGCACTACAACACTTTTCTACTGAAATCGGATGATGTCATTATCGATTTGTTGACTGATTCCGGGACCTCGGCGATGAGCGCGATGCAGTGGTCTGTGCTTATGCGCGGTGACGAGAGCTACGCTGGATCGCCTTCATACCAACGGTTCAAATCAGCTGTTAACGAACTCATGCCTTTCAAACATATCTTGCCAACGCACCAGGGCAGGGCAGCCGAGAGCATCTTGTTCTCGCTAATCGGCGGTGAGGGGAAAGTAATTCCTTCAAATACGCATTTCGATACGACCAGAAGTAATGTGGAGGCGTCCGGCGCCGAAGCGCATGATCTTGTTATCGATGAAGGCATGGATCCGGCCCTTGAACATCCGTTCAAGGGCAATATGGACATTGCAAAGCTGGATGCCTTTTTGCGCGCAAACAAGGGGCATGTGCCGTGTGTGATGACAACAATCACAAACAATGCCGGCGGAGGCCAACCGGTTAGCATGGATAACATCCGGCGCACCGGGGAACTGGCACACAAGTACGGCGTACCGTTCTTTATCGACAGTTGCCGCTTCGCCGAAAACGCTTACTTCATCAAATTGCGAGAGCCGGGTTTTTCGAAGACGACAGTGAGTGACATCGTTCGAATGATGTTCTCGCACGCCGACGGCATGACAATGAGCGCCAAGAAAGACGCATTCGCGAACATCGGCGGCTGGCTTGCGCTCAATGACGATGCACTTGCTGAGAAAGCGCGCAGCCGGCTCATACAGATCGAGGGATTTCCGACCTACGGCGGACTGGCCGGTCGCGACCTGGAGGCAATAGCCCAAGGTCTAAGCGAAATCGTCGATGAGGACTATCTGGCCTATCGATTGAGGACTTGCGAATACGTTGTGGAGCAACTGGTCGCTTTGGGTGTGCCCGTCGTTTTGCCGGCTGGCGGGCACGCGGTGTTCGTTGATGCGCGCGCCTGGCTTCCACACATTCCGCCGCTCGAGTACCCGGGGCAAGCCGTGGTTGCGGGATTGTACGAATACGGTGGCATCAGGTCGTGCGAGATCGGCACGGTGATGTTCGGTCGCAAGACTGACGGTACTGAAGAAGCGGCAGCGATGGACCTGGTTCGGCTTGCGATGCCGCGGCGCGTATACACTCAGTCTCACGCCGATTGTGTTGTGGAGGTGTTTGCCGAACTCAACAAAGTGAAAGAGACGCTGACGGGCTTCAGAATCATCGAAGAGCCTCTATCGCTGCGGCACTTCACATCCAAGTTCCAGAGAATCGCGAGTGTTTAAGGAGGGGTCGCGCGTGTGAAATTGGCTGCGTTTTTAGGTTATCCTGTATTGCTACGCAACGGCTGGCTCGCCTGGAGCTTGGCCGGATCGGAAACATTTGTGACACATTGGAGAGGATCAGGATATGAGTATTGCAAAAACATCAGAAATCAGCGCGTCATCCAGCAAAGGCTTTGAGGATGCGGTACGCAAGGGCATCAAACGCTTTAGCAAGACCATCAAAAATATCGAAGGTGCGTGGATAAAAGAGCAAAAAGTTGTCGTAAAAGGCGGCGAGGTTTCTGAGTATCGGGTCGTAATGAAAGTGAGCTTCTTGCTGGAAGACTAATAACAATTTGTTGAGGAGTAATGTGATGGGTTTATTCGATTTTGCAAAAGACGTCGGCAGACAGTTGTTTGACACGGATAAAGAGGCTGCAGATAACATTAAACAACATCTCGATATCAAACTGGCCGGTATCAAGAATCTCGATGTTGCTTTTGATGATGGAGTTGCGACGATTTGTGGCGAGTGCGCCAATGAGGCGACGCGAAATTCGGCGGTTCTCCTTGCCGGAGACGTAAAGGGTGTTGAAAAAGTAGTTGCTGATGACCTAACCTTTCCTGAACCGAAAGAAGAAGAAAAGGAAAAGGTCGAATATTATGAAATCGTCAGTGGCGACACGCTTGGCGGCATAGCCAAACGTTTTTATGGCAAGGCGTCGCAGTACACACGCATTCATGCGGCAAACAAAGAGCTGATTCCGGATCCCAACAAGATATATCCGGGACAAAAAATAAAGATCCCGCTGGATTAAGCGGATCGAGGAAATAAGAATGGATTTTCTTGACTTACTAAAACAATCGGGTGGTCAAAGCAGCCTTGGAAGTCTCGCCAGCGGGCTTGGCCTGGACTCTTCGAAAGCGAATGATCTCGTGGGAGCCCTGGGGCCGGCACTGCTACAGGGCTTCAAGAAACAGGTTGAACCGGAAGGGGGACTATCTGCGCTAAAGGGTGCATTGCAAAGCGGCAATCATGAGCGCTATCTGGATGATGCAAATTCGATGTCAGCGGCTGATTCGGTGACGGACGGCAACAAGATCCTCGGCCACCTGTTTGGCAGTAAGGATGTCAGCCGCAATGTCGCAGCTCAGGCCGCAGAGTCGACCGGAATCGATGCAAGCCTGATCAAAAAGGCGCTACCGCTGCTCGCGGGACTGGCGATGGGTGCCATGAGCAAGACCAGCAACAAGGGTCAATCTCTGGAGGGTGCATTGCCCGGGCTGCTCGGCGGCGGCGATGGTTTTGGTCTGGACGATGTAGTCGGATTTGCGAAGAAGTTGTTCTAGCTAGACTGTCATGCCAAAACTCGGTCTCGCTCTCGGCTCTGGTGCCTCACGTGGCTGGTCGCACGTCGGCGTGATAAAGGCGCTTTTGAGAGAGGGAATAGAACCCGATATTGTCTGTGGAACGTCGGTCGGTGCCATTGTTGGCGGCTCATACGCGGCCGGCAATCTGGAGAAACTCGAAAATTGGGTTCTCGGCTCAACGAGAACCGATGTGCTGCGGTTTTTTGACATCAAACTCTCACAATCCGGATTCGTTGATACGGAGCGATTGAGCTGGTTCTTGCACAACTATGTTGCTGCCGAGAACCAGCTCATAGAGGACTTGCCGAAGAAATACGCTGCGGTATCCACCAACCTCGATACCGGCCGGGAAGTCTGGTTCACGGAAGGGCGGCTCGCAGAGGCGGTTCGGGCCTCGATGGCATTGCCGGGTTTGTTCCCGGCGATTCGTAACGAGCAGCAGTGGCTCGTGGATGGCGGCCTGGTTAATCCTGTTCCGGTGAGCGTCTGTCGCGCGTTGGGGGCAGATATCGTTATCGCTGTTAACCTGAATTCTGGCATCGTCGGCAGGAGCAATACTGGAACGCCGGAAGCGGCTCCCGTTGACAATCGAGGCGTATTAGGCAGCATTAAACAACAGGCAAAGGAGTATTCGCATGCCATCTTCCAAAATCACAATGATAAAGATGCGACCCCTGGCTTGTTTTACGCCATCGCAAAATCCGTGAATATTGTCCAGGACAGGATTACGCGAAGTCGGCTGGCGGGCGATCCGGCGGATGTGCTGCTCTCACCTCAAGTCGCCCACATCGGTATGTTGGAGTTTCACCGCGCCGCTGAGGCGATCGAGGAAGGCGAAGGCTGTGTGCAGAAGTCTGTGCCTGAGATTCGTAGATTGATGGGCAACATCTGCCAATGATTCGATGCTATTTTTTAGCGCTGAGTTTGAAGTTGTTAACTTCCCTGTCGATTAGGGCCATCCAGTTGTTTCTGCCCAGAGAATCCGGCGCATAAATCAGCCCGATTGCCACGCGATGTTTGTCGCGCGAAGGCCAGTAATCATCGAATGGGGGTTTTTCTTCTAAATCCACCCACAGTTGATGGTCGCCGTAGGTTAATGATCGCCCTCTGAGCTTCCAGTGCGGATATTTCTTCTCCAGTGCTGCCAGATAGTTGTCGGCAAAGCTCTTCGCAGATCGCGCGTTCGAGAAATACCATTCACCGAAAATACTACCAATGATGGAACTCTTGGGAGATACGTATATGCTCATTGAGTCGACGTGGTGGGCCTGCCGCTTTGGATCCACGGCATAAATCATCGCACCCGTAATATGATACTCACCAACGGTACCTCTGGGCACTCTATACTTGTCGCCCAGGGTGTAGCCGAGATATTCACCATGGTTTGCATCGGCAATTACAGATGTATTGAAAAGGATCAGGCTAATAAAGAACAGGATGCGAGCCATCGTCCAACTCCCTTTGTGCGATCAACGACAAGTTTTCCTCTGCAGCGGGGAAATATGTCGGAGATAATCGAATAGCTTTATTTAAATAGAATTTCGCTTCTGCGATATCGCCATTCTCGATTGCTGAATTGGCGGTATTGTTAAGCGCATGCGCTTCACTCATCACATGCTTGTAAGTAGTAATAGCGTCGCTATATCGACCTTGAGCTGCGTATAGCTTGCCGAGATTTGCCCATGCGAGTGGAAAATTCCGATTTTCGGCAGCTTCGTAGAAATCAAGCATCGCGGCGTCCATATTGCCAGCCAGGAGCTTTGAGTAGCCGCGGTTATTGAGTACGTCCGCCGCATTCGGGTTGATCGACAAGGCCATGTCGTAGTGGAGCTGAGCTGCCGCAAAGTTTCCGGCCTTATCCTCGTATATTCCGAGCGCGTTATGTGCGCGCCAGAGTTGATCGTTGTATGCGACGGCCAATTTTAATTCGACGACGGCTTGTTCGTGCATGCCCTCGGCAATATAGATTAGCCCAAGGCCTTCAAGAGCGCGCGCGTGGGTGGGACCGTATTCTAGAGCAGCAAGGAACGCACGACGGGCCAAATCGTGGTTGTTTCGCTGCATCTGGATTTCACCAATTCGCGCAAGCAATTCAACGTTTTCGGGCTGGAACTGCAGCGCACGGACATAGAAAAACAATGCCCTGTCGACTTCTCCTCGCTGCAATGCCTGATCTGCCTGCGCGATTGCTTCGGCCTCTGACGCTACCGGGAACTCTGTTGCGAACAAAACATCGAGGGATTTGTCGTTGAGATCAGGCCCGGCATACTTGTCGGAATCAACCGCAGAAGTGCTGGCACAACCGCTCAACAACCCAAGCAAGCAGAAATTTATAATACTCAATTCATTGTATTTGCCAGGCATTTTTACACTCCAGAGTCGTGCCAATGGAAAAATCCGCTATTTGCCGGAAATCCAGTCCATGATAGCCAGGACTGCCGGTCCGATTGCCACGATGAAAAACACTGGAAACATGCAGAATATCAACGGGAAAACAAGCTTCGTGCCCATTTTCGCGGCCTGTTCCTCAGCCATTTGCATTCGTTTGTCACGAAATTCATCAGAATAAATGCGCAGTGCATCGCTGACGCTTGTGCCAAAACGCATCGTTTGCACTAGCAACCCGACCAGACCCTTTATGTCTGGCAGGCCCGTCCTGTCAGCGAGATTTCTCAAGGCCTGTTCACGCGGCATTCCGGCACGAATTTCTGCGTTGACGGTCGACAGCTCAAATGCCAGCTCGGGATGACTGACGAAGAGCTCGTCCGCCACTCGCTGGATGGCGGAGGCCAGGCCGAGGCCGGACTCGACGCATACCACCAGTAAATCAAGCGCATCGGGAAATCCGTTTCTGATGCTTCTGACTCGCCTGTCTATTAATTTTCGAAGTATGAAATTGGGTCCCAGCAAGCCGATGCCGCTCGCGGCCATTGCATACGTCAAAGTGGATCCCTCGATATCCGGAAACCACCTCCAACCGAAAAGGACTAACATTGGCAGGGTGACAGCCAGAAGAGATTTCGTCATGTAGAAGGTCTGCAAAGCCTGCGGTGACCGAAAGCCGGCGCGAGCCAGTTTTTGTGTCATGTCATCACGTTCATCATTTTTCTGGGGCAGTACGTAGCCGGCGACCGGACCCATCGCGGTGTTCACAAACATCTTTAGTCGGCCTTTATCGGGCTGGTCGTCGTGAACGAGGCCCATGCGACGGCGGACAGGGCTCGTCATGTTCATTATCAGGTTGCTAAGCCCCAGAGCCAGGATGAATATTGTTGCAGCAGACAGGCCTACGAGTAGTCGACGCAAGACGACTTCGTCGGTCCAGTAGCTGTTCAACAAATCTAATAGCGCCTCCATGTGCCTATACCTCGATCCGGAGAATCTTACGGATCCAGAATATTCCGACTACTCCGGAGACAATGCCATACACGACCATTTTCTGACCACGACGGTCTTCGAGCAAAACAGGAAGGTAGTCGGGTTGTGTCAGCCAAAGTCCTGCGAACAGAGTCAATGGGACCATTGCCAAAATCCACGCCGACATCCGGCCTTCCGCCGAATAAGTCTGTACCTTGCGTTGAAATCGAAACCGGCCTCGAATTACAGCTGAGATCTTTTCCAAAATCTCCGAGAGATTGCCACCAGTTTCTTTTTGCACGAGAATTGATGTTACGAGCGCCATCACGGTTACACTCGGCACCCGCGACAATAGTCCCAGCATCGCCCTGCGAACATCGTTACCATAATTGATTTCTCCGAAGGTCAATTCGAATTCTCCGGCAACCGGGTCATCCATCTCGTCTGCGACGAGTTTCAAGGTGGCACCGAGTGGATGCCCTGCTTTCAATGCGCGCTTCATTGTGTCTATAGCGTCCGGTAATTGTTCCTCAAACGCATGCATACGCCTGACGCGATCGATACTGATTTTCATGAAAGGCGAATATGTCGCCAGCAATGCGGTAACAATGGCTATTAGCGGCGCCCGAAAATAGGCCCAACTGACCACCAGCACCGTGGCCCCGATTGCCAGGGATAAGAGCACCAGCCGGTAGGCAAGGATCTTGTGTCCGGCTTGCTCGATCCGTGTTGCTACGGCTTCCATCGCCGGTAAAGATTCCAGCCTGCGCTCAAGCGGTGACAGACGGCGCAGGTACTTTTCACGCAGTAAGGATGATAAGGACTCCTCTGCGCTCGCCGACTCGATTTCTTCGATACGCTTCTTAAGTCTCTTTCTGGCCTTGGCGTTTTCTCCAAAGACTGGCACGACCAGTCCCTGCATCAGAAGTGCAACGGTCGCAAAGACCAGCAATATGAAAACTTGTGCGCCGCCACTCATTGTCTTGTGTCTGCCGTTTCAGACCAGTCCGGACTAAAGACTTCAATGGGTAGATCGATGCCGCGGTGCGCCAGGTTTTTGTGGAACGCGGGAATGATGCCGGTGGCTCTCAGTTTCCCTATGACCTTTCCATTGTCGTCCATGCCTTCACGTTGAAAAGTAAACAACTCCGACATCGTAATAATGTCGCCTTCCATACCGTTTATTTCCTGCACGCTCACCAGCTTTCGCTGGCCATCCTCGAGCCGAGCGATTTGCAACACGATGTCGATTGCCGATGCGATTTGCGACCGCAACGCATTAATCGGAAAGTTAACGCCGGCCATCGACACCATGTTCTCAATGCGGCCAAGTGAGTCTCTCGGAGCATTGGCATGGATGGTGGTGATAGAGCCGTCGTGACCGGTGTTCATGGCCTGAAGCATATCGAGCGCTTCGCCCCCGCGGACCTCGCCGATGATAATGCGCTCAGGCCTCATCCGGAGGCTGTTCCTAACCAGGTCTCGCGACGTCACCTCGCCCTTGGACTCAATATTCGGGGGTCGCGTTTCGAGGCGCACAACGTGTGGCTGGCGTAGCTGCAACTCGGCCGAGTCTTCAATCGTTACGATGCGCTCATCCTCTGGTATGTAACTCGACAGGATATTGAGCATCGTCGTTTTGCCGGATCCGGTGCCACCGGAAACGATAATATTGAGCCGTGCCTTGACGATCGCTTGCAGTACCTGAGCAACTTCCGGCGTCAATGTCTGCAGCTCAATCAGGTTATTCATCGTAAGCAAATCGACGCCGAATCGGCGAATCGATAGCATTGCGCCATCGATAGCCAGAGGAGGAATGATAGCGTTTACGCGCGAGCCGTCAGCCAACCGGGCATCGACCATCGGAGACGATTCGTCAATGCGTCGTCCGACTGCCGAGACAATGCGATCAATTGTGTTAAGCAGATGCGCGTGGTTGGTAAACTGCGAATTGGTGAGTTCCAGCTTGCCTCGTCGCTCTATATATATGGTATCGGAGCCGTTCACGAGTATGTCGGAAATAGTGGGGTCGGCGAGCAGCGGCTCCAGGGGACCAAGCCCCATTACCTCGTCCTCAATGCGCTCCACGATTAGTCGCCGTTGCTTGCGGCTGAGGGGTGCGGACTCTTCGGCCAACAGCCGTTCGGCAATTTCACGAATCTCCCTGCGTGCCTTGTCCGATTCGATCGTATCGATTAGAGACAGATCAAGCACGGTAAGCAAGCGTTCATTGATGCGCTGTTTCCATTCCGTTTCCTGGATTGTAAGGGCACGGGTTCGGTCCGCGTGTTCGACGGCAGACCCTTCGCGCTCCCTCTTAACCCCCGTTGTAAAAACAGTCGCCATTCACTTAACTCCTCAAAATATTCGGCAAAGCGCGGGCCAAGAAACTTCCTGCGGGTTTGCTGTCCTTGTTATCGAGCGCCGCTTGCAGATTTCGTATTGCCTTTGTTAACGGCGCATTCTTCGAAATTTCTGCGATGGGAATACCAGAATTAATACACTCCGCGGCAAGCTTGTATTGATTAGGTACGGTAATAAGCCTGTCCGTACGCAGTGCTTTCCGAATGTCACCGAGATCTATCGGCGCATTTTTGGAAAACCGATTGACGACTACGCTGATTCTGGCTTCCGAAATTGCAAATTCGTTCGTAAGCAGCTGAATCGTCCGAGCCGCGTCCTGGACGTGCGGTAATGACTGTTGTACCACCAGAATGATATTGTCAGCCCGCTCCAGGAAGAACTCAGTGAATGTATCCAGCCGATTGGGTGAATCA
>JAOTUU010000346.1 GCA_029863705.1 Gammaproteobacteria bacterium
GCTCAGGGACCCGACATCTCTCCTATTCCTTCAATCGCATTGAAGCAGGTAGAGGTTCTGCGTGACGGCGCTGCAGCTCAATACGGCTCCGACGCTATCGCAGGTGTGATGAACTTTATCCTGAAAGACGATGCCGATGGCCTCTCGCTTGAAGCCAAGGTGGGCGAATATAGCGAAGGCGATGGACAGGCATACAGCATTGCCGGAAACATCGGTTTGCCGCTAGGCAACGATGGATTCGCAAATTTCAGTTTTGAATACGGGGAAGCCGACGCTACGGATCGATCCGTACAGCGTGACGATGCCGCGGGTCTCATCGCGGCCGGTAACACGGCGGTTGCCAATCCGGCACAAATCTGGGGCTCACCGGAAATAACCAATGAGATAAAGGTATTCGGAAACCTGGGCCTTGATATGGGTAACGGAACGAGCGCCTACGCTCATGGTAACTACGCCGCCAAGCATGTTGACGGCGGGTTCTACTTCCGAAATCCCAATACGCGCGGCGCGGTATTCAGCGGCGACAGTGGAGCCACATTGTTGATTGGCGACATGCTCGACGCGGTAGACGGTGTGATTGATGGCTCTGCTGGTTGTCCTGTTGTCACGATTACGAATAATGTGCCGGATCCGGGCGCCCTGGCGCAGGTTTTTGCTGACCCCAACTGTTTCTCGTTCCAGGAGATATTCCCGGGCGGCTTTACTCCACGGTTCGGCGGTGATGTCAAAGATGTCGCGATAACCGCTGGTGTTCGCGGAGAGATGGAAAACGGAATTCGGTGGGACGTTAGTGCAGGAGCCGGCATGAACGATGTCGATTTCTTCATCAACAATACCGTGAATGCATCGCTTGGGCCGGCAACACCCACGGAGTTCAATCCGGGTGATTACACGCAGACCGAACAGATGTTCAACCTCGATTTCGCTTACTCGCCAAGCGATAGCACCAACATTGCGTTCGGTGCCGAATGGCGAAACGAAAACTTCGAGATTACGGTTGGTCAGGAGGAGTCATTCACTATCGGTCCTCTGGCCGATCAGGGCTTCAGCGCTGCATCGAACGGATTCCCGGGTTTCAGCAACATCGCTGGCGGTTCTTTTGATCGCAAGAACATCTCGCTCTACGTTGATGGCGAATGGGAACCGACCGACCAATTGCTGCTCGCTGCAGCTGTTCGTTACGAGGATTTTGACGACTTTGGTACAACGACGAATTACAAGGTCGCCGGTAACTTCCGCGTCACGGATAACTTCGGTCTACGCGGTACGATAAGCACAGGCTTCAAGGCGCCAACGCCGGGACAGTCAAACGCGTTCAACGTTTCGACAGAGTTCGATCTCGTTATTATGGATCTCGTCAACAATGGCACGGTGCCTTCGACGTCAGGACCTGCGCTGTTGCGCGGTGGCGCGCCGTTGGAGCCTGAAGATTCGACAAGCCTCACGCTCGGCACGTTCTTCCATGTGGGCGAACTCGATGTAACCATCGACTACTTCCAGATCGATGTCGATGATCGTCTGAGTCTGACGCAGGACTTTGCGTTGACGCCAGCAGAGGTTCAAGACCTGATCGACGCAGGTATTACGAGCGCCGGCAACCTGGCGAACTTCCGCTTCTTTGCCAACCAGTTCGATACCGAGACGAAGGGTTTCGATATCGTAGCGAGTTACCCCGTGGAATGGTCTAACTCAAACACGTTGTTCAGCCTGGCATACAACAACACGGACACAAGTGTTACAGCTGCCACCGCTGCCGTCGGCGAGACGCGTATTCGTGAGTATGAGGAAGGCCTGCCTGAGACACGTTACAATCTGTCCGCGAATCATCACTGGGACAAGTGGCGCTTCCTGGCTCGGGTCAGCTATTACGATGACTGGTACGATTCAGAAGATGGCAACACTTACGATGGCAAGAGCCTCGTCGACCTCGAAGCAGCGTACAGCTGGAGCGACAGCCTGACCGTTGTTCTTGGTGCGCAGCATGCTTTTGATGAGACACCTGACGAGAACCCGGGTGCGGCCGCTGGCGTAGGCAATCGCTACAGCCAGTTCAGCCCGTTTGGATTCAACGGCTCGTTCTGGTACCTGCGTTTGAAATACGACATGCTGTAGAAACATCGGTCCATGCAGGACCTAATGAGAACCCCGCTCAACGAGCGGGGTTTTTTTTGGAGGAAAGTACCCGCAAAGATCTTCGTAAATCGTCGCAGTTTCATCTTCAACGATCAGGCGGCCTTTCTTAACAGTTAACGACACAATTCAGCATACGGAACACAAGCCCCAAGTTAATACGAACCTTCCGAACGTATTCGGTCAATTCCGGCTACGTATTAGCCCTGATTGATCGAGTTTTTCTATTGTGCTTACAGTGGTTTGCATATGACACTGGCATTTCTCGCCGGAGCTTCCGATGCGATATCACGCGTAATGCCGTGCCGATCGATCGGAGTATGCTGTCATGCGCCAACGTATCGTTATATCCGCACTTTTCGTTCTGTTAATCGGTATCTTTTGGGCCAACGCAGCGTCCGCCCAGGGGGCGACGGGAGTAGTGAAGGGTCAGGTGGTCGATGCGGCAAGTGGCACTGCTGTGGCTGGCGTATCTGTGGCCATATCGGAGAATCGGACAGGCCTGGCCCGATCAGTTACAACCAATGCTAGCGGCAGGTTTCATCTGCAACTGAGGCCAGGCGTTTTCACTCTGCGTTCGTCGGGTAGTGGTTATACGACGGTCAGCATCGAACAGGTAGTGGTGAACATAGGTGCCGCCGTTGAGTTGACGATTCCGGTCGCGGCCGACACGATCGAGGAGGTCGTTGTCTATGGCACTGCCGTGCCGTTGATGAAGACGGCGACCGGTGAAACAGGCCTGCATATCTCGCTCGAGGAACTGAGCAGGATGCCGGTACCTCGTAACATAGAAGATGTTGCGCTGATGGCACCCGATACCGTTCCTGGCATACACGCATTTGGCGACGATAAGACTCTCGTCTCGTTTGGTGG
>JAOTUU010000347.1 GCA_029863705.1 Gammaproteobacteria bacterium
GGACTAGGAAGAATGTCTTTTTCATGGTCTGACTCCTGAGCTCTGATTAGCTTACGGCGTAAGTTCTTCCCAAGCCAGGCGACCTGTCTTGGGTCCACCGACATCCAGGATATCGGTAACGTCAATGGTGCTTCCGCCGATTGTCTCGGTCGTCGATGTGTAACGCTTGTTTGCGAGATTCACGGGTGAGGTCGCGATACCGGTTACCGATACACCCACAGCGGCTGCTCCATCGATTTTATCGAGGTCGTCGAGTAAACCGTCGCGGTTCAGGTCAAAGGCGATCTCGCCGGGATTTCCGCCGGTGAGCCACTTCGCCGCCATCAGCCAGCTGCTACCGCCGAAGTTACAGGGGTTGGAATCCGGAATCATCGTATTAAAGAACACCAGGTCGCCGCGAATTACAGGGTCGGTTACGAGGCGTTCACCGCTGTCGGGCAGGTTCATGTACCAACCGAAATCCGTTGCAAAGTTGATCGCATTGCTAGTGAGCTTTCGTCCAGGCACACCTTCAGATGTCGCGCCGAAACCGATGGTCTGTTGCACCAGGTCACTCACGTCGAGTTCGGCGGTTCCAGAATCCCAGACGCCGTACACAGTTTGCATGTCGGTCGTCGTGACGTCACCTGCTGTGAGGTACTGGCCGGTTCCGAAGACCACCATCGTATTCGGTGAATTGGTGCTTGACGTCGGTATAGCGCTGTTGCGCGCGATAACGGGTGTCGACGTGATTGGTTGATTGGCGGGTGCCGTGAATAAGGGCTGCGGCGTCGGTCCACTAAAGTAGGCGACGTCCCAATTGCCCGTATTGGTGCCGGACAAATCAAACGCCCACATATTTCCCTCGAGGTCGCCGGCATAAACACGATCGGCAAGACCGTCACCGTCGGAATCAATGACTGCTGGCGTCGACAGTCCGTTTCGGTCGGTTGCGTCTCCAACGCCAGTCGAAATCTCGATATAGTCCGTACCGCTGGTCCAGGTCCCGTCGAGGCCGCCTTCCAGGAAAAGAACGAACAGCTTCGCTTCGCCGCTGCCGAGATCGTTGTAACCATTGCCAACAACGGCGGCCCAGCGGATCGAATTGCTAGGACCTTCCAGCGGAACGATGGACGGACGGCTGAAAGTATGGCCCAGGTCCGCGTTGTTAGTACTCGTGAATTCCCACATTACGGTCTTCGCCGGAGCACTGAGGGCCTCGGAAAAGAGAGCGGGGTTCGTCACGTCCAGTGCGAACAAGCCTCTGCCACCGCCGCGCAGGCCGCCCACGAGAACGGTCTTCCACGAGGTCGTACCTAATGGCGTAGACTTGATGTAGGCGTCAGCCACCGAGGGCGTGAGATCCACGCTGTAGCGATGCGCGTAGGCAGGATCGGTGAGGTAATGCAGCCCATCCAGTGCGCCGGTCGAATACAGGGCATTCGGTATGTAACCCAGGATCTCGTTGCCGCTCGACTGCTCGAAGCCGTGCAACATTCCGTCATTGCCGCCAACGTAAATAACACCCGGTCGGGTCGCCTGGTCGAGTTGATATTCCTTGTAGGTCGTGCCGACATCGCCAGGAAACGGAGCAACGTCAGGCCAATTGGACTCCGGAGCACCCACAAAAACCGGTCCCGAGTGGACGAGGTCGCCGAGGATGGCGCCACGCTCTCTCAGCGCTTTGGTGTTGTAAATATTGGTGCCGTCGGTATAACTACAGGTCGATGTCGACGAGGACTCGCAGCCGCGGTCGCCCCGCATGTAAGCGTGCCTGGCCATTCCGGTTGCTTCATTATCCGGGCCGCCGGCCGAATTGGTGCGGAAGTCGTTCTTTTGGTCCGCCGTTAACGCCGACCATTGGAACGCAATACCATCAGAACCGTCGTAAGTGAGCAGCGTTCGTGGATACACGGAAAGATCACGTGCGTTCAGTTTATGCGCTGCGGACCAGCTAGGTGTTGCGCTGATGGCGCCGGTATTCGGATCCAGGTCGAAAGCCAGCAGGCTGCCGTCCCAACGTTCGCTGTTAAACAAGGCGAGGTACACCTGCGAATTCGTGCTCAAAGAACCCGTGTTGAACGCGACCGATGCCGCCGAACCTACGCGGCCTTGTATGGACTGTATCGCGCTGCGTAGCCCCGCGATAAGTTCACCAGGATTGCGAGCGCTAAGAAACTCGCCGCGCCCGTTCCACGCTGCATGCCGCAGGTCATCGATCTTCTTGGCATCCGTATCCGGCACTGGCCAGGAAAATGGATCGGTCGTATTAGGCGGCATCGCCGTCAGCGTACCGTCGACGCCGAACGCCACGGAGTAAGTCACCATGTGTTGCGCCGTGTTTTCGTCGATGCCACCCGGCGGCGGTCGCAGGTTGTTGGCTATGCCCGGACGGATATCGTTTTCATAGTATTCCATCGCAATGTCAGCAAGCGTTCGTTTTTCCGAATCGCCATAAGGACCTTCAGGTCCGCTGTCCCATTTTGTGTTGTCATCGCCATCTTCGTTGTCGTTACCGCTGAACGATCCGTTGTAATAACCGTCGGTCATCAGAATCGTGAAATTCTGCTGGCACTCGCCACCCGAAGCTGCCGGAAGCGCCGGACAATCAAAACCGAAGTTGTTGCTCTTGCAGCTCAAATATTTGCCGACCTCGTCGAACTTGTCACGCAGCGGCGTGCCACCCTTCCCGTATCCGGCATAGAGATTATCCAGCAAGTTTCTTTTGTCACCTGTTGCCGGGTCCGCATTCATCGACTTGATGGCTGTATCGATGCTGCCATTGTTGTGCAGCGTCGCCAGCCCAATTCGCGAATTGCTCGCACCTGCCATCACTTGCCCATAAGCCGCTTTGGCGACATATTCGCGCTTGCGGTAGTAGCTGAACCAGTTGGCAAAGTTCTGTATCTCCTCAGCATAGGTACAGAAAGCTGCCGCGTCGCAATCCCTGCGATTCAAACCGC
This sequence comes from Gammaproteobacteria bacterium, assembly GCA_029863705.1. GTDB lineage: Bacteria > Pseudomonadota > Gammaproteobacteria > Steroidobacterales > Woeseiaceae > UBA1847. Next base: position 2,943 of record JAOTUU010000347.1, read on the forward strand.
CCGCGTAGGTGAGTGTCGTCGACCTTATTTCGATCA
>JAOTUU010000348.1 GCA_029863705.1 Gammaproteobacteria bacterium
CCGGATCCAGACCGGCGCGTTGGGATAATCTCTTTCAACCTCAAGGACGACAGGGGCAACTATCTCCACCACAAATTCGCAACGGCTCTGCTCAACGACTTGTTTGGCATCCAATCGCGGGCGGGCTGTTCCTGTGCAGGCCCGTATGGGCACAGGTTATTGAATATTGATAACGAAACGTCCGAGCGATATCGAAGCGCGGTGCAGCAAGGGTACTGCGGTATGAAACCCGGCTGGTGCCGCGTTGGTTTGCACTGGGTCATGGATGACGCCGAGGCGGACTACGTTATTGAATCAGTGAATTTCGTCGCCCAGCACGGGCATCGTTTTCTCGGCCTGTACAACTTCGATTTGTGCACGGGTACGTGGTCACACAAGCAGGACAGCAACACGCTGCCCGAGTTTTCGCTGGATGTGGCATTGACCGAAGATGTTGGAGAGCCCGCGATTTTATCGCTGGCGGTTCGCAAGCAACTCTATGACCACTATCACACAGAGGCAACTCGATGGGCCGAGCGGCTGCTGCAGGAGCCGCGTACGATGTTTGAGTCCCTGGAAGGTGAACTTGGCGAACTACAGTTTTTCGCGCTACCGGAAAACTCGACGCCGAAGCATTAGCCGCCCCCTGCTTACCCGCAGGGCACGCAGCGGACGAGCGTAACGCTATTTATTCGACCAGATTATCCGCAACGAGCTCGAGCAAGCTTTCCATGTTCTTGTCCCAACGGAAATGTTCTTTAGCGTCGTTGTAGCTCTGCCGGCAATTCGAACAGGTTGACAGTACGGTGTCTGCACCGGTCGCCTCGACCTGGTCCATCTTGAGTTCGAATACTTTGTATCGCAGCTTGTCGGCTCGATGGATGGTGACAACACCGCCGCCACCACCGCAGCACCAGTTGAAGTCGCCCGTTGGAGCCATTTCCTTCAGATCGAGACCGAGAGCGTCCATAACGACGCGCGGTGCTTCGGTAGCGCCGCCGCGACGGGCAACCTGGCAGGGATCGTGGAAGGTTACGGTCTGGTCGACCTTTTTCACTTTCAATCGGCCAGAACTGATGACGTCCGCGAGAAACTCGGATATGTGTTGAACCTTGAAAGGCAGAGGCTTGCCATACATCGCGGCTCCCTGCCAACGCAATGCGCCATACGCGTGGCCGCATTCCGGCAGGACAACGAGCTTCGCGCCACAGGCAACAGCGGCGTTGATTAGCTTCATTGTGGCGGCCTTTTGCCATTCGGTATTGCCGGCCATCATGCCGAAATTTGTCGCTTCATAGCCTTCGGTGCGAAACGTCCAGCTTTCACCCAAAGCATTCAGCACTTTGGCAGTTGCCCCGATGGCGTGTGGATACTTCATGATCTCGATCGACGACATTGCGACCAGTATATCGGCCTGTTCCTGGTCGATATTGACCTCCGTATCGAACTCGTCGCCCATCCACTCTGCGCGATCTTCGAATACCGATGCAGTAGCACCAAGTGGGCTGCCTTCTTCTTTCGCGCGCTGCGCAACTTCGTGCAACTCGTCGGGGATCAAGCCTGCCTTAAACATGCCGTGTCGTGCCTGGCCGACGAGGGTAGCAATATCGATGCCCATCGGACAAATCAGCGAGCAGCGCCCACACATCGTGCACGAGTCATAGATGAGTTCCTGCCATTCACCTAGTTGTTCGACTGTAATATGCCGTTTGAGGCCGAATAGCCGGTAAAAGAATCCGAACGGACTGTTTTCGCGTTTATACGCTTGTTTGAATATCTCCAGTTTCCAGATCGGGGTGTACTTGGGATCTTCGGTCTGCACGTAATAGTGACACGCCTCGGCGCATTGGCCGCAGTGAACGCAGGCCTCCATGTAAGTCGCGGTAGTGCGATTCATATTCTTGGCGAAGTTCGCCATGGCGCGTCGCAAGCGCTCGTCCTCGTCAATATCGCCTTGCGTGTCGTGACGGGGATGCGGATCCTTTACGGTCAGTCGCTGTTCGTGAGTATCCAGGGGATATTTCTCAGTGACTTTACTCATACCTTGGCTCCCCTACGCGTGAAAGTGACGCCGGTTGTATATCGGGAGCCGAACACGATGATGGAATGCATGAGTTTGCCAAACGGAAACCAAATCAGAAATGCCTCGAAACTCAAAATATGCAACGCCAGTAACGTTTCATAGCGTCCACCAACGTGGGCAACCGTGAGTAATCCCGTAATAACTGGCAGCGTCGTTATCAGCCAGGAAAAGTAGTCATCGAAATTGGATATCAGGCGCAGCACCGGGTGGCTCAATCGCCGCCCGAGACTAACCAGCAGTGCGGCCACCGTCACCGCTGCGGCGAGATGGATGACAATCGTGGGCAGTGGGGTCCAGGAGAGGCCCGAGAAGCTCTCGATGAACAGAATGTGCGGAGCGCCGCCGAGTACAACGACAAGCAGCCCGATGTGCATGGTGTAGGCAAGGGTTGCACCGTTGCGAGTCCTCTGGCGGAAGGGCTCATGATGACGGAATCTCGAAAAAATGGTCTTCAGGCCGCCTGCGCGTTCTCCACCCACGCGAGCCTCTGAAATATCGGTTTTCTTTGCCGCCAGAAACAGGGCCACAAGGCGCCAGATCAGCCCGGCAACGAAAATCAAGACCGCAACCTGCAGTCCCTGGCCACGGGCGAAGTCGAGGAGTTCCATGGGTGCATCCCCCTGATTTTGTTGTCGGCTGGAGCTCCATACTCGCGAGCATCCGATGTCTGATTATCTTAGGCTGCCGGTGGATTTTGGATAAGGGTATCTGCTTACTTTGTTTGATCTGACCCGCTAGACTCAGGGTTGTGTATATCAACGACGGAATTGGGATGGCGACATGCAGCACTTGATCACCGAACTGAAAGAAAGGCGCATCTGGCGAGTTCTTGTCGCTTATCCGAGCCTCGTCTTCGTCGCCCTCCAGGTCGTCGAGTTTTTCGTCAATAACTATAATCTCGATGCCCGTTTGTTG
>JAOTUU010000075.1 GCA_029863705.1 Gammaproteobacteria bacterium
GTCGCAGTGCCACCTTGATATTGCGCGTACCCAATTCGATCGAATCATCAAGGTTGCGATACTCACGCCTGTCCCACACCTTCGTCGCGCGGCGGTTTCGCGAACCCTGCTGGCCGATGCGCACTCCCTCAGGGTTGTAGCCATAAGCTCCGAATGGTGAAGTACCAGCGGTGCCGATCCACTTGCTGCCGCCCTCGTGGCGCTCATCCTGCTCATCAAGTCGCTCTTGCAGCGCCTTCATCAGCGCCTCAAAACCACCGAGCGCCTCGATCTTCGCGCGCTCTTCATCTGATAACAGAAGTTCGGCCTGCTTCTTTAGCCAGTCTTCAGGAATTTCTTCCATCAGATCGACGAGCGAGTCATCCACACCCTTGAAGTACGCTGCAAATATGCGGTCGAATCGATCGAGTTTTGATTCGTCTTTTACGAGGCAGGTTCGTGACAGGAAATAAAAATCATCGACACTTTGCCCTGCTACGCCCTTCTTCATCGCCTCAAGCAAGGTGAGTAACTCGGTGATCGATGGTTTCAAACCACCTTCACGCAATACGAAAAAAAATGGGATCAGCATGTCGGGCTAAGGTTGGTTGGAACCTGCCCTTCTATCGAGAAAAACGAGTTGCTCGAACAAATGCACATCCTGCTCGTTTTTGAGTAGCGCCCCGTAAAGCGGAGGAATCGATTTACGCGAATCCTTGGCGTTCAGGAGTTCAGGTGCTACATCTTCAGCAAGCAACAACTTGATCCAATCCAGAAGCTCTGATGTCGACGGCTTCTTCTTCAGGCCCGGCACGTCGCGCACTTTGTAAAACGCGTTTAGCGCCTCGCTCAACAGGTTTCTTTTCAGATTCGGGAAATGAACGTCGACGATCCGGGACATCGTTTTCTTGTCCGGAAACTTGATGTAATGGAAGAAACAGCGCCGCAAGAACGCGTCCGGCAATTCCTTCTCGTTATTACTCGTAATGACAATGATCGGCCGATGGGCTGCTTTCACTAACTGTTTGGTTTCATACACGTAGAACTCCATACGGTCGAGTTCCTGCAACAAGTCGTTTGGAAATTCGATATCAGCTTTGTCGACTTCGTCGATGAGCAGCACCGGCTGCTCCTCCGACTGAAAAGCCTCCCATACTTTGCCACGCACGATGTAATTCGAAATGTCATGCACGCGGTCATCGCCGAGCTGTGAATCACGTAAGCGCGCTACGGCATCGTATTCGTACAAACCCTGCTGTGCCTTTGTCGTCGACTTGATGTGCCACTCAAACAGCGGCTTGCCGAGCGACTCGGCGACCTCGATCGCCAGTTGTGTCTTCCCGGTTCCGGGCTCACCTTTGATCAGAATCGGGCGTTCCAGCGTAACCGCTGCATTGACCGCCATCATCAGGTCATCTGTCGCAACGTAATTGCTGGTTCCGGTGAATTTAGAATCTGCCATTGTGCTGCCTGGTTAATTGAGTCACCAAGGCAGTTTACCGGAAAACGACAACTAAGCCTTGGCCTGTCGTGCTGCCTGAGCCGTATCTACTGACTGGGTTGCAGAACCAACCTGTACTCCGCCTCGCCTGGCAGGAACGGACTCGCGCGACCCTTGACCCAATCCTCATGTCCGTGACGGTAAAAGTCCGACAATGGGTGGCCACTTTGCCCTGTAGGCATGTGCATAACACCATTCGCTTCGTCCCCTGGCGACACGGAAAAGCGTTCCGATGCGCCAAATGTCGGACCTTGTGCCTTGGGCATGTCCACATCTCCGCTAAGCGGATCGGCCGACATATCCAGGAAGCTCGACAACATTGGCATAGCAGGGCTCAAGGGATGGGTGATCCGTGCGGTATTGAGTTCACCCCAGCTGCGCTCGGCTAAGGGACCATCGAAATTTTCCTCAAAATAACGAATATTTTCGCGCACTGATTCGACCATCAACGCCTGCCAGCTGTCATAGGCTGCTGGCAGAAGATGTGCCGGTTGTTCGGTGACCAATGTCCAGAGCGATGCTTCGAATTGATTACTGATACGAAAGCTGAGATTGCCTGCATACTCGTCGCGAACCGGCGCCATCAAGGCATGGAAAGCCTGTGCCTGTACTTCCAGCCGAAATGCACGAACCAGTCGATACCCAACCGATTCTGGCGCAGCACGCGGAATCCACTCAGCGACGAGTCTCCGGTACTCCGCCAATTGAGCATCAGCAGCGATGGTCTCCTTGTCCAAAACGTCGAGCAGTAGCTCACGCCATGGCTCAAGAAACAGCGCGCGATCGTCGTACTGGATACCCAACATGTCGGACGGTACAAACGTCTCCTTGGCGAAAAGCCGGTCGCGTATCTGACGTGCCCTCGCCCCAAGATCGTAACCACCGTCGCCAACAAGGTCCAAAGCCTCTCCATCGGTCACACGGGCGTTGGCCGTCCAGATACGGCCGCTTTTCGGATTGACAATACGAGGATAACGACTGGCATCTAACCAGCCGATCCATCCTGGCTCCTCACTCCAGTCGGAGGGCACCATGCCATCAAACGAAGATTTCTGCGGAATTCTTCCGGCGATCGTCCAGGCGATGTTTCCGCCGGCATCGCCGGCAACGAAATTCTGCGGCGGTATGCCCATTGTGTTCGCAATATCGAGCGCTTCGTACACCGTGTCAGCGATCTCGAGATCGATAAGTTTCAGGTTGACGGCCTCCGCGTGGTGCGCGATCCAGCTGACGGCAATGTCGCCATCTGGATAGTCAATGTCTTCAAGGACGGGTCCCCATATTGTTTCGCGAACCACCAATTCGACCGAATCGCTATTTTTTACCTCAATATTTTCGCGATGTGCTTCGAACGGCAACTCGCCATCGGGAGTTTGGTACGTATCGGGAGACCGCCCGGCCTTCAACAAGATCGCGTCGGACCAGTCGCCATAGCTGTTCGTATAACCCCAGGCAACCTTGCCGTTACTTCCAGCGACAACAAATGGAGCGCCAGGCAAAGTGACACCTGTGACATCGCGTTGCTCGCCTGACTCGACAACAAGCCGCGCCTGATAGTAAATATTCGGCGTAGATAGTCCGAGGTGCATGTCGTTGGATACAATCGCCCGACCCGTGCTGGTCAATACGCCGCCAACAACCCAATTATTGCTGCCGTTGAGGTTCGGTTTTCCGACTTCGTTGGCCGGCTGTGACTTGGTTTTGACATCACGTATGGAGTAGATATCTGACGACGGCATGGGTATTGGTGATCGTGGTTCGCCCATTAAGGGCGCGTCCCACGGCGTGCCCTGGGGATACAACCACGTAAAAGCTTCAGCAGGCAAAATACGGTGCGCCAATCCACGCTGAACATCCCTGATTGCACGCGAGTCGTTGAGCATCACAAACATCGCAAATACGACCAGAATCGAGTCCTCCGGCTGCCAGGGCTGTGGGTCTGCGCGCAGCACAAAATACTCGAACGGTTTTGCGTCCAGGCTCGCCAGGCCGGCATTGACGCCCTCAGCATAGCTTTTGAGGATTGCCGATTCAGACGCTGACAAGCCCGACAAAGCGATTTGCGCGCGGCTGCGAAAGCGATGAAACCGAAACCGTTTGTCAGTTTCCAGCGCGGCCGCACCAACGATTTCCGACAATTCTCCGGCGGCCTGGCGACGTATCAGGTCGATCTGGAAAAAACGATCCTGCCCGTGGGCAAACCCTGTTGCGAACGCCAGATCTACTCGGTTGGTCGCCGTGATCGTGGGAATACCCGATGAATCGCGCTCGATCGTTGCAACAGCGGATAAGCCGTCGACACTCGCCTCGCCGTCAAGCTCCGGCAAACTGGCTGTAAGCGCAAGCCACGCGAGGATAAAAAAAACGGTGGCGGCGAATACCAGACCCGACAGCAGGCGAGCAACCCATCGTTTCATGCAACGTTACTCCGCGGCAGTAACCTTGAGGATTTTCATTGCGTTTGTACCACCCGAGACACCCGCAAGATCACCTTTTGTAAAAATAACCAGATCGCCAACTTCCACAAACTTCCTGGACAACATCGTCTTGAAGATATTGGCATACAAGACCTCTCGGTCTGTTTTCAATATCTCAAATGACACCGGATAAACACCGCGGTACAGGGCGACACGTCGCTGAGTGGCTACGTATGGCGTCATTGCATAGATTGGAATGTCTGAGCGTACACGCGACATCCAGCGCGATGTCGATCCTGACTCCGTCAGTGCGATTATCGCTTTCACCGACATGTGATTGGCTGTGTACATTACGGCCATCGCAATTGCTTCATCAACCAGTTCGAACTGATCGCCCGTTCGATGACTCGTCCGACCTGCCGGATACGGAAATTGTTCGGCGCCGACGCACACATCACTCATTGCGTCGATGACTTCGACCGGATGTTTACCAACGGCAGTCTCGCCCGACAGCATGACCGCATCTGTTCCGTCGATTACAGCATTCGCGACATCAGACACTTCAGCACGTGTCGGAATAGGATTCAAAATCATGGATTCCATCATCTGCGTCGCGGTGATGACGATCTTGTTTTTCGCTCTTGTCTGATTGATCAGGCTTTTCTGGATACCGGTTAACTGGGCGTAACCCATTTCCACGCCGAGATCACCGCGAGCGACCATGATGACGTCAGCCGCGTCGATGATCGAATCAATATTTTCGACGGCTTCAGTGCGCTCGATCTTGGCAACAATAAGTCCGTTGCCGCCAGCCTCGGAAAAAAGTCTGCGTGCTTCTTCGACATCTTCGCCACTGCGGACGAACGACACGGCCAGGAAGTCCATGTCGAGCTCGGCAGCTAATTTGATGTTTTCGCGATCGACATCAGTGAGCGCTGTGGCTGACAGCCCCCCGCCTTTGAGGTTAAGGCCTTTGTGGTCTGACAAAATGCCGCCGGCAATAACGGTCGTATGAATTCGGGTTCCATCTACGCGATCAACCTCAAGCGTAATCAAGCCGTCATTCAGCAACAGGATATCGCCCGGCCCAACGTCTTTATGAAGCGAATCCAGCGCGACACCTACACCTTGCTGATTACCCTCTTCCAGCCCAACCTTACTATCCAGAAAGAACGAGTCGCCGTCGGCTAACACAACACTGCCGTTTTCAAATCGTTTAATTCTGATTTTCGGCCCCTGCAGGTCGCCCATTACCGCGATTTCCTTGCCGCAGGCATCTGCTGCCTCGCGTAACACCGCGATGCGACGACGGTGGTCTTCCTTGTTGCCGTGGGAGAAATTGAGGCGCGCGACGTCGAGACCAGCCTTGATCATGCCGCACAGCGTTTTTTTGTCGTCTGACGCCGGGCCCAGTGTCGCGACTATCTTGGTTCTTTTTCGCATGGCGGCGATTATTGCACAGCGAGAATCGATTCGGGCTAACAAATGCCGTCTGTGGCTTTCTGCTGCAAGGGTTTGGCGCTATGCTGCAATCTATTGCTACACGTCTATGAGAGATCAGTTTGGATCGCCGTCGATTCCTGCAAAGCCTCGCTATTGCAGCCTCAAGCCCTGCCTTGTCAATTCCATGCCGTGCAAGCGACGAGATGTTCGGTCCATTGCGAGCAGACCCGCAGAAATTTTTCGACCTGCCGAACGGTTTTCACTACAAAATTGTATCGAGAGCCGGTGATCCGATGTCGGATGGCCTGCGCGTGCCGGGCGCGCACGACGGCATGGCCGCTTTTGACGGCGACAATGGCCGCGTAATCCTCGTATGCAATCACGAACTTGGCCCGCACGATTTTCTCAAAAGTGCATTCGCTCCATCGTTTTCGGCCGTTCCGGATACCGTCAGAAACAGGGTCTACGACACCGGTAACGGCAGAAGACCCGGAGCCGGAGGCACTACAACCATCGTTTACAACCCGCAAACAGGCAAAACCGAAAAACAGCACCTGAGCCTGGCCGGTACAGAGCTCAATTGTGCGGGCGGATCGACACCGTGGGGCTCCTGGTTGTCTTGCGAAGAATGTTTCGAAAGGCCGGGCTGGTCCTTGCCCCCGCGCATCAAGCGCAAGCAGCCACACGGCTATGTATTTGAGGTTCCCGCATCGCAATCTGGCCTTGCCGAACCGCAACCCATACGAGCCATGGGCCGATTCAAACATGAAGCCGCCGCAGTGCACGAGCCGACCGGCATCGTCTACATGACTGAAGACAAACGCCACAGCTTGTTCTATCGCTACATTCCCAACGTACCGGGCAAGCTTCACGAGGGTGGAAAACTGCAAGCACTCGCCATCCTGGATCAACCTTCGTTTATGACCCACAACTGGTCCGACGAATTAACAATGCGCCCAAACGTCTCGTTGAGCACGTACTGGATCGATCTCGACGATGTCGACTCGGACAAGGACGATCTGCGTCATCGCGGAAGAAAACGTGGCGCTGCCATGTTCGCGCGTGGTGAGGGCTTGTGCGACGCCGGAGACCGCTTTGTTTTCACCTGCACTATTGGCGGGCCTGCAAGACTTGGGCAAATCTTCGAATACCGCCCAAGCCCGAATGAAGGGCAACCATCAGAGCAAGAATCACCCGGACGACTGACGCTAATTGCGGAATCATCCGTCGATTCGATACTTCGCAATGCAGACAACCTCACAATGGCTCCCTGGGGCGACCTGATCGTTTGCGAGGACACGTCAGATCATTGCGGTCTCGTCGGCATTCGTCCGGACGGCAGCCAGTATCAGCTCGCAGACAACCCGCATTCGACCTCGGAACTTGCGGGCATCTGTTTCTCGCCGGACGGTCAGACGTTGTTCGTCAACATCCAGTACCCTGGCATGACGCTGGCGATTACCGGGCCGTTTCCGCAATAGCCCGTTTCTCGAGCATAGCGACGGCGGGCAGCTCTTTACCCTCGACAAACTCGAGGAACGCGCCACCACCCGTCGAAATATACGAGATTCGATCGGCCACACCGTATTTGCCAATTGCGGCCAGCGTGTCGCCACCGCCAGCTACCGAAAACGCATCGCTATCCGCTATCGCCTGTGCCAGTCTTTTTGTCCCACAACCGAATGCATCGAATTCGAACACGCCAACCGGGCCATTCCAGATTATCGTGCCTGCAGAGCCAATGATCTTCGCGAAGTGCTCTGCGGTTTCAGGACCTATATCGAGAATGAGCTCGTCGTCGGCTACCGCATCGACGGGCTTCGTGATCGGCTCGGCGTCCGCCGAGAACTCACTGGCAACGACGACGTCAACCGGCAAAGGAATGTCTGCCCGCCCCTCACCTGCTGCGGCAAGATCAGTAGCAATACCGAGCATGTCGGCCTCGTGCAGCGACTTGCCTACCTTATGTCCGGCCGCCGCGATAAACGTATTCGCGATGCCACCACCCACAATCAGGCTATCGACAATGCCGGCCAGCGCATCGAGCACCGTCAACTTGGTCGATACTTTGGATCCGCCAACAATGGCCACAAATGGTCGCGCAGGATTCGTCAGTGCTTTGGCCAGAGCGTCAAGTTCTCTGGCCAACAAAGGCCCCGCGCAGGCGACGGGCGCAAACTCTGCAACGCCGTAAGTGCTCGCCTGGGCGCGGTGGGCTGTGCCAAACGCATCCATTACAAAGACATCACAAAGTGCGGCCATCTTGCGTGCCAGTGATTCGTCACAGGCTTTTTCGCCGACGAGAAAGCGGACGTTCTCAAGAAGCACGACAGAGCCAGGCCCAACATCGACACCATCGATCCAGTCATCAACTAACGCAACCTCCCGTCCGAGAAGTTTCGACAGGTGGTCTGCAACAGGCCGCAGGGAAAACTGCTCCTCTGGCTGCCCTTCCTTTGGACGCCCGAGGTGCGATACGAGCATGACCGCTGCATTCGCGGCCAGCGCTGCCTTGATTGTCGGCAGCGCAGCCTGAATTCGGGCGTCAGATGTGACGACACCGTCAGAGACAGGGACGTTGAGATCCTCGCGAATCAGAACTCGTTTGCCCGACAGGTCGATGTCGGTCATTTTGATGACGGACATAGATGTCTCCGCTTTGTCTGGCTTACTTGGCGTTATACAGCGCAATCGTGGTATCGAGCATGCGGCAGGAGAAGCCCCACTCGTTGTCGTACCAGGAGCAGACCTTGACGAGCGTACCTTCCATGACCTTCGTCAGCCCTGCATCGTACGTCGATGATGCCGGATCGTGATTGAAATCGATCGATACCAGCGGTTCGTCGTTGTACGCCAGAATACCCTTCAACTCACCCTCGGCAGCAGCCCTCATGATGTCGTTGATCTCTTCGATGCTGGTCGCACGTTTGGCAACAAAGGTAAGGTCTACAGCAGAAACGTTAATGGTCGGCACGCGCATCGAAAAACCATCGAGTAGCCCGTTCAGCTCCGGCAATACAAGGCCAACGGCTGCGGCAGCGCCTGTCTTGGTCGGAATTTGCGACATCGTCGCAGAACGCGCGCGGCGCAGGTCGCTATGGTAGACGTCGGTCAGCACCTGGTCATTCGTATAGGCATGAATGGTTGTCATGATGCCGTGCTTCACGCCGATCTTGTCATGTAACGGTTTGACAAGCGGTGCAAGGCAGTTCGTCGTACACGATGCGTTCGAGATAATGCTATCGCTCGCTTTCAATACGTCATGGTTGACACCGTAGACGACCGTCGCATCGATATCTTTACCGCCCGGTGCTGAAATAATGACTTTCTTCGCGCCCGCTTCAATGTGCTTGCCAGCCGTCTCGCGCGTGCGGAAGAAGCCTGTAGACTCAAGTACAACTTCAACGCCCAACTCGCCCCAGGGCAGTTTAGCCGGATCACGTTCAGCAAGGACCTTGATGCGATCGCCGTTGACGACCATGTAGTCTCCGTCGACTTCGATCGTACCGGGGAACGGGCCGTGCGCCGTATCACGGCGTGTCAGGTGTGCGTTGGTATTTGCATCACCCAGATCATTGACGGCTACGATCTCGATTTGCGAGCGCATGTCACCTTCGTAAAGCGCGCGCAACATATTGCGGCCGATGCGGCCATAGCCGTTAATTCCCACCTTGATCGTCATTCCTGTCTCCTGGTTTATGAGGCCGATAGTATTGGCCAATAAGTTTAGTAATTAGCTATTTAGAGTATTTCTTTAGCGACCGCGACGACATTGCTCGTCGAAAAGCCGAAGTGCTCGAAGAGCTCGCCGGCCGGGGCCGATTCGCCAAAGCGATCGAGTCCTATGACCCGGCCGCCGGGCCCTGCGTAGCGCCACCACATATCTGAGACGCCGGCCTCGATAGCAACTCGTGCCGTAACACCAGCTGGCAGGACGGCCTCACGATAATCCTCATCCTGTGCATCGAAAACGCCGGTACTCGGCATGGACACAACTCGCGCGTTGACTCCATCTGCAGCAAGCGCCTCAGCCGCGGACATGGCCAATGCGACTTCGGACCCGGTCGCAATCAGGATGATATCCGGCATACCGTCGCTGTCAGACAAGACGTATCCACCTCGAGCGATCGCCGCAATCTGGTCTGCATTGCGGGCCTGGTGCGGCAAGCCCTGGCGGGTCAGGACAAGGCTCGTCGGACCGCCTCGGTTGTCGAGTGCATCACGCCAGGCCACTGCCGTTTCCACCGCGTCGCACGGACGCCACACCCGCATGTTCGGCATGATGCGCAGTGATGCTGTGTGCTCCACCGGCTGATGAGTTGGGCCATCTTCGCCAAGACCGATCGAATCGTGCGTATAAACGAGGATGTTCTGCGCCTTCATCAGCGCAGCCATTCGCAGTGCGTTGCGCGAGTAGTCAGAAAAAGTCAGGAACGTCCCTGAGTACGGAATAAAACCGCCATGCAAAGACATGCCATTGCAGATAGCGGTCATGCCGAACTCACGAACGCCAAAGTAAAGATAGTTACCCCTGGCATCGTCACCCGTGACGACCGTGGAACCGGAATGTTTCGTCAGATTCGACCCGGTCAGGTCCGCCGAACCTCCTGCCATCTCCGGCAATGCCGGCGCAAACGCGTTGAGAGCAACCAGCGATGCTTTGCGTGTCGCTATGGATTCGCCCGCAGCGTCAATGGCTGCGATCGCCTTGTCCGCAAAATCGTTCCAGCCAGCCGGCATTTCACCGGCCATGCGGCGCGTTAACTCTGCTGCGAGATCAGGATACTGCGTGGCATAGTCAGCAAAAGAGGCCTGCCAGGCTTCCTCAAGCTCAGCGCCCCGCGCCTTGCCATCCCAGGCTGCCGCGATGTCAGCAGGTATTTCGAAGGGCGGCGCATCCCAGCCCAATTCCTTCCGCGCAGCCGAAATTTCGTCGTCGCCCAGCGGCGCACCGTGCGTTGATGCTGTGCCCCGCTTGTTCGGCGAACCGAAGCCGATGACGGTCTTGCAGCAAATAAGCGAGGGCCGGTCGGTGTCTGAGCTTGCTTGCTCGATAGCCGCAGCTATCGCGGCAGCATCGTGGCCGTCGACATCCGCAATAACCTGCCAGCCATAAGCCTCGAATCGTCCGACTGTGTCGTCTGTGAACCAGCCGCCGACTTCACCATCGATCGATATATTGTTGTCATCGTACAGCGCGACGAGCTTTCCGAGTTTCAGCGTGCCGGCCAATGAACAGGCTTCGTGGGAAATACCTTCCATCATGCAGCCGTCGCCGAGAAATACCCATGTCCTGTGGTCGACAACATCGAAACCAGGCCGGTTGAATTCAGCCGCCAGCATTTTCTCGGCCAGCGCCATGCCTACCGCATTGCTGATTCCCTGGCCAAGAGGGCCAGTGGTGGTCTCAATCGAAAGATCTGGATCGCGCTCCGGATGCCCGGCTGTGCGATAACCGAACTGGCGAAAATTACGAATCTCATCCATCGTTAAGTCGTAGCCAGTCAGGTGCAGCAGGCTGTAAAGCAGCATCGAAGCATGGCCGTTCGATAAGACGAAGCGGTCTCGATCGATCCAGCGCGCATTGCCCGGATTGTGCTTCAGGTAATCGTTCCAGAGCACTTCGGCAATGTCGGCCATACCCATTGGTGCGCCTGGGTGGCCCGAGTTCGCGGCCTGAACCGCGTCCATGGAGAGCGCCCTGATAGCGTTCGCCAGATCTCGCCGGGCAGGCTGGCCGGCAGCAGGATTTTTTAGTGACATTAGGTCTTCGTATAGGCGGGCTCAGGAGCCCTTATGGTGAATGTGGAGCTGCTATCGCAGCACTCGATTCGAGCGGTGCATTTTCGCGGTTTTGCCTCTGGGTGGCAAGCCATTGCCATAAGTAATGGACAGGTCACACTACAGATATGTATTACTGTCACAATTTGTACCCGAGTCCCGTTACACGTGGTATCCGCATCTCGCATTGCGGTACAATGCGCCGCCTTTATAGCCACCAGACAGACAAGCCCAATGAGCAACTCCTTTCTGTTCACCTCGGAGTCCGTATCCGAGGGACACCCGGACAAAATTGCCGACCAGATCTCCGATGCCGTGCTCGACGCCATTCTCAAGCAGGATCCGCGAGCCCGGGTCGCCTGCGAGACCATGGTCAAGACGGGCATGGCCCTTGTCGCCGGTGAAATAACCACCTCTGCCTGGGTCGATCTCGAAGATGTCGTGCGTGGCACGATCATCGACGTTGGCTACAACGACTCATCGATGGGCTTTGACGGCCACTCCTGTGCCGTGCTCAACGCCATCGGCAAGCAATCACCCGATATTGCTCAGGGCGTCGACCGCGAATCGGCGGAAAGCCAGGGCGCAGGCGACCAGGGATTGATGTTTGGCTACGCAAGCAATGAAACCAGCGTTTTGATGCCGGCACCCATTACTTACTCGCATCTGCTGGTGCAGAGGCAAGCCAGGGTCCGCAAAGAGGGCATCCTGCCGTGGCTGCGGCCCGATGCGAAAAGCCAGGTGACGTTTGTTTACGAAGACGACAAACCAGTTGGTATCGATGCAGTGGTCGTGTCTTCGCAGCACCATGCAGATGTCACCTTGTCGGATCTACGCGATGGCATCATGGAGGAGATCATCAAGCCGGTACTGCCCGCCGAATGGATCAGCAACAAGACCAAATATCACATCAATCCAACCGGCCGTTTCGAAATTGGTGGTCCGATGGGCGATTGTGGCCTTACTGGCCGCAAGATCATCGTCGATACCTATGGTGGCTCCGCAAGGCACGGCGGCGGCGCTTTCTCCGGCAAGGATCCTTCCAAGGTCGACAGGTCGGCAGCTTATGCCTGTCGCTATGTGGCTAAAAACATTGTCGCTGCGGGTCTCGCGGAGCGTTGCGAAATCCAGGTTTCTTACGCTATCGGCGTTGCCGAACCAACATCGATCAGCGCGCAGACGTTCGGCACCGGCAAAGTCAGTGATGCGCGTATGACAGACCTGATTCGCGAGCATTTCGACCTGACACCGTACGGAATCCTGCAAATGCTCGACCTCATTCGACCGATTTATAAAGACACGGCCGCATATGGGCACTTCGGTCGCGAAGATATCGATTTCAGCTGGGAAAAAACAGACAAGGCCGAGGCGCTCGCAGACAGCGCCGCTGCCTAATTCATAGAATCAACCAGGAGATAACCATGAGCAGCGAACCCGTTGCCATCCAACAAAACGATTACAAGGTCGCCGATATTTCGCTGGCCGACTTCGGCCGCAAGGAAATCAGGATAGCCGAAACCGAAATGCCGGGACTCATGGCGTTGCGCGAAGAATACGCCGAGGCACAGCCATTAAAGGGCGTTCGCCTGACGGGCTGTTTACACATGACCATTCAGACGGCCGTGCTCATTGAGACCCTGAAGGCGCTCGGTGCCGACATCCGCTGGTCATCGTGCAATATATTCTCGACCCAGGATCATGCCGCCGCGGCAATTGCCGCGTCCGGCGTTCCGGTGTTCGCCTGGAAGGGAGAATCCGAAGAAGAGTACTGGTGGTGTGTCGAACAGACGATCACCGGCCCCGATGGCTGGACACCCAACATGATCCTCGATGACGGCGGTGACCTGACGCAAGTCATGCACGAGAAATTCCCTGAACTCATGCAGGGGGTGAAAGGCCTGTCGGAAGAAACGACGACCGGCGTGAAGCGCCTGTACGACATGATGAAGGACGGCTCTCTCGCCTGCCCTGCATTCAATGTCAACGATTCGGTTACGAAATCAAAGTTCGACAACCTTTACGGCTGCCGTGAGTCTCTCGTCGACGGGATCAAGC
>JAOTUU010000076.1 GCA_029863705.1 Gammaproteobacteria bacterium
CTTGAGGTTCCAGTCACTTTGGCCGTGACGACAAAGTACGAGCTTGCCCGCCATTGTTTCTCCGTAATCTGTTGAGTTGAATCAGGTTGCAATAAGGTTGCGCAGTTCGCGTGCGGCAACGGAAAGAGTAGCAAAATCGACCTCGCTCCGTAGCTTCATTTCCTCGAGCATGTCCTTGAATCGCTCGACGCGTTCTGTGCGCTCGGACAGCCAAAGATCGGCTGCGGATGTCAGGTCTCGCTTGCCTCGCATGCGCAATATCCGGATGGCCAGGTCGCGTCGCATGAGGAAGAACTCATCGCGAAGTTTGCCGCGAGCGATCGCATGCCACCGATCACCAACTTCAAGATCTTCTGCAGCAACATGCAGCCAATAGAGGCCGAGTTTATCGTTAAAGGTGGCGTACATTGTCGCGATTTCGATGACGTCGGGTTTATAAGTAGCTGCGAGGTCAGCCATGTCGAGTGCCGGTCTCGTAAGGAGCAACGTGGACATCTGTTGGGCGAGCTTGTCTGATACGCCCATATTCTCGAGCTTCCTGGCGGCATTTTCGTGACGGATTCGGGCGGCACTGGACATGACGCTTGCAGATCGCGCGTACACTGAAGTCATACCGGATTTCAGCCGCTCGACCGTTGCCTCGATTGCGAGCTTTTCGCCGAATCGTTCTATCAACCAATAGCTTGCATGGCGCAACGTTCGACTGATTTCGAACATCATCTTCATTTGTACGGTTGCCGGAATTTTGTGGTCCAGGTCTTCGATTGTCTTCAACAACGACCCGGCTCGACATATTTGCCGGGCGATCGTATAGGCACGCGCTACTGTCACGATATCAGCGCCTGTATCAGCCTGTATGCGCTTGACGAATGATGGGCCCATTCGGTTGACCAGGTCATTGGCAATAAGCGTTGCGAGTATCTGCCGGCTCAGACGGTGGCCCGGAAGAAATTCTGCATAGCGGCGGCGCAATATTGTAGGGAAATAGCGCAGCGGGTCGACAACCAGGAAATCCTCCAGCGTCTGTCCTGAATCGATAAGCCCGTTGTAAAGATCGATTTTCGCGTAGCTAAGCACAACGGCCAGTTCAGGCCGCGTGAAACCCTGCTTGCGCGCGCGACGCTCTTCTATGACATCCTCTTCTGGAAGGTACTCAAGCTCGCGGTCAAGCAAGCCGGTTTTTTCCAGGCTGCCGATAAGCTGTGTAATGTCATCCAGCCGTTCCGGCGACTCCACTTCAATCATGCTAATTGCCTGCGTTTGCAGGTAGTTATTTCGCAGTACGAGTTTCGCGACGTCGTCTGTCATTGACGCCAGCAGTTCATTGCGCCGCTTGCGTGACATCTTGCGATGTTTGACGACTTCACTCAGCAGTATCTTGATGTTGACTTCACGATCAGAGCTGTCAACACCGCCAGAGTTGTC
This sequence comes from Gammaproteobacteria bacterium, assembly GCA_029863705.1. Taxonomy (GTDB): domain Bacteria; phylum Pseudomonadota; class Gammaproteobacteria; order Steroidobacterales; family Woeseiaceae; genus UBA1847. Next base: position 1,426 of record JAOTUU010000076.1, read on the forward strand.
AATGAAATCCGTGTTGATTCGACCGCCGTTCAGGCTGTACTCGATTCGAGCGCGTTGTGTTAGGCCAAGGTTGCCGCCTTCACCCACAACCTTGCAATTCAGCTTGTCGGCATCGATCCGCAGATTGTCATTGTTTCGGTCGCCCACGTCGACATGACTTTCGTTACTCGCTTTGACGTACGTGCCAATGCCGCCGTTCCAAAGCAAGTCAACGTGCATGCCTAAAATGGTACGAATCAACTGATCGGGCCGCATCGATTTTTCGCTGGTGCCGAGTAGCGTTCGCACCTCCGGGCTCAAGCGAATAGTCTTGTCCTTGCGCGAATGAATGCCGCCACCCTTTGAGATGATGCTGGTGTCGTAATCGGCCCATCCGGAACGGGTCTTCCTGAACAATCGTTTTCGTTCGCGAAAGCTCGCTGCAATATCCGGATCGGGATCCAGGAATATGTGCATGTGATTGAAAGCGGCCACGAGCCGGATCTGTTTCGACAACAGCATGCCGTTTCCAAATACATCGCCGCTCATGTCGCCGATGCCGACAACCGTGAACGGGTCTTCCTGAATGTTCACGCCAAACTCGCGGAAGTGCCGCAAGACTGCTTCCCACGCACCGCGTGCGGTGATGCCCATCTTCTTGTGGTCGTAGCCTGCGGATCCACCAGAGGCGAACGCGTCGTCAAGCCAGAAGTTATAACTCTCCGATATGCTGTTGGCCATATCTGAGAAAGTCGCCGTACCTTTGTCGGCAGCAACGACAAGATAAGGGTCTTCACCGTCCCGTCGCACAACATTGTCCGGCGTGACGACCTGGCCCTCAATAACATTGTCTGTGATGTCAAGAAGGCCGCTGACGAAGGTCTTGTAGCAGGCGATTGCGGATTTCAGTATCGCGTCACGGTTGCCGGTGGGTGGCCGCTTGGGAAAGAACCCGCCTTTGGCTCCGGTGGGTACGATAACGGTGTTCTTGACAACCTGCGCTTTCATCAGGCCCAAGACTTCGGTGCGAAAATCTTCCCGCCGGTCCGACCATCGAATGCCTCCTCGAGCGATATCACCGCCACGGAGATGGACGCCTTCAACATCGGGCGAATACACGAAAATTTCGAATTTCGGTCGTGGAAGTGGAGCCTCTCTCAACCGTGACGGATCCAGCTTTATAGAGAAGTACGGTTTGTGGCTGCCGTCTTCGTTCGTTTGAAAGTAATTCGTTCTTAGTGTAGCGCCGACTGCTTCGGCAAATGCATTGAGAATGCGATCTTCGTCGACGTTGCGAGCCTTCGCAACGCGGCGTTCCACCGCCTGCTTGATCGAGGTCAAGGCGGCCTCGCGTTTGCTCTTCCGCAGCGTTGGATCGAATTGTGTTTCAAATTGCTCGATGAGTCGACGTGCCAGCTTGGAATGTGCGACGAGAACATCTTCCATGTAGGCCTGGCTAAAAGGTATGCCAAGTTGCTGCATATGCTTGGCGTAGCAACGCAGCAGAGCCGTTTGCCGCCAATCGAGCCTGGCACTCAGGATCAGGCGATTCAGGCCATCCGTTTCGGCGTGTCCTTCAAGCACCTGCAAGAAACTGTCTTCAAATCGACTCGCCACCGATGCGACGTCGAGTGTTGCCCCGAGGTCGTGCCGTAAATGAAAATCCTGAATCCAGAAGGACTGACCGGATTGCAGCTTTAGTTCGTAGGGATGCTCGGTATAGACGTCGACACCCATGTCCTCGAGCAAGGGCATCGCAGCCGATAGGGTCAAGGGTTCGTCGAAGCCATAGAGCATGCAATGTATGTGGCCGGACTCACTGTCCTCGGGCGTATATAGCTCGACCGAGCGCCGCTTGTCGTTGGCAAGCATGTCCTCAATGCGAGTGATATCGCTGCAAGCTTCGCTCGGGCGCACGTCTTCGCGGTAGCCGAGCGGAAATACGTCCTGGTATTGGTTGTATAATTTGTTGGCGGCGTCCTGGCCGAATTTGTCGCGCAATTCTTCCCCTAGCTTGTCCGTCCAGGTAATAACCACATCCGCGATCTGTGCTTCGATTCTATGGATGCTGATACGCGGCCGGTCGCCTTTGGGCGTGCGCACGACAATGTGCACACGGGCCAATGCCGATTCGGCGATTTGCACGCTCGACTCGACGGACGAACCGCCAAATGCTTCCTTAAGGATTGCTTCGATCCTACGACGAACGGCCGTCGTGTATTTCTCTTTGGGGACAAAAACAAGGCAAGAGAAGAAGCGGCGAAACCTGTCGCGCCGCAGGAAAAATTTCACGCGTCGCCTGTCCTGCAGATTCAAGATACCGATCGTCGTGCGGGCGAGGTCCTGTATTGAGGCGTTGAACAACTCATCGCGCGGATAAGTGTTAATGATATGCAACAGCGCCTTGCCGCGGTGCCCGACCGGTTTCATGCGGGCCCGATCGTAAATTCTCGCGATTTTGTACCGTAGCAGCGGAATATTGCCCGGTGGCTCGCTATAGGCCGTGGATGCGAATAATCCAATGAAGCGGCGCTCCCCACACACTTCCCCATTCGCGTCATAGATTTTAACGCCAACGTAGTCGAGATAGGCGCTTCGATGCACGGTCGATCGAGAATTGGCTTTCGTTAGAATAAGCCAGTCTCTTGCGCGCTTTACGCGGTTCATTTGTGGTGTCAACTGAATCTTGCGGTTACCATTTTTCTTGCGTGACAGTAGCCCGAGCGCGCTGCCGGCCACAGGCTCCAGCACCAATTTGTTCTTGCGATCAGAGAGCTTGTACTCGCGATACCCGAGGAATGTGAAATGTTCATCAACCAGCCATTCCAGGAACGTCTGGTTTTCTTCATGCAGGGCGGTATCGACGCCTCGCGGTGCGGTTTGCAAAGACTGACGAGCTTCCAACATTTTCGCGAGCATCTTCTTCCAGTCGCGAACGGCGAGTCGGACGTCGGCGAGCACAGTGGTAATTTCCTGGACGATAATGTCAAGCCGATCGGGGTCGGTTTCCCGGTCGACCGCCAAACGAATATAGGACTCGGAATGGCCAGTATCCTGGCCGGGTTTCGCAATAGCCTTCAGGTTTCCGCGGGAATCGCGCAGGACGGCAATAATCGGGTGCACGGTGATGTGCACAGACATTTCCAATCGACCGATGGCCGCCGATATTGAATCGACAAGAAACGGCATGTCGTCATTGACCATCTCGATAATCGTGAACGTCGAAACATAGCCGTGTTCCTTTTCTGTCGGATTGAAGATCCGCAGCAACGGCTTGTTCTTTGCGCGTTTTGCGCCGAAACCAAGATGATCCAGCGCAGCCTGCGCCATTTTGCCCTCTTCGCGACCCTCGAGGTCTTCGACCGGTATGTTCGCGAAATACTGTTCAAGAAATAGCGAGCGCTGTTGTTTTGTCGCTAGAACCTCTGATTGAACGCGTGAGGCGAGGATACGCTGTACGATGCGCTTTTTGCGATCGCTACCCCGGCGTAATTCTTGTCGTGTCACTGTATGTTCTCCGGGCCCGGTCGCATTACAACGCCGCGACATTATACAATTATTACAGCTGAAACAATCTTCTCGATATGACCAAACGCGAGCTCGAAAAGACGATCCATACGAAGTTGTCCCGTGACGACGACTATACGGCGTATTTGCAGCTGGATACGTTGCTTGGTTCTCAAAAACCGCTCAGCGATCCACCACACCACGACGAGATGCTATTCATCATCCAACACCAGGTTGCGGAGCTCTGGATCAAGCTCCTTTTGCATGAAATCGGCCGGGCTATGGCATGCCTGAGGCGGGATGGGATATCGCCAGCGCTCAAGAACCTCGGGCGGGCGCGGCAGATACAGAGCCAGCTCTACAACCAGTGGAAAGTGCTCGATACCCTGACCCCCAGCGAATACGCGGAATTTCGGCACGTTTTCGGCAAGGCGTCCGGCTTCCAATCCGCGCAATACCGCATTCTCGAATTCGTCATGGGCAACAAGAGCCGGACGCTGATGTCTGTTTACGAGCATCAGCCGGAGTGGCATGCGAAGTTGGTTGCGGCCATAGAGGCACCGAGCCTCTATGACGAATTGCTACTGCATCTTGCGCGTATCGGCCTGCCAATGCCGAAGTCTGCCATTGATCGCGACTTCAGCGAGATTCGCGACGAGAGCGATGACGTGGTGGCCTCCCTAAAGAGGATTTATGAGGATCGCGAGAAATACTGGCCGCAATACGAGATGTGCGAGGCGCTGATGGATATGGAGTCCAATGTGCAGTACTGGCGTTTCCACCATTTGAAGACGGTCGAGCGCATTATTGGCCACAAACCCGGCACAGGTGGGTCTTCCGGCGTACCATTTCTCAAGAAGGCGCTGGATACCGAGTTTTTTCCTGAATTGATTCGGGTGCGCACCGAGATTGGCGTTTAGCTACCGAGCAGAAGCGCTTTTGAGAGCAGGCGATCAAGAATAGAATTGTACGTCTCGTAGTCCTCATCTGAGATGTCCTGCAGCAGTTCGCGTTCGAACTGCAAAGCCAGCGGCGCGATCTCGTTGTGCACTTTGCGGCCTTCTTCAGACAAGTTGAGGATGGAACGGCGACGGTCCGCGTCCGCAAATTGGCGATCGATGCGGCCATTTTTTATCAGCTTGGTAACGGCACGGCTGACGGCAACCTTGTCCATCAATGTACGGTCGGCCACCTCAACAGCGGATAGTCCGGGGAAACGCCCAAGTATGGCAATTACGCGCCACTCCGGGATCGACACGCCAAATCGTTTTTCGTAAACGCGCGCGATATTGGTGCTAATGGTGTGTGACAGCACCGAAAGCCGATACGGCAGAAATTCCTCGAGAATCAGTTCGTCGTCCATAGGCGTAGTTTACGCCAGGTGAGGCAGTGCCAGGTAGTCTGTTGACTGCATTTCGATGAGTCGGCTGATTGTGCGCTCGAATTCGAACTTCAGGCGGGTGCCGCAATACAGAGAATCGATGCTCTCTGCAGCCGATACGATAAGTTTTACGCGCCGGTCGTAGAATTCGTCCACCAGCGCGACGAATCTGCGGGCCTGGTCTTCGAGGGCCTCGCCGAGCCGCGGTATGCCGGACAGGATAACGGTCGGGTACCAGCGGGCGATTTCGATGTAGTCATTCTGGCTGCGCGGGCCATCGCAGAGGGCGGCAAAATCGAACCAGGCGATACCCTTGGCTTTCATGTGCACGCTAATCTCTCGGCCGCTAATCTCGAGCGTGTCATCCCTCGTTATATTGCTTGACGCGGATTCATCAAAATAGTGCTGCAGTTTCAGTCGCGCGGCACCATCATCGGGCGTCAGGTAGGTGCCTGCTTGCTGTAGCAAGCGCAGCCGATAGTCGGTGCTCCCGTCCATATGAACGACCTGAGTGTGCTTTTTCAGCAACTCTATAGCGGGCAAGAATCGCTGCCGTTGCAAGCCGTCTTTGTACAAATCATCTGGCTGCGAATTCGAAGTCGAGATTAGCGTTACACCGTGTCGAAAAAGACCTTCAAGCAATGTGCCGAGAATCATCGCATCGCCGATGTCGCTGACGAAAAATTCATCGAAACACAATACGCTCGTTTCCTCTGCCATATCAGCAGCAACTTGTGCCAGCGGGTTTTCGATTGCGCCGAGCTCTCTTAGCCTCGTGTGAACCTCGTGCATCATGCGGTGAAAGTGGATGCGCTTCTTTGCCTCGATGTCGAGTGTTTCGAAGAACAGATCCAGGAGGAATGTCTTACCGCGGCCAACTCCGCCCCACAGATAAAGACCTTGCACGGCCTGGTTTTGGCCAGAGCCGAAAAGACGCCGCAGGCCGCGTTGCGGCGATTGCGCGGTGACCAGGCGCTGTTGTAATTGCTCGAGCCGCGCGACAATGGACTCCTGGGCCGGGTCATTCTCGTGGCCGTGCTGCTTGTGGCACTGGTTGTAGGCATCGCGAATGCTCAACGTACCCTATATCCTATATTGTGTATAAAACATGTGACGGGCGAGACTATAGCGGGATTTGGAAGATTATGACGGAACAAACAGAACGCGAATCAATGGAATTCGACGTGGTGATTGTTGGGGGCGGGCCAGCCGGGCTTGCCGCTGCGTGCCGACTCATGCAACTCGACGACCGCCTGGCAGTCGTTGTGGTCGAAAAAGGCTCTGAGATTGGAGCACACATCCTGTCGGGTAATGTTTTTGAACCGACCGGCCTGGACGAATTATTCCCGGATTGGAAAGGGCAGGGTGCGCCCGTCAAGACCGCGGTCAAGGGCGACGACGTTTACTACATGACGAGCTCAGAGAAGGCCATTCGAACACCCGGCCTGTTTGTGCCGCGGCCAATGCACAATCACGGTAACTACATCATCAGTCTGGGTGAGCTAAGCCAATGGCTCGGCGAGCAGGCCGAAGCCCTTGGCGTTAACGTATTTCCCGGATTCGCGGCTTCAGAAGTGTTGTACGACGAGCAGGGTAGCGTTACCGGCGTCGCCACCAGCGACATGGGCGTTGGCAAGGACGGTGAGCAAAAGTCGAGTTACCAGGCAGGCTACGAATTGCTTGGAAAATATACGATTTTCGCCGAGGGCGTTCGCGGCAACCTTGGCGAGCAGGTTACGGAGCGCTTTAATCTCCGCGAAAACGCCGATCCGCAGCATTACGGTATTGGCTTGAAGGAGAGCTGGGAGATTGACCCTGCGAAACACAACGAAGGTCTTGTTGTGCATTCGGCCGGATGGCCACTCGACAATCACACCGAGGGCGGCGGCTTTCTTTATCACGCGTCGAACAACCGCGTTTATGTCGGTTTCATCGTCGCGCTTAGTTACAAGAACCCGCACCTGTCGCCGTTCGATGAATTTCAACGTTGGAAACATCACCCAAAAATCAAGCAGTACCTGGAAGGCGGCAAGCGCATCGGCTACGGTGCCCGCGCCGTGAACAAAGGTGGTCTGCAATCAATTCCAAAGCTTGCATTTCCAGGCGGCATGTTGGTTGGCTGCGACGCGGGCTTTCTTAATGGCGTGAAAATCAAAGGTGCGCACACCGCCATCAAGACCGGCATGCTGGCGGCAGAGAGCGTTCACAAAGCGCTGTCCTCAGGCGATACCGGCCAGTCGGAACTTAGCGACTACGAGGAAAGTGTCAAAGCGTCCTGGGTTTACAAGGAAATGTACGCAGGTCGCAATTTCGGACCCGCGTTAACGAAATTCGGAACGCTACTGGGCGCTGCGTTCACGTTTATCGACCAGAATATTTTCTTTGGCAAGTTGCCATTCACGTGGCGCCATAAACAACCGGACCACGAGACGTTGTCGAAGGCGAGCGACTGCAAGGTTATTGATTATCCGAAACCTGATGGCGTCATCAGCTTCGATCGGTCATCGTCGGTCTTCCTGTCGAGCACCTATCACGAAGAAGATCAGCCGTCGCATTTGAAACTCAAGGACGAGTCCGTTCCGATCGACTTCAACTTGCCGATGTTTGACGAACCGGCGCAGCGCTATTGTCCGGCAGCCGTTTACGAAATTGTCGAACAAGACGGCCAAAAGATATTCCAGGTTAACGCGTCAAATTGCGTGCACTGTAAGACCTGCGACATCAAAGACCCGAAACAGAATATTGTCTGGACGGTCCCGGAGGGTGGCGGCGGGCCAAACTACTCCGGTATGTAGGCTACTTCGGCTGCATCCGTATGGCGCCATCGACGCGGATAGTTTCACCGTTCACCATCGTGGTCTCATAGATGAACGCGGCAGCCGCCGCGTACTCTTCGGGTCGGCCGAGGCGTGGCGGAAACGGCACCTGCTTGCCGAGTGAATCCTGCACCTCCTGTGGCATGCCGGAGACCATTGGTGTCAGGAATACCCCTGGCGCTATCGTATTAACGCGAATGCCGAACTGGGCGAACTCGCGCGCGAGTGGCAGCATCATGCCGACCACGCCACCTTTCGATGCTGAATAAGCAGCCTGTCCTATCTGGCCCTCGAAGGCCGCGATGGATGCAGTACTGATTATGACGCCGCGTTCGCCATCATCGTTTGCGTCGTTCAATTGCATAACAGCCGCGGCTTCCTTGGTGACGTTGAAGCTGCCGACCAGGTTGACCTGGATAACCTTGTTGAACAACTCACTGGGCCACGGTCCTTCACGGCCAAGCGCGCGGCCCGCCGTGGCGATACCGGCACAATTGACGGCCAGCGTGATGCCGTTCATTGCTTCAGCGGCTTGTTTTACGGCTACTTTGACAGAGCCTTCATCTGAGACATCGGTCCTGATATAGCTTGCCCTGTCGCCGAGGCTTGCCGCACTTGAGCTACCCTGTTCGTCGTTGATATCGAAGAGGACAACCTGGCCGCCGGCGTCGATAACACGCTGCGCTGTGGCAAAGCCGAGCCCGGATGCGCCGCCAGAAATAACGGCTTTTGCGGTTGCTAGTTGCATGATTCCTACCTTTAGATTAGTTCAACGCCGATCGCGACAGCCTCGCCACCACCGATACAAAGTGAGGCGATGCCGCGTTTCAGATTTCGCGCCTGCAATGCGTGCAACAGGGTCGTTGTGATACGGGCCCCGGTTGCGCCGATGGGATGTCCGAGCGCGCACGCGCCGCCATTAACGTTGACCTTCGCATGACCGATGCCAACATCAGCCATAGCGGCCATCGTTACAACCGCGAACGCTTCGTTGATTTCGTACAGGTCGACATTGTCCGGTGCCCAGCCCAGTTTTTCGTGCAGGTTATTGATGGCAGCGACCGGGGCTGTGGTGAACCATGCCGGTTCCTGCGCGAAACTTGAATGGCCGATGAGCCTTGCCAGCGGTTGCAGCTTGCGGCGCTCTGCCTCGGCGGCGGTCATCATCAGCAGCGCCGCAGCACCGTCGGCGATCGACGATGACGTAGCCGCGGTTACCGTGCCGTCTTTCTTGAAAGCCGCGCGCAGATTCGGAATTTTTTCGATGTTGACCGCGCCAGGCGTTTCATCCGTATCGACCGTGATATCGCCTTTGCGCGAACTAATAGTGACGGGGGCGATCTCGTCAATGAACCGGCCATCGGCAACCGCTGCCTGCGCGCGTGTTACAGATTCGACTGCAAACGCGTCCTGCTCGTCGCGCGAGAAACCGTATTTCTCGGCCGTTTCTTCTGCGTAAAAACCCATCATCTTGCCCTGCCAGGGATCCTGCAGGCCGTCGTAAAACATGTGGTCGAGTACCTCCTGATGGCCGAGGCGGTATCCGCTACGTGCTTTGGGCAACAGATACGGTGCATTGGTCATCGATTCGAGGCCGCCCGCGATCACAACGGAGGCGCTATCGGCCTTGAGCTGATCATGTGCCAGCATGATCGTCATCATCGCCGAGCCACACATCTTATTAACAGTTGTACAAGCAGTGCCCACCGGAATGCCTGCGCTGATGGCCGCTTGCCGGGCAGGCGCCTGACCGAGGCCGGCCGGCAGAACACAGCCCATTAAAACCTGATCGACGTCTGCGGCGTCAATACCAGATTCGGCAAGGATGCCCACGATTGCCGCGGCACCAAGCTCAGGTGCTGCCGCGCCGGTCAAGACGCCCTGGAACGCACCAATCGGTGTGCGTTTCGCAGCAACGATTACGATGTCATTCGAGCTCATATTTTAATCCTCATTAAAACTTATTCGGATACTTTACACAGATCTGGTTCATCGAGCACGGCCAGTATTGCCTGGCGAGCGGCTTCAGCCAGTTCGCGGTGATTTTCGAACAAAGGGTCGCCCGGATAGATCGCAGGCAGTATCTCTACACGGGGTCTGGCCGGCCATGGCCAGAGGCGATCGGCGGGCATTATCTTGCGGGTTCCGGAAATTGCTACGGGCACGACGGGCAAAGAGCCATGAATGGCAGCGACAAAAGCGCCTGGACGGAATCGATGCACACCGGGCTCCTGGTAGAAGGTGCCCTCGGCAAAAAAAGCGAGCGATCGGCCCTCCTGCGCGACTTTGACGATCTTGCGGGCGTCCCGCGCACTGCCGCTTGCCTCATGGCGTTCAACGAAATTCGAGCCGGATCGCCGCAACAGAAAGTGCGCGATCGGGATATTTCGCATTTCGCCCTTGATGACGAATGAAAATCGGGCAGGCAGGTAGCCTTTCAGCAAGAAGCCATCGACAAAGCTCGCATGGTTGGCCACGACAACGGCATGCCCATCCGGGATATTTTCGCGACCGACGATTTCGGCCGGAACACCGCCAAGAATAAATATGAGTCGGGAAGCATCTGCCGCCAGTCTGTGGCGCAGCTCTGTAAACGGCACAAGAATAGTCGCGATGAGCGCCAAAAAAGCGCACAGGGCGAAAACAGCCCAGGCATACAGGCCATACAGTGCACGGGTTACAACTGTGACGTAGGTCACTTTATGTTAACGCCTTCTGATTCTGTGACAGCGATCACGCCGGTTTGCAGACGTCGTGACCATACTTAAAACCTTGAAAAATCCGTCGCTTGGCGAGGCCGGGTAATTATACCGGGTAGGGCTGATGCCCACGTTGGAGATTGATATCCGGCGTATGCTACCGCAAAGGATTGCGCGACTGAACAGATGGAACTTATGGCCATTAAAGAGCAGAAAAATTCAGGATCGAAAACCGTAGCTCACTCGGAGGAACTCGTTGATCGATTCCTCGATGCGATCTGGATGGAACGCGGTCTTTCGAAAAACACGCTAGGCGCCTATCGCGCCGACCTGATGACCTTGGGTCGCGGTCTTGCTGAGAATGAGAAGACCATCGAAAAGGCCGACAAAGCAGATCTCCTGGCCTTTATCGCCGGCCGTGTGGAAGGTGGAGCCAAGCCCCGTTCTACTGCGCGCCAGCTGTCCAGTTTCCGCCGCTTCTTCCGCTACATCATGCGCGAAGGCATGCGTGACACAGACCCGACTGCTGATATCGAAATGCCGCGAATCGGCCGATCCTTGCCGAAGTCGCTTAGCGAAGACGAAGTTGAGTCCTTACTCAACGCACCGAATACTGACGAGCCGCTCGGTCACCGCGACCGTGCGATGCTCGAGTTGCTGTATGCCACCGGGCTGCGTGTTTCCGAGCTGATCAATCTCAAACAGTCACAAGTCAATTTCAACCAGGGTGTCCTGCGCATCGTCGGCAAAGGTGATCGAGAGCGACTGATCCCGCTGGGTGATGAATCGCAGCGATGGCTCAAAGAGTTTATTGACGGGCCGCGTATGGAGATTCTGCTGGAGCGGCAAACGGACTACCTGTTCCCAACACGTCGTGGCGATCGCATGACGCGCCAGGCTTTCTGGCACATCATCAAGCGTTATGCTGAAAAAGCCGGCGTCCGCCAAAAGATGTCGCCGCACAGTTTACGACATGCCTTTGCAACGCATTTGCTGAATCGGGGCGCAGACCTGCGTGTTGTTCAGCTCCTGCTGGGACACAGCGATCTCTCGACGACTCAGATCTACACCCATGTTGCGCGTGAGCGCCTGAAAGACCTGCACGGCGAACATCACCCACGCGGATAGCTTTGCTACACTTGCCGAGTCATGGAACCGCAGCGGTTCAAGGCTGTCTACCCCATGACGTACACCTAGCTATTCAGGAACACCATTGATGATACGCAAGTACCCAGCTCTATTGATCCCATTCCTGGCTGCGGCCGTGGTTATATTCGCAGCTGTACCCGCTGTTGCCGAAGACGATGCGCAGCTCGAGCTGGTACGCAAGAAAGTGGATGAGATGTTCGACATGATCGCGCCG
>JAOTUU010000077.1 GCA_029863705.1 Gammaproteobacteria bacterium
ACCGATAGTGCAACACCGCCCTTGGCATCGCCGTCCGCCTTGGTCAGCACTATGCCGGTCAACGGCAAACTACTATCGAATGCCGCCGCGGCATTAACGGCATCCTGCCCCGCCATGCTATCCACAACGAATAAAGTCTCATGCGCATTCGCCCGGGCATGCACGGACACGACTTCCTGCATCATTTCTTCATTGACATGCAGTCGCCCGGCGGTATCGACGATAAGCACATCCGCATGTGAACGGCGCGCGTCATCGAGCGCACGATCAACGATTGCCACAGGTTTGTCTGTGCTGGTGCTTGGGCAGTGCAGCGCACCAACCTCTTTGGCAAGTGTCTCAAGCTGGAGTATTGCTGCTGGCCGGTAAACGTCAACGCTAACCAGCATGACGCGTTTCTTGTCTTTTTCTATGAGTCGTTTGGCGAGCTTCGCCGCTGTCGTCGTCTTGCCTGCGCCCTGCAAACCGGCAAGCAGCACAACAACCGGTGGCTGAGCTCTCAGGTCGAGCGGTGCATATTCCGAACCCAGTATTCGGACCAACTCACCGTGAATGATCTTAACGAGGGCCTGGCCAGGTGTCAGGCTCTTGCTGACATCCTCGCCGACCGCCTTCTCGCGAATTCGGTCAATGAACGACTTGACGACAGGCAGCGCAACATCGGCCTCAAGCAGCGCCAGCCGCACCTGACGCAGCGTATCCTTGATATTGGTTTCTGTGATGCGGCCTTTGCCGCTGAGGCTTCGAGCGGCATCGCTCAGCCTGCCGGTGAGATTCTCAAACATCGGGCGATTCTAAACCGTCAGGACTGTGCCTCGCGACAGCATTTTGATGTTTTTTCCTGGAGCCGCCTTGGTGACCTGCTCGAGGATGGTCTCCTCTTCGCCCGGCTTCATCCCGGTTAGCCAGATTTCCGGACTGTGATGCAGCTGCTCCAGATCTTCTGTCAACGTGCTTGGGCAGTAGTGGCCAGAGTCGGCGGCGAGCTTTGCCATTTCGTCAGGAAATGATACTTCGATGACCAATACGCGAAGATCTTCACACGCATTTAGCACTGGCCACAGTGTTTCGTTGGTTTTCGTATCACCGCTGACGGCGAAAGCACCGCCCGAATTCTTCACCGTGTAGCCGAGTGTCGGCACTGTATGCATAACGTCCACCGCGTAAAAGTCCCGGTGATCGATGGTCACCGTATCGCCCGGGCTGCACACGCGGTAGCGCAACATTGGGTTCTGGGCTGACGGCAGCCTCGAAAAATCGGGCCAAATGACGTCATTGAACAAATGGTCTTGTAGCGCCCGCAACGTTTCCTCGCGCGCATATACATTAAGAGGTTCTTTGAAATTCTCCTCAAAAACCCGATCTGCGAGCATCGGAAGACCTGCCACGTGATCGAGATGCGCATGGGTCAGGAAAACGTGGCGGATCGAGTCTATATCCTCGAGCGCAAGATCGCCGATGCCGGTACCGGCATCTATCAGGACATCATTGTCGATCAACATGGCCGACGTACGCGATCCCGCGCCGATGCCACCACTGCACCCTAGTATCTGAATACGCATAGTGTTGGGGTTCTATTGAACTTCGCTGTGTGGGATGATCCCTTCAGCAAAACGTTAGGGCATCAACCGGCTGGATTCTGTGTCTCAAATCACAATTCTTTTGCTGTACCTGTTGGCAGCCGTTGCTTTCGCAATGTCTCGCCTGCCTCGCTTTAGCGAGTGGGTACAGTCTTCGATCGTCGCTGCTTACGCCTTTGGCGTCGCGGGCCTGGTTACGCATGCGCTGTACCTGAATGCCGAAATCTATCCTGACACCGGGCTGATCCTGTCCATTAGTAGCACTATGTCGCTCGTCGGGTTGCAGCTCGCGTTGATCGGGCTGCTGGGAGCAATAGAGCCGACCTTGCGCGGCATGACCGCTGGATTACTATTGCTGGCGGCGATCGTAACCATTCCGTTGGGGACTCAAGCCGCCACTGCAGTCAGTTCTGACCTGACCTGGCAAATTCAGGCGCACATTCTTATTTCAATTTTCTCGTATGGGCTGTTGGCGGTCGGCGCGATCGTTGCTGTTTATGCCCTGATTCAGGACAAGCGCCTGAGAACCGGACATTTGACCTCGGGTAATCACCTGTTCGCCCCGCTGGAAACCACCGAAAAACTACTTTTTGGTGTCGCGTCAGCAGGGTTTGCCGGACTATTGCTGTCCGTTGTGTCGGGCTTTACGTTTATCGAAGACCTGTTTGCCCAGCACCTGGCGCACAAGACGGCCTTATCCCTTCTCGCTTTGCTGATGTTCGGCATCCTTGTCGCCGGGCGACAGTTTGCGGGCTGGCGCGGGAAACGTGCTGTCTACTTGTACCTGTTGGGCTTTGTCACCCTTTGCCTCGCCTATTTCGGCAGCCGGTTCATCCTGGAAGAGATTCTTGGCCGCAGCTGGAGTTAGCACCAGCCTACTAAAGCTGCGACGCATTTTCTTGACAGTCCGCAGACGTCCTGCTGAAGTGGGACTGCAGTCATTATCGAGGAGGTGCTCTTTCTTTGGGCGATGACTTTTCAGTAGCTTTCCTAATTGGATTGCTTGTCACATTGCTGGTGCTTTCCGCGTTTTTCTCCGGCTCGGAAACGGCGCTGATGAGCTTGAATCGCTACCAGCTGCGTCACAAAGCTCGCCAAGGTCACCGCGGCGCCAAACTTGCCGAACAGCTACTGCAGCGCCCCGATCGTCTGATCGGCCTGATCCTGCTTGGAAACAACCTGGTCAATTTCTCGGCCGCCTCGCTCGTCGCATTAATCGCGCTGAGAATAGGCGGACAGCCAGCGGTTGCACTGGGTACCTTGATCCTGACACTCGTCGTACTCATTTTCTCTGAGGCTGCACCAAAGACACTTGCAGCATTGCATCCCGAGCGCGTCGCTTTTCCGGCCGCAATCATCTACTACCCTCTGCTCAAATTGACCTACCCGATAGTCTGGCTTACGAATATTGCTTCCAATGGTGTGCTATTTCTGTTGGGCGTGCGCAATAGCGATATTCGATCGAATGCGCTTACGCGCGAGGAATTGCGAACGGTAGTCCATGAAGCCGGTGGCCGTATTTCAGGCCGCTATCGGCAGATGCTCATCAGCATCCTCGATCTTGAAAAGGTTACGGTCGACGACGTCATGGTGCCGCATAACGAAATCATCGGTATCGACCTCAGTGATGAGCCCGAAGACATTGAACAGATCATTAACCAATGTGTGCACACACGGATACCTGTCTATCAAGACAACATCGACAAGGTCGTCGGAATCCTGCACATGCGGCGGTTGGCAAACCTGGCGCGCCCCGCATTTGATAAGAACGCATTTGTCGAATTACTCGAAGAGCCGTATTTCGTCCCGGAGGGCACGCCGCTCAGCACTCAGCTTGTTCAATTCCAGAGACGGCGACAACGCATTGCATTGGTTGTCGATGAATATGGCGATATTCAGGGCATCGTCACCCTCGAAGATATCCTTGAAGAAATCGTGGGTGAATTCACGACCGACCCGGGTGACGATGTTGAAGATGCCATCCGCGATGGCGCAGATACATGGCTCGTCAACGGCGCGGCAAATATTCGGGAACTGAATCGTGCGCAGGACTGGTCATTACCGACGGACGGGCCGAAGACACTCAATGGACTCATTATTGAAATGCTGGAAACAATCCCGGAGCCGGCGACCTGCCTAAGAATAAGTGGTTACCCGCTTGAGATTCTTGCGGCAGATGACAATCGCATCCGCACAGTGCGTATCGGACCTCGGGTAGATGATGCTGATGACTCAGACTAGAAGACTTCGTCAAGCGCGTCGCTGACTCGCTTAACTCCGGTCACACGAATTCCATCAATATTCTTTTTGGGCACATTCGAGTGCGGAACGATCGCATGAGTAAAACCCTGTTTTGCGGCGGCAGTTATGCGTTCTTCGCCAAAACGAACAGGGCGAATTTCGCCCGCCAGGCCTACCTCGCCAAAACTAACGAGCCGTTCTCCACAGGCCCGGTCACGAAAACTCGATGCGATCGAGATAAGGGCCGGGAGGTCAACGGCCGTTTCCGACAATCGCAGACCACCCACGACATTTACGAAAACGTCTTCTGTACCCAACGCAATATCACCGTGACGTTGTAAAACAGCCAAAAGTAGTGCGAGGCGATTTTGATCGATGCCCGTGGCGAGACGTTTGGGATGTGAGGTCAGACCATCAGCCACCAGTGCCTGGATCTCGACGAGCAGCGGACGACTACCCTCCCAGGCGACTGACACGACACTACCCGGCTCCGATACCGTTTCGCGCGAGAGAAATATCGCCGACGGATTGCTAACCTGGCGGAAACCGGTTTCGGTCATCGCAAAAACGCCCATTTCACCACTTGCTCCAAAGCGATTTTTCACCGAGCGAATAAGTGTGTAGCGACTCGCAGGATCACTCTCGAAATATAGAACCGTATCAACCATGTGCTCGACAACTCGTGGTCCTGCCAACGCGCCTTCTTTTGTTACGTGACCAATAAGGAAAACGGAAACTTCCTTCTGCTTCGCGAATTGCACTACACGACCGACACATTCGCGAAGCTGCACGACAGAACCCGGTGCGGACGGCAGATCTGCACTCGACATAGTCTGAATTGAGTCTATGACCAGAATCTTCGCACTGCTCGCAAGTGCCTGTCCGAGTACATTATCGAGTGATGTATCTGCCAGCAGTTGCAGATCTGCCGATGCCAAACCCAGTCGTTGCGACCTTTGCCCGAATTGTCGCAGTGACTCTTCGCCGGTCGCATAGAGCACGGCGGATTCTGTCGACAAATTGGCGGATACCTGTTGCAGCAAAGTCGATTTGCCGACGCCCGGGTCACCGCCGAGCAGCACAACCGCACCCGGCACCAGCCCACCACCAAGTACCCGATCGAATTCGGCGAAGCCCGTGATGTGGCGGCGCGCGAAATCATCGGGCAGCGAATCGAGACTCGCCGGGGCGCTGGCGGCTTCGCTTTTTCCGTGCGCGGGCGCGATCCGCGTCTGCGCCAGCGTGTTCCACGCCGAGCAATCGGGACATTGCCCCGCCCATTTGACGCTATGGCCACCGCAATCGGTGCAGACGTACGCAATTTTCGCTTTAGACATTAATAACTTATTGTTTTAGTAGGAGTTTTCTGTACGAGCCTGAACAGCAGGCGTGAATTCCGGACTTGGGTCACAGTCTGGATTGGCCGCAAGCTCAATGATAGCACCGCTTTCGCCGGAGTTTATTACATAAAAATGCCAACCCTATCTCATAACAGGCGGCAGGCTTTTCCTATACTTTCGGTCTTGAAAAGGGATTTGTTCGCATTGAAACCAGCGCAAAAACAAAAGCGTAACCGTCTGATCGCACTCAGTTTTGTCAGCGTGTTGCTGCTGCTCGTTTACGGTCCGTTGGCACAATGGTTCGTTGCCGCCGACCGTGTGTTGTATGACCAGCTCGCTACATACCTGCCCACCAAACCGCTCGATCATGCCGTTATCGTTAGCGTCGATCCTTCAAAACTTAGCGCCAGCGCAATTTCAGACAAGTACGGACAAATCATCGCAGTCCTTGGTCAGAGTAAGGTCAAACGCATCATCATCACTGAGCCACCTGAGCTTCCCGACGACGAAAACTTGCCAGGCTGGGCAGCTGCCATGAATGCGATCGTGCCGGTGTATGCGCCAACGCGCCATCGTTTAGCTGACCTTGCAACCCGGGACGGCTTCGTCGACCTGATTCCGGACAGCGACGGAGTTCTACGGCGAGCAACACTTTGGCAATTGAACGAAGGGGTGATGTCGCCGTCACTGCCACTCGCGATTGCGTTCGATAATAAGGACCTAACTGTTACGCCTCGAATGTCGAGTACCGATGATGCCATCTTCGTTGCGAATTACTCAGCTCTGCCGCGAGTAGACGTTGCAGATCTGCTTAACGCGGACACGGACAAGTCGCCGCTGGTCGGCGCAACTGTTTTCATAGACTCATCGCCGGAGCTTGTTGGCGCCGTTGCGATGCTGCCGTCAGGGCAATTCGTCACCGAATCTGAGATCACAGCAGCCCTGTTGTCGGACGTCGAAAATGGCCGACCTATCATTGCCCCTTCCTGGGTTAGTGCGATGGAATGGCTGGCACCTGTGTTGCTCGCTATCGTCGCCGTCCTGTTTATGCCAGACAGAAACCGCAAGGATATTCTTGTGCTTGCGGGAGTTGCTACCGTAGCGTTATTGCTTATTGAAACTCTGCTCCTGTACATCCTGCATGTGCGCATGGATCTGGGTCGTCCGATTCTTATATTCGCCGGAGTCGCCATACTCAGCGTCTGGCTTGTTGGCGACGAGAAGAAGGACCTAAAGGACGCGTTCAAGAAAGGCAACGATTTCCTGTCCGCTGGCCGGCTTGAGCCGGCGTTCGCCGAGTTTCGCCGTTGCTCGCCTTCGGAAACCGTGGCAACAGTCATGTATAAATTGTCGCTGGCTTTTGAACAGCAAGCTAAACCAGAGCGAGCCGAAGCCGTCCTCGAGTGGATGAAGCGCACGCAAGGCATATCAGAAGTTAGCCGTAACGCGATGGAAAAAGTTGCAGGCGCCCCAACCAGGCTTGGCAGGTACGTTATTGATCGCCGAATTGGTCGAGGTGCAATGGGCGCGGTTTATCTAGCCAAGGATCCGCGAATCAATCGGGCGGTTGCGTTGAAAGCCATCCCAATCGAGAAAGAATTCGAAGATGAAGAACTTAAGGAAGCTCGGCTACGATTCTACCGGGAAGCAGAGTCGGCAGGTCGCCTCGCCCATCCGAATATCATCACTGTATTCGATGCCGGTGAAGACAAGGGTCTGGCGTATATCGCCATGGAGTACGTTCCCGGCATTCCGCTGAAGCAATTTACCGACCCCAAGAGATTGCTCGCGCCAAAGCGCGCGCTGGAGTTATGCGCATCCGCGGCAGAGGCGCTCGACTACGCACACAACCAGGGCGTGATTCACCGTGACATTAAACCCGCAAATCTCATGTATAACCCCAAAGAAGGTCATGTGAAGATCACGGACTTCGGCGTTGCACGTATGACGGACAACAACAGCACGAAGACAGGCATTGTCCTCGGTACACCGATGTACATGTCGCCTGAGCAACTTGGTGCAGAGGATTTAACAGGCCACTCGGACTTATTTTCGCTTGGTGTTACTCTATACGAACTTCTAGCGGGAGAAGTGCCATTCAAGGCCACGAATATCGCAGTTTTGATGACGAAAATTACGACAGAGGATCCGGCGCCTATCTCCAAACGAAGAGCTGGAATACCGCCGAGCGTGGACGCGGTATTGGCTAAGGCATTGGCCAAGCGTCCCGAGAATCGTTTCTCGTGTGGTGCCGAAATGGCTATCGCATTGCGAAACTGTGCCAGATACTCATAAGATCGGATAAGAAGAGCGGTATTGCATAGATGAGCCTGCGCGGAAAAATTAACTTCGCTGAGATGACGGATACCGGACGGGTTCGTGATCACAATGAGGATGCGATCGGATCCGATCCCGAAATCGGCCTGATGGTGCTGGCCGATGGCATGGGCGGCTACAATGCCGGCGAAGTCGCCAGTGGGATTGCGGTACAGATTGTCTCTGAATTGGCAACAGAAGGGGCAGCTCGAGAGAATCGCGACGAGATCGAGTCGCACAGCGGCCTGATGCGTCAATCCATTGTGCTGCGTGATTCAGTCTATCGATCCAATAAGATTATCTACCAGACAGCACAGAGCCAGACCCATTGCGAGGGCATGGGCACGACCATCGTCGCCTGCATGTTTTACGACAACAAGGTGTCCATCGCACACGTTGGCGATTCCCGCGCCTACAGGCTGCGCGGTGGCGTACTCGAGCAAATGACTCTCGATCACTCCTTGCTCCAGGAACTCGTCGACCGAGGCTTCTATTCAGCCGAAGAGGCCCAGAGATCGACCAATCGAAACTACGTAACCAGGGCACTTGGCGTTGAGCCTACTGTCGAGGTCGAAGTACACGAATATGAGGTACTTCCGGATGACATTTACCTGTTGTGCTCCGATGGCTTGCCGGACATGGTTGAAGATGAGGACATTCACTTAACTATCAGCACTTTTAATGATAGTCTTGATGTCGTTGGTAAGCAGTTGATTGAACTAGCAAATGACAACGGCGGACGCGATAACATTTCGGTGATGTTGGCCCAGGTCATCGCCCCGTTTGCGGCGAAAAAAGGCTTGTTCGCCAGGCTTGCCAAAATGTTCCGCTCGTAAAGGGTGCAGGGTAACTGGAGATTGCAGGAAGCAAGAGCGACACGACTGCGACGCAGCCGTCCTCTTCGATCGTCTACAGCATCCCTGTTTTGATTTTGTCTCATTGAGATCGGCGAAATGGCACGTTTAATTCTAAGCCTGGACAACCAGGTTCTGGCTGAATACAACATGACGAAAGAGCGCTACACGGTTGGGCGCCTCCCGGATAACGATGTTCGCATCGACAATCCCGCCGTCAGTGGGCACCACTCCCTGATCATTAACATCCTCAATGATTCATTTCTTGAGGACCTCAATAGCACCAATGGCACCTACGTTAACGGCAAGCTCATTAAGAAACATGCCTTGCAGCACGGCGATGTCATCACTATTGGGCATCATCAGCTACGATTCGCTGATCAGCAAGTTAACGAGCCTGAACAGGATGAATTCGAAAAGACCATGGTCATTCCGGCCGGGCAACAGAATGCCGATCAGCTCGCGCAAGCTGAAAGAGCTGCGGACTTGGCTGTTGCGGCGGTAGACGACGCTGCTGAAGGGGTGAGGCTGGACCCCGAAGACGCGGCCGATCTCGAAGAAAAGCCGCAAGCGCCATCACTTGGCGAAACGATGACCGAGGAGCCTGCACGTCACAGTGAAACGGCTGCCGGCATAGACCCGGCGTCTATACCCAACGCGCTGCCGCTGGCCAAGTTGCAGGTTTTGAGCGGCTCATTTGCCGGCCGTGAACTGGAACTCACGAAGGCATTGACCACACTGGGCAGGCCTGGAGTCCAGGTTGCTGCAATCACGCGCCGCGCGGAAGGCTATTACATCGTGCACGTGGAATCTGGCAAGGAAGGTGACTATCCGCTGGTCAACGGCCAACCTATTGGCGCGCAGGCGAAGAAGCTTACTGATAACGACGTCGTGCAGTTGGCAGGTGTCAAAATGGGGTTCTTCGCCTCGTAATTGCGGCGAACGAGCCGACCGGAGTACAGATCCCGGCGCTCAGGGATAGCCTTCCTCCGAATACGTGTCGGGAGCCCAGTTCTCGAACTTCGTATATCGTCCGACAAATGTAAGCGGGAAGTCCCCGATCGGGCCGTTACGTTGCTTGGCAATCGCAATATCGGCAATACCCTTGCGCGGTGTGTCCTGGTTATAGACCTCTTCACGATAGATAAAGACGATCAGGTCAGCATCCTGCTCGATGGCTCCCGACTCACGAAGATCAGACATGACCGGGCGTTTGTCGGTACGTTGCTCTACACCGCGATTCAACTGTGACAGCGCGATTACCGGCAGCGAAAGTTCTTTGGCAAGAGCCTTCAACGACCGTGATATCTCGGAAATCTCGGTTGCACGGTTTTCCTTGCTGCCGGGCACTGCCATCAACTGTAAGTAATCGATAACGATGAGTCCGAGGCCGTGCTCGCGCTGCAACCTGCGTGCCCGTGCTCGTATTTCAGTTGGTGACAATGCCGGTGTGTCATCGATGAACATAGGCGCTTCAGACATCAGCTGCACAGCGGTATTGATGCGCGACCAATCCTCATCCGGAAAACGACCGGTACGCAGGTGCGTCTGGTCGACACGGCCCAGTGACGAGATCATGCGGAATGCGAGTTGCTCGGATGGCATTTCCATCGAGAAGATGGCCGTCGGCACTTTGGAGCCAATAGCTGCGTTCTCGGCAATATTTACGGCCAACGTGGTCTTGCCCATCGAAGGTCGACCCGCGATGATGATGAGATCGCCAGGTTGCAAGCCCGCCGTCAGTTTGTCGAATTCGTTGTAACCGGTCGATATGCCCGTGATATCTCCGTCCGACTGGTGCAGCAGATCGATACGGTCGACCGCGGCGGGCAGAATGTGTTTCAGAGCCTTAAACCCGGATTTGCCGCGTGCGCCTGATTCGGCGATCTCAAATACCAAGCGCTCCGCATCGTCTACGATTTCCGACGCTGGGCGGCCATCGGTGGCAAATGCTGCACCACTAATTTCGTTGCCGGCCGAAATGAGTGACCGCAACATCGACCGCTCACGCAAGATCTTGGCGTAGGGGCGCGCGTTTGCGGCCCCGGGGGTTTCATTAGCGAGAGTCGCCAGGTATTCAAGTCCGCCTGCCTGGTCAAGCTCACCACGACCATCGAGCACCTCGGAAACGGTGACGACATCGCAGGGATTGGCCTCCTCGGCGAGCGCGGCGATGGCCGTGAAGATCAGCCTGTGATCTTTGCGATAAAAATCCTCGGCCGTTACGACGTCCGCTATCTTGTCCCAGGATTTGTGGTCGAGCATCAGGCCGCCAAGCAGCGACTGCTCCGCTTCTATTGAATGCGGCGGTACCTTGAGGCGCTGCTCAGCACCCCCGCTTGCTACGCCGTCATCCAATGCTCGAACCATATGAGGCTTTCCCCAGTCAGTTTATTCCTGCCACTAAGGTAACACAGCGTGGCAATGCTTTAGTCAGCAGATATGATTCGCACTGTAACTTCTGCATCCACTTCACTGTGCAGATGTATGCCAATGGGATACTCACCAAGTTCATGGATGGGGCCATCGGGCATGCGAACTTCGCTTCGCTCAACCTGCACCTGGATCTTTTCAAGCGCCTCGACAATATCGACCGGACCGACTGAGCCGAACAACTTGTTTTCGCTGCCGGCATTGGCCGTAATGACCAGCTCCACACCTGTCATGGCCTTCGCCCTCGCCTGCGCAGCTGCGAGATCCTCGGAGGCCGCCTTTTCGAGTTCCGCACGTCGGGCATCAATAGCCTTGACGTTTTCCGGCGTTGCCAGTGCGGCCTTGCCGTGTGGAATCAGGAAGTTCCGACCATAGCCTGCTTTTACCTTGACCAGGTCGCCGATGTTGCCGAGATTTTCGACGTTGTCCAAAAGAATGACGTTCATTTCAAAATCCTTAACTCTACTGTTGTTTGACCACGCGACGCCGGAATGTAAACCAGGCGTCCGTATAACCCAATACTGCCAGCGCCATAATCAGAAACACGTGCAAAAATGGCAATAGCACATAGGTCATGATTACAACCAAAAGCGGGAGATTCCCGACCGAATGCAACCAGTGCACTACGGCGAGCCCCTGTAGCCAAAACACCGCAAACAACACAAATGCGACGCTCTGCAGCCAGGCTGCTCCAGTTACGAATGCGAGCAATGACAGCAATGCCATTATCAACGCAATCACGCGACCAAAATTCAAATCGCTAAACCGGCCATAATCGCCGGATTCACCAGGTATCAACTTGTATAGCCAATACCCGAACACAAGATAGACGCTGTACAACATCCAACTCGACAGCACGATAGCCATCGTCAGCATGTTCGCCGTCATCACCGGATCGGATTCCATCAGCTGCGCCTGCTCTTGCAGGTTGTTCGCGCGGGTCCATTCCAGCAGCACCCTCATGACCGGGTCCCAGTAAGCGACCATGTCGTCTATGACGATATAAAAACCGACTACAGCCAATGCCGCTATGAGCACAGACACCTGCAATGTCAGTGTCAGTGATCGCGTCGTCTGTAACACGAGCCCCAGCATTATGGCTGGTACCCACGTACTCAGTGCCGCCACCAGGATCTGCATCAACGGCGAACCGGTGACGAAAGCTACCAATACCAGGATTACTCCGGCGACGGCGGCTTCTAAAACTGCTGTACGCGCACCTTGTTTCAGGACAAACAGCACCATTATGACGCCGCTTACCATTTGTAGCAGTGGCAGCAACAACGTTGCTGCCAAAGCGATTACTGCATTTTGTGGCCGGGCAACGAGCCACGCGACCAGCGCTTGCACAATAATTCCTGGCTATCCGACCTAATGCCGATCGGTGTAAGGCAGAAGCGCCAGGAAGCGTGCTCTCTTAACTGCGCTGGCAAGCTGCCGCTGGTAGCGTGCAGTCGTGCCTGTAATACGGCTCGGTACGATCTTGCCAGTCTCTGTAACGTAAGCCTTCAGCAAATTGAGGTCTTTGTAGTCAATCTCTGTGATGCCCTCGGCTGTGAAGCGGCAGTATTTCCGCCTGCGTGAATATCGACTCATAATTGTTCTCCTCAGGCGCTCTTTTCAGCGGCAGCTTCTTCGGCCGCGACTTCGACGGAATCATCAGCTTTCGCTGTCTCTTCAGCTGCAGGCTCGGCAACTTCTTCCTTAGCCTTTTCAGCAACCGGTTCTTCGGTTGCTGCTTCTGATTCCGCAGCGGCGGGCTCATCAGATGCCTCTTGAGCATCATCAGCTGCAGGCTCGTCTGCTTTGTCGGCAGCTTCCTTTTCGGCAGCTTCTGCTCTTTTGGCCTGCTCTTCGCGCATCGCGGCCTCAGATTCGGCCTTAGCTTCGCGACGCTGTTGCGCCTCGCGCTCTTTGGCCTTTTCTTCGGCTACGGCGACGGCCATCGGCGACGCTTCGGTTACTGCTTCCTCGCGTGCAATGACGAGGTGCCGCAATACTGCGTCGTTGAATCGAAAAGCACCTTTGATCTCATCGAGTACAGGCTGCTCACACTCGACGTTTAGCAGAACGTAGTGGGCCTTGTGAACCTTGGTGATCGGGTGAGCCAGTTGGCGTCGACCCCAGTCCTCAGTGCGATGCACTGCACCACCGGAAGCGGTGACCATGCCCTGGTAGCGTTCTACCATGGCAGGAACCTGCTCGCTCTGGTCCGGATGGACCAGAAACACGATTTCGTAATGTCTCATTGTATCCCCTTACGGATTGTAGCCACCCGGCTATCCGGTGTGGCAAGAGGCTGCGACCTCGCGGCCGCCCCGACCTATGTGACGGGAGGCGCATCCTACCGCCTGATCGGGACGGACGCAAGCCAAAAGCTCGTGGATTTGCTGGGAAAAACG
>JAOTUU010000349.1 GCA_029863705.1 Gammaproteobacteria bacterium
ACCAGCTTCTCGTCGTCGCCGTAAGCGACAACCGCATTATCGATCTCGCCAAGCATCATGTATTCATCGCCGGCGTTCATCAAATTGTAAGCTTTGTTCATTGTGACGAGGCGTCGGAGCTCAGCGAGCGGCTCTGCATGATCCTCCACACGCAGATCTATGATTCGCCCTCCCCAGGCGGGTTGTGAACGATCATTATTTACAATGAGCATCGCAGCGGACTGCTTGCCGCGAATGTCACCACCCGCGCCCTGCGCTGCCTCGAGCGCGACCATCATGCGTTCGGCAAGGTCGCCGTCAGCTGCCTCAAATGCTACGGCCATCGCCACACAAACGTTTGACTTCCACATCATGTTCGCCTGCACCGAGTAATTGTCACCCGCGATATCGCAGTGATCGGCAATCGAACTATCGCCGGTGTGGTTCGCGACGACACCATTGGCGTCGATCATCCCGACCTGGCGAACGTTGGCGTATTCGTCGATCGCCACCAGTGCCGCCAGTGCCTCCGCAGCCGTCTTGCCGGCACGCATCAGTTGCAGGCCGAGCGGACCGTAGTTCGGGTCAACAAAAGACTGCGTTGCGACAACTCCGATTCCGGGTTCGGCCCAGGACACCATTGAGCCAACCGAAAACCAGTGCGATTGGACGGCAACGCCGAGTTCACCAGTCTCCGCATCGCGCGCAACGATGGAATAGGTTGCATTGGCGATCGTCGGAAAAGATAAAAATGCAAACAGCGCGACTATGAGAATACGACTAATCATGATTTCTCCTGGCATGATCCTGGCGATGACTATTCACTTGAGTGATCGCGCTTACGCAAGAAACCTGTACTTTCCGGACAGTTTCTCATCGAGGCCCATGGTTCTTCCGGCATGCAAGCCAGCGAGCACGATAAAGACGACCATCCACACGACATCATGATTCTGGCCAGCCAAAACACCCTGTCCCTTCGCAAACCAGAAGTTGGCTACCAACACTGCACCGGCCACGGCACCGTAGCGCGTCGCAAGACCCAGGATCATCGAGATTCCAATTGCGAACTCGCCCCAACCGACAAGAAAAGCAAATAGCTCTTTGTTGGGTAAGACGACCGACTCCACAAACGGCCGGTAAAAGCTAAAGGTGCCCTCAGCCTGTCCGTTCAGAAACCCGACCACGCCGTCGGCGAAGTTGTCGCGACGAATCTTGCCAAAGCCGTGGTAAACAAAGAAAACACCGGTGTAGATTCTGAGCAGCACAATCGGCCAGTGCCGAATCGCTTTGCTGCCGGATGCATCGAGATTTGTCATTATTATTCTCCTGATGAGCGATCGGTGATCTGTTCGACCGTCACGTCACTCAGGAGGATACTGAATCCCATCGGTTTAAGGCAATTATCGCCTGCTATTAGATTACCGGTTCACCGGCGCCGACCTTTTCGCGAATGGAAGAACTTGTAGCGGAACAGTGCCGAGGACGCATGACAGTCCCCGCACAACATGCCTTCTGTGGTCGGTAACCTGAGAAAGAGTCCCGGTACATCCTCTGCCAGCCCGTCCGCCCGATGCTTGTGCGGATTGTGGCACGTCGGACAACCAATTCTGCCCCGGTCAGCCTGTCTAGCCTGCGCGTCGAAGACGGGCATCTCCACCGTTGCGGGCGCACCCAGGTGTTCACGGACTTCCTGAGACCATGCCAATACCGTTGCCGGGTGCTCGGCAGGGTTGGGCGTGTCACTGTGGCACGATCTGCACAAGCTGGCCACTGGAATGTTGGCGTTTCCCGGCGTCCGCGCCCACATCAGCGGACCGTTATTATCGTGTGGCGCGTGACATTTTCCGCAGATGCCGCTCGTGTCGAAATCAGGAGGCTGACGCCTGCGGCGCACCGTCGCATGGGGGCTGCCGGCTATCTCGGCCTTCTCAACGTGGCAGTTGGAGCAGATCTGGCCCTTCTCACTATCGACGCGCAGGAAGGGTGGTGCTTTCTCCCCGGCACCTTCTCCCAAGTGAGCGATATGGCAGGTGCCGCAGTAGATCTCGTCATCCTCGTTCAGGGGGAAGACGGGCGAGCCATCCACTTCAGCGATGCTCATCGACTCGGGCAGAGTTACGCCAACGGGGTGCGTCGTGTGTCCGTCACTCCAGACATAACGAGCGTCCTCGACGAAACCATCGTGGCAGGACAAGCACATGCGCTGAGTACTCGCCGCCTCCTGCGCGCCATGCTCGCCCTGCCTTACCGACGCGGGATCTATCAGCATCGGACCCCTCGGGCGCTTGATCTCACGAAGCCCGTCTACGTGACAGACCGGGCACTTGAACATGCCTCCCACCTCGACCGCGTCGGCGCTGTGAGCCGTATCGATCGGCGCTAAAGTCCAGTAAATCAATAGCGCAATGATCATCCTGTTCATTGCGCGCCCTCCACGTCAAAGGCCAGCACCTTGCCAGCCAGCATGTCCGTCACGTACAAACGCCCTCCCCGGATCGCAAGCCCCGTCGGCGCCTCGAAGCGCACGGCCTCGCCGTCCACGCCGAGCACGCCGATAAACGAGCCGTCGGTGCCGAACATCTGCACGACACCGAGGTAGCTGTCGCTAACGTAGATTCGACCGGCAGCGTCCACAGCGATGCCCTTGGGCCGGATGAAGCTGCCGACGCTCGCCCCGTATTTGCCGAATTGGGTAGCCCATTCGCCTGCTACTTCAAATATCCGAATGCGGGCATTGAGCGCATCCACGACATAGATTTTATCTGAGCCGTCAACGTCAATGCTCGCCGGGTAGTTGAACTTCCCGGGCTCATCGCCCTGCCCGCCCCAGGCGTAAACGAACTTGCCGCGGCTGGCAATGGCCAGCACCATGTGGGTGTCGTTCGTGGTGACGAACAGCGTCTTGCCCTTGGCAGAAACCGCTACGTCTACGGGTTCAGCCGCAATCCCCGCCCTTACGACAGGCAGCGAACGCTGAAACGTGCCATCTGG
>JAOTUU010000078.1 GCA_029863705.1 Gammaproteobacteria bacterium
GTTCGCGTATTCTTTTTGCAAAGCAAACTAAAAGGCCAAGGCAACAAGACCGAGAAGAAGATCGAGCATGTCCATGTTGTTGGTGCCGGCGTAATGGGTGGTGACATCGCTGCATGGTGCGCACTACGCGGCCACAGCGTGACATTGCAGGATCGCGAAGAAAAATACATCGAACCTGCGATGGCGCGAGCGCAGAAGCTTTTCCAAAAACGCGTTCGTGATGAAGGTGAGCGTGCGACGACGTCGTCGAGACTGGTCTCAGACGTTAATGGCGACGGTGTCGCAAAGGCCGACCTGGTAATCGAGGCTATTTTCGAGAACCTCGAGGCTAAGCAGACGCTGTACCAGTCGTTGGCCGAAAAGATGAAACCGGACGCGCTATTGGCGACGAATACCTCGAGTATTCGGCTGGAAGAATTGCGGACGGTGCTGGATAAGCCCGAAAAATTTATCGGCATCCATTTCTTTAACCCGGTCGCATTGATGCCGTTGGTCGAGGTCATTCGATGCAATGACACCGATCAGGAATCTCTCGATCAGGGATTCGCTTTTGTCAAAGGCATTGGCAAGTTTCCACTCGAGTGCCTGAGTTTTCCGGGTTTCGTCGTCAACCGAATTCTCGCGCCGTACATGGCTGAAGCGATGTACCTGGCGGAGTCCGGCGTTCCACTTGTCGCCATTGATAAGGCGGCCCAGAAATTCGGGATGCCGATGGGGCCCGTTGAACTGATCGACAGCGTCGGCATCGATGTGGCGTTGCATGTCTCAAAGGTACTGGGCGCTGCTTCAAATCGCCCTATTCCGGCTGCTCTTGAAGAGATGGTCGAAAAAGGTCATCTGGGTCGCAAGTCCGGCCGTGGCTTTTATGCGTGGGAAGATGGCAAGGCTATAAAACCCGCCGCTCAATCCGGCAACGTTCCAGACGATCTGGAGGATCGACTTATTCTGCCCATGGTCAACGAGGCCATTGCCTGCCTTGCCGACGGCGTTGTCACAGACAGTGACCTGCTTGATGCCGGCGTTATTTTTGGAACCGGCTTTGCGCCATTTCGCGGCGGACCTGTTAACTATGCACGTGAACGTGGCCTCGATGCGGTCAAGGGGCGCCTCGAGGAACTGGCGTCGGCCCATGGTGATCGATTCACTCCACATTCGGGATGGTCCGACCTTTAGGCACGTGTCGCCTTAATCCGTTGTAAACTGTGCGCCGCTTCACGCTGCGCACCATAGCAGTACCGGAAGTCGTTGAATTAAAGGTAGAATACCGCGTATATGAGCGTTATCAGGATGATCTATGACCGGTGAGCAGATAAGTGCGACCCTGCTCAAGCGTTTTTCGCCTTTGAATGGCCTGAAGCGTGACAACCTTGCGGCCCTTTTGCGCAAGGTGCAGTTGCGTGAATTATCACCAGGCCAGGTGTTGTTCAAGGAGGGCGATACTGAAAAACGTACCTTCTACATCGCTTCGGGCATTCTCGAGTTGTTGGACCAGGGGAAAGTCGTAGAAACGGTTGAAGGTGGTACAGATTCGGCCCGTAATCCGGTTGCCCCGGTATTTCCAAGACGAATGTCCGCGCGGGCGCGCGACCGCGTGCAGTTTATTTCGATTGACAGTGATTTGCTTGACGTCATGCTGACGTGGGATCAAACCGGTACCTATGAAGTGTCCGAGTTGCGAGGTAAGTCCGACGACGGCGGCGAAGACTGGATGACGATGCTGCTGCAGACCAAAGCGTTTCACAAGATACCGCCAGCTAATATTCAAGCGATCTTCATGCGTATGCAGCAGATCAACTACAAGAGCGGTGATGTCATTCTCAAGCAAGGCGCTGAAGGCGACTATTTTTATGTTCTGACCAGAGGTCAGGCTGTCGTGACGCGTGAAACGCCTTTGTCAAAAGAGGGAATCAAGCTCGCCGAGTTGCAAGTTGGCGATACTTTCGGTGAGGAAGCGCTGATTTCCGATGCCAAACGTAATGCGACCGTGACGATGACGGCTGATGGTGCTGTGATGCGCCTCGGCAAGGGCGATTTCAAGAAGCTCTTGAACGAACCCATGCTTGATTGGTTGACGCAGGAAGAAGCCGAGAAGATCGTTGCCGATGGCGGCAAGTGGCTCGATGTGCGCCTGCCGAGTGAGTTCGACAACCAGCACATGGACGGTGCCGTCAATATCCCGCTCTACTTCATTCGACTAAAGATCAATACGCTTGACCACGACATCAAGTACGTCGTTTGTTGTGATACAGGGCGACGCAGCTCAGCCGGCGCGTACATACTCAATGAGCGCGGCTATCAGGCTTACGTTTTGCGTGGTGGGATCAACAAGAATTAGACTGTGGCGGCCGCTACATCGTATGCGTGGGTTTATCTCCGCCAAGTGCACCGGCCAGATAGTTTTCGATCTTCTTTTGTGTGTTGCCCTGATCCTGGTCAGAGAACTGCACGCCTATGCCAGCGGTACGCTTGCCCTGCGCACCCTTGGGCGTCATCCAGATGACCGTGCCTGCCACCGGGATTTTTTCTTCCTCGCCCATCAGGTTTAGAAGCATGAACACTTCGTCTCCCAGGCGATAGGAGCTGTTTGTTGGTATGAACAGGCCGCCGTTGATTACGAATGGCATATACGCCAGGTACAAGGCGCTCTTGTCCTTAATGGTCAGCGTCAATAGTCCTGGTTTACTCATGATCTTCCCTCATATCCTGGTGTTACCGCAACGGGTCGCGCAGCGAATCCTGACCAGTATTTTTCAAGCCCTCAGCCCAGTCAATCAATAAGCTTTCCAGCGTCAATTGCTTGTTGAAAGACCCTGCCGGCTGGCCACGCAGCCCGTTGATTATGTCTAAATAGCAGAACAGATTTCGCCTGTCTATGCGCTTGAGCACAGTTTCGTCGATAACACCCGAAACGGCGGTTTTTTGGCCCGTCAGACCCAGCAAAGCACCGTGCTGAACCTGTCGTGCCAGCCAGTCCAGCACAAATGGCGCGTCCAATTTTGTCCATTTTGCCGCGATCTCCAATGCCGATGCGGATCCGCGTCCGACGGCCGCAAAATCCCGTCCCATGGCGACATGCGTATCCAGTTGCTCAAGCGCGGCGATGGCAGCCAGGGGCGCGTTGCCGGCCAAGGCCAGCGCCTGGCTCCAGACGGCTCCTGGTTGAAGTCGATCCAGCCACTCAAGGCCGTCTGCAACTGCTGGCACGGCGAAGTCAATGCGCTGGCAGCGACTGAAGATGGTTGCAGGTAATTTTCCCGACTTGTCGGCAACCAGAATCAACAGCGCATCGCCTGGGGGCTCTTCCAGGGTCTTGAGGAGACTATTGGCCGCGCTGATGGTCATCGCATTGGCGGGCTCGATAATGGTGACCTTGCCCTTACCCTTGTAGCTGGTCAGGCTGAATTCGGCCACGAGCTCGCGGATCTGGTCGATACCAATGCTTTGCTTGTCCTCCAGGGGTGCGACTATGCGCAAATCAGCGTGAGTCGGCGGCTCTGCCGGGTACTGCGGCATGTCGAACCTGGCGCCATTGCCCAGTCGCAGAGACGCGATCCAGGCGGCCGCCGCCCTCTTGCCAACGCCGGCAGGTCCTGCGAGTAGAACGGCGTGCGGCTCGCGACCCTGCTTGACGCGATCGAGCCACGAATTAGCGAATTTGTCATGCCATGTAATATTCATATAATCAATAGGTTCCAAATTATACCTAATCGAGTTTATTACTATCTATCGCTGCCACTATAGAGTCGATATCGCCACGCACAGCCTCAATATCAGCGGTCGCATCTACGACAACGAATCGCTCGGGCTCGGACGCTGCGAGACTCAGATAACACGCTCGAACACGCTCGAAAAATGCCGCACGCTCTGATTCAATCCGATCCGCCGCACTACGTTTGTCAGCCCGGCTCATGCCAACCTCTACCGACGCATCCAGCAATATGGTGACATCCGGTTTCAGGTCGCCAAGAACCAGGCTGGCGATCTGGTCGATGTCCTCCATTGGCAGACCTCTGCCACCACCCTGATACGCTCGGCTGGCATCTACAAACCGATCGCAAATGACCCAGGTTCCGCTGGCAAGAGCCGGGACGATGACATTGTTAACGTGTAACGATCGAGCCGCGAACATCAGCAGGAGCTCTGCAACATCAGGCATAGGCTCATCACCATGATGGAGGAGCAATTCCCGGATGCGCTCAGCCATCGGAGTTCCACCAGGCTCGCGGGTGGTCAGAACCGTATGACCGCGTGCTTCTATAGCTTTGGTGAGGTGCTCGATATTGGTCGACTTGCCGACGCCCTCGATGCCCTCGACCGTAATAAATTTTCCAGTTTCCATGCTAGTTGCCTTGCTGTCGCTGCCGTCGAAGACGCTTCAGGTATTCAGTAACCGCTGCATCGTGCTCTGCTTTCGTTGCAGAGAACGCGTGACTGCCATCCCCCAGCCCAGTCGCGACGAAGTACAACTCTTCGCCCTCTGCCGGGTGCAAAGCGGCGTGGATTGCGGCTCGCCCTGGCATCGCAATAGGGGTCGGTGGCAGGCCGTGTCGCGTATAGGTGTTGTACGGCGTGTCCGTTTGCAGGTTCTTGCGGGTCAGGTTGCCGTTGAAGGCCTTGCCAATGCCATAAATGACTGTCGGGTCCGTCTGCAGGCGCATGCGTTTACCCAGCCTGCGAACAAACACACCTGATATCCTCGCTCGTTCATCAACACGAGCCGTCTCTTTTTCGATAATGGATGCCAGCGTTAGTGCTTCATACGGCGTCTTGATAGGCAGGGCCTCATCCCGACCGGCCCATTCTTCGCGCAGTACGGTCTGCATCAGATCAAAGGCCTGTTTCAGCAGCGCTCGGTCACTTGTGCCGCGAGGAATACGGTAGGTCTCAGGAAGAAATAGCCCTTCTGGATGGTGTGTAGCTGCCTTTAGCTCATCCAACACAGCAGGCCAATCTTCCTCTGTCAGGCTCGCTTCAATGTTCACATCCTGATGCAATGCGTCAAGTAGCTCCCATTGATTCCAGCCTTCAATAATGGTGAATGAATAAAGTTGTACGTCGCCGCTGGTGAATTGCTCCAGCAATTGCACGGGGGTAGTGCCCTGCCGGATTCTGTAATCGCCGGCCTGTATCTCACTTGCCTGCCCGAGCCACCGAGCATATGCGCGAAACATCACAGGATGACTGATGATGGATTTAGCAGCGAGTGCATCGCTAACGGAACGAAATGTAGCCCCCGATTCAATTTCGAACACAGTGCCTTCTTCGTTTGCGGCAACCGGCGTGTGCAAGAAAGCATTCATGCGCACGGCTGCGAAGACCGTTGCAATCAACAAAGCACCGAGTATCCAGCTGCCAGCAATCAGCAGTCGTCTCAAGTCACCCACTCCGCAGTGAAGAAATCGTTGTTAATAATACCGCAGAGATGACTACCAGGCGCGATAGCCCGGGCGCTGAGGCCCACCTATTCGTATGCTCGAAAAATGAGAGTCCCGTTAGTGCCGCCAAAGCCAAACGAATTCGAAATAACGGTTTTGATCGCAGCATCGCGCGCCTCATTGGGCACGTAGTCCAGATCGCACGCAGGATCCTGGTTATCGAGGTTCGTCGTTGGCGGCGCAACCTGATTCTGGATGGCCTGAATCGAGAATATGGCCTCCGCAACGCCGGCGGCGCCGAGCAAGTGCCCTGTCGTAGACTTGGTCGAGCTGACAAGGAGTTTGTCCGCCGCATCGCCGAATGCCCGGCGTATGCCGACGGATTCACCGATGTCTCCTGCCGGTGTTGAGGTGCCATGTGCGTTGAGATAATCGATGTCGGATGGATCTATGCCTGCATCGCGAATCGCGGCAGCCATCGATTTTCTGGCGCCTTCGCCATCCGCCGGCGGCGTGGTGATGTGATACGCGTCACCGCTCATCCCAAAGCCGATGAGTTCGCCGTGTATTCTGGCACCACGGGCTTTGGCATGCTCGAGTTCTTCAAGCACCATGCAGCCTGCTCCGTTGCTTAGCACGAATCCGTCACGGTCGATGTCGAACGGACGACTTGCATGCGTGGGGTCATCGTTGCGTGTGGACATGGCTCGCGCTGAGCAAAAACCACCCATCGCCAGCGGTGTCGTGGCGTATTCGGAGCCGCCAGCCAGCATGACGTCGGCATCACCATGTTGGATCATGCGTCCGGCAAAGCCAATGCAATGTGATGAAGTCGCGCAGGCAGTGACAATCGAGACGTTCGGCCCTGTGATGTGCTCCAGGATGCTGACATAACCGGAGGTCATGTTGATGATGCTGCCAGGAATGAAAAACGGAGAAATCTTGCGCGGCCCACCCTCGAGCATCTTAATGTGGTTATCTTCAATGAACCTGATGCCGCCAATGCCAGCACCCATAGCGACGCCGATGGTGTGACCGTTTTCCTCGGTTATCTCAAGACCGGCATGCTTGATGGCCTCTACGCTGGCACCAATGCCGTAATGCACAAAAGGATCCGTCTTACGAGCATCCTTCGCCGACAGGTAATCACTTAGCTCAAAGCCTCTGACGACGCCGCCAATGCGTGTTGAAAATTCACTGGTATCGAAATCTTCAATCTGCTGTATGCCGGACACGCCTTCGCATACGTTTTTCCAGGCAGCATCAAGCTCGCAGCCCACCGGCGAGATGATTCCCATGCCGGTAATGACGACGCGTCGTTCTCTCAAAGTAATTCCGTTTTGCTGTGGCAGAACTGCCGGAGTGTCAGGGATAGAAAAGGCGCGGCGCAAATGCGCCGCGCCTCAAACCCTAATCGCCGCTTTTGCTGGCGGTCACAAAGTCAATGGCTTGTTGAACTGTCGTGATTTTTTCGGCTTGCTCGTCCGGAATTTCTGTCTCAAATTCCTCTTCGAGGGCCATCACCAGTTCAACGGTGTCGAGTGAATCGGCACCCAAATCATCAACAAATGAAGCATCGTTCGTAACTTCGTCTTCTTTTACACCGAGTTGTTCGGCAACGATGCCCTTAACTTGTTCTTCGATACTGCTCATAGTGGTCGCTTCTCCTGAGAAGACTCTTCAAAAATGTAGCACGGCATTGCCATTAATGGTGCAATTTTATGCCCTTAAACGCCCCGTAATCTACTGTAAGTCCTTGATATCTCAAGGTGGGAGTTGGCCGTGGCACGGTATTGTATGTGAATCGCTCATCGCAATCTACACAGAATATCGCGCAGATTAGTCCATCAGCATGCCGCCGTTCACGTGCAATGTCTCGCCCGTGATATAGGCGCCGGCCTCAGAGGCCAAAAATAACACCGCTGCCGCAATATCAGCTCCGCCGCCCAATCGTCCCAGCGGTATTTGTCCCAGCAGCTTATTGCGCTGCTCCTCGGGCAGTACACGCGTCATGTCCGTGTCGACAAAACCGGGTGCGACGACATTTATTGTGATGTTTCTGGAGCCTACTTCCCTCGCCATGGATTTCGAAAAACCGATTATTCCTGCCTTGGCCGCAGCGTAGTTCGCCTGGCCAGCGTTACCCATAACAGCAATGACAGACGCGATATTGATGATGCGCCCCTTTTTCGCTTTCATCATGCCGCGAAGACACGCTTTACTAACGCGAAAAGCACCTGAAAGGTTGGTCGAAATTACGTCATCCCACTCATCGGTTTTCATCCGCATGAGGAGGTTGTCACGCGTAATGCCAGCATTGTTTACGACGATCGTTGGGGCTCCCTCGGCGCCCTGAATGTCCTTTACGGCGGCTTGAACAGACTCGTCGTCAGCAATATTAAGAACAATGCCACGACCTTTGTCACCGAGCTGCTCCGAAATTGCCTGCGCGCCCGCCTCACTGGTTGCTGTACCAATAACGATCGCTCCAGCGCTGACAAGTGCTTGCGCAATTGCTGCGCCAATACCCCTGGTCGCGCCGGTTACCAGTGCCACCTGCCCCTCCAGGGCTGTACTGCTAAACAAACTGCTCATATTGTTTCCTTTATTCCACCCTGTGACGGCGCATTATATAGAGCGCTGTCGCCGGGCCCTAATGCGCAAAATTGCGATCGCGATCAATCCACCGATTGCGCCATAGAGGTGAGCTGCTGTGACAACTGCTCCTCCTGAAGAGAACTCGGAACCCGGCATTGGCCCAATCAATTGTTCGTAAACGAGTTTTGCGAGGATTACCGCTCCAAGCACGGCCATTTCGACCCGGCGCTCCCTAAAGCCGGCCAATATTCCGGCCGCGAGATATCCGTGCTGCACCCCCGACAGGCCGACATACCATTGCAGCTGAGGCTCCAAGATCCAGAAACCGGCGTCTATGCACAGAATGGATAAACAAGTAACGAGCAGCCATTGACTTGACCGCAGAAACTGTCCAACCAGGATCCAGATGAGTGACAGACCGACCCCGTTATACACCCAGTGAGACAAACCCAGGTGCACGAAATGTCCACTGACCAGCCTCCATAACTCTCCGCCGGCAATAGCATCGCGGTCGTAGCGCAGCATTTCACGACCCCATTCGCCGGACAACGCCAGCAATGACGATACGATTATGACAAGACCCGGTAGCGCCCATCCTCGCAGACGGTGTGCTGCTTCATGTCTTGGTTTGCGTTGGTCTAACCCCATGTTTGATATACTGACGTTTATCTATTTGACGAGTCAATTTCGGCGGATTGCCGCCGTGGAGTAATTGCAGTGAGCCAACTAGCCCGAATGCGCCCTACCCTCAATATTCAGCGTGGTTTTACGCTGATCGAGATTATGGTCGTCGTCATTATTATCGGCATTCTAGCCGCGATCGTTGCGCCGAACGTCATCGGTCGCGTCGACGATGCGCAGATCACCAAAGCCAAAGCGGAGATAGCGAACATCGAAAATGCGATGAAATTCTATCGGCTTGATAATTTCGCTTACCCAAGTTCCGAGCAAGGTATCGATGCATTGGTGACCAAACCCTCTGACCCCAATATCAAGAACTGGAAGTCGGGTGGCTATTTGGGACGCGTCCCAAATGACCCTTGGGGGAACCCCTACCTTTACCTCAACCCTGGTAACCAGGGCGAGATCGATATCTATACGCTGGGTGCGGACGCACGCCCCGGTGGTGAAGGTATCAACGCAGATATCGGCAATTGGTCCCTCGAGTAGCCGCATATTAACTGGCGCGATAATCTGCTGCGATGACTATGCCCCGCCGCTCTAACGGCTTCTCGCTGATCGAGATTCTCGTGGTGATCGTCATCATTGGCATCGTTAGCGGCATTGTGCTCTTGTCACTTGGCATCCTCGGCGATGATCGACAACTGCAGACGGAGGCGCGCCGGCTAACATCACTGGTCGAAGTTGCGCAGGATGAGGCAATGATGCAGGGGCGCGAATTCGGTGTTGAATTCATGAACGATTCCTACCGCTTCGTTGAATACGATCCATTTATCAATCAGTGGGGGGAGCTGATCGGCGACGAAATGCTGCGTCTCCGTGAGTTGCCCGACGACGTCGAATTCATACTCATGCTTGAAGGACAACGGGTTCTTCTCGAGAACGATCCGGCTCGCTTTGAAGATCCCGAAGAGACTTCGGATCGTGACCTCACCGAAACCTACTCACCGCATGTCTACATCTTTTCAAGCGGTGACATTACTCCGTACGATCTGGAAATCAGGCGAAGAATGGACAACGAAACGGTTGCAATAAAAAGCGACCTGGTCGGCACCGTCGAAATCGTCACGGGCGAGGACTATTAAAAGTGCACTCGCACGGCGATCAGGGATTTACGCTTATCGAGGTTATGGTTGCACTGGCGATTGTCGCGTTTTCTCTCACGGCGGTTGCGGCGAGCATGGGGCAGATGATTGATACGGCGAATGCAATGCGCGAGCGCACGTATGCCAGTTGGATTGCCCAGAACGAGATTGCAGAAATGCGCCTGGCGAATGTCATTCCGGAAGTGACGTCTACAAGTGGTGAGGTAGATTATGCAGGCACCGAGTGGGCGTGGCGTGCCGTGGTTTCTGAAACCGGCGTAGAGAATCTGTTTCGAGTCGATGTCACGGTCTCATATGCAGGCAGTCCGGACGATATTCGCACCGTTTCCGGATTCATCGGCGAGCCGGTAGCTGCAGGGCAAAGTAACCGTAGCTGGAGCCGTGGCTCCCAGAATACCGGAGCGACAGAATGATCGCACGGCGCAGCAACGGTTTCACTCTGATCGAAGTGCTGGTTGCCATGGCTATCTTCGGCGTTTTGTCGATGCTCGCATATATGACCTTGGGGCAAACCTTGGCGAACGCGGAAATGCTGACGGAACGCATTGACCGCCTGCAAGCGGTGCAACGCACAATGCGTTTCCTCAGTAACGACTTGTTACAGGCTGCTCCACGTCCTGTACGTCTCGAGCTTGGTGATTCAATGGGTTCTGCCGTACTGACCAGTCTTAGCGGCGAATTCGCGCTTGAGCTGACTCACGGCGGCTGGGGCAATCCAGCTGGCTTGCCGCGCGGCACATTGCAACGCTCGGCCTACCGCCTCGAGGATGACGAACTGGTTCGCTACCACTGGAATGTCCTGGACCGGACATTTGCCAACGAGCCTGTCGCCAACATCCTGCTCGATGATGTAGAGAGTTTGCTATTTCGCTATCTGGCCGCCGATGGTGAATGGAGTGAGGTGTGGCCACCCTTGGCGCAACCGAGTCTCCGTTCGCGACCCAGGGCTGTGGAAATTGTGCTGACGCTGGCCGACGAGGGTGAAATCCGCAGGCTGCTGGAGGTCTCACCTTGATACCGAGCTTAAGCAATCGTGGTGTAGCGCTGATTACAGCCATTCTCATTACGGCTCTTGCGGCCACAGTTGCTGCCGGATTGGCGTGGGACAGCGCACTGGATATGAGACGCACCACTGTCTTGTTGTATCGCGACCAGGCGTACCAGGTTGCGCTCGGTGCCGAGAGCTGGCTGCAGAGCATCTTGCGCCAGGATCTCGAAGATTCAGAAACCGACCACTTTGGCGAGATCTGGGCCAGCGACTTACCTGGCTTGCCAATTGAAGGTGGTGAGGTTTTCGGTAGTGTTGAAGACCTGCAGGGGCGTTTCAACATCAA
Organism: Gammaproteobacteria bacterium; assembly: GCA_029863705.1. Taxonomy (GTDB): domain Bacteria; phylum Pseudomonadota; class Gammaproteobacteria; order Steroidobacterales; family Woeseiaceae; genus UBA1847. Next base: position 11,095 of record JAOTUU010000078.1, read on the forward strand.
CAACCTGGTCGGCCAGGATGGTGAGATAGACGAGCCGTCTCTGGAGCAGTTTCGGCGACTTTTGCTGGCGCTTGGGATTGACCCGAGATTTGCGGGCATTGCGGCAGACTGGATAGATGCGAATCAGGATGCCGAGTTTCCGGATGGTGCTGAAGATTCGATTTATACCGGTTTCATCCCGCCATACCGAACCGCCAATCAGATCCTGAGCAATGCGAGTGAATTGGCAGCACTCGAGGGCATCGACAAGGCAATATTCGATACGCTGTTGCCGCATATAGCCGCACTTCCGGGGCGAACGGCCGTGAATGTCAATACCGCGACCGCAGCAGTGCTACAGTCTCTGGATGAAGAAATGTCAGTTGCCGATGTAGAACGCCTGCTTTCAGAGCGGGCTGAATCCGGTTTCACGGACATCGCAAGCACGTTTTCCTCGATCGTTAAGCCGGAAGTGCTTAACCAACTCGAGGAAACGACCAATTATTTTCAATTGAAGGTAGTCGTGCGGATTGATACCGTTCGCATCACTTACTTCAGCCTTCTGGAACGCGGGCCTCGGGGCGATGTCACTCCAATCCTGCGCAGCCTTGGAACAACCTGATTATGGCAGAGTTTCTCGTCATCCGACTCGGTGTCGATCGTGAACAAGCGGCAAGCTGGATAGCCGTTGATAGCAACGGTACGCGCACCAGTCAGCCAGTGACTGGCCCACTCGATTCGGCAGCCCGAGACGTTGGCGATCGTAGCGTGATTGTGCTCGTACCGGCGACAACGGTTCTCACGACAACCGTCAACATCCCCATCAAAGGCGGTTCGAGATTGCGCGCGGCCCTGCCCTTTGCGCTTGAAGAACAGCTGGCGGACGATATCGACGACCTGCATTTTGCAGCCGGCGCGCGCCGGGACAATGGACAAGTGCCGGTAGCTGTCGTGGCGCACAAACAGATGTCTGACTGGCTTGAACAACTCGATGAGGCAGGTTTGTCGGCATCCAGAATCGTGCCTGAGAATTACGGACTTGCTCGCATACCCGGAACAATGAGCCTGATAGCGGCCGAAGACCAGATCATGTTCAACGATGGCGCTGACAATGAATTCGTCATGCAGGGCGCCAAGCCGTCTGACGCGTTGGCGGTCGCGGGGGCGCTTGAGGAATCGAACGACGAAGACCACGCGCCGGGTCATCTGCTTGTGTATTGCTCCCAAGGCGATGAGGAGCGTTTTCAGCATGACTGGAATGCGCTCAGGCACGAGCTGGCCAGTGTTGATATCAACCTGCTTCCGGACGGCGTATTGCCTCGCCTCGCCGTCACTGTTGCCGCAAGCGATAGTATTAACCTGTTACAGGGCCGTTATGGCGCGAATACGGAGATAGGCTCCCTGTTTCGGCCGTGGCGATACGCCGCGGTTCTTCTCTTGGCCCTCGGTGTGCTGGTATTTGGCGGCAAGGTCGCCGACTACTATCGACTCACACAGGAAGAAGTCGCCCTGAAAGCTCATTTTGAGCAGGTTTATCGCAGCATCAGACCCAACGATCAACGCGAGGTCGTTGACCCCATAGCCACAGTCAATTCGGTGCGTCGCGGTTTGGGCGGGCCTTCCGCACTACAGGTTCTCCTGCCGTCCTTGTTGCAACTGGGTCAGGCAGTGCAACAGAATGAAACGGCGACCATAGAGGCGATCAGCTATCGCGCCGGCGTTATCGATGTCCGTCTGACCGCACCGGACGTAGCTACGTTGGACAAGATTCAAAAAGCAGTGAGTAGCTCCGGGCGCTTCAGCGCTGCCATCCAATCGACTGATCAGGTCGGCGACAAGATTAACAGTCGCATCCAGATTCGGGAGGCCGGGGTATGAAGGACTGGTTCTACGATCTGGACGAGAGAGAGAGGATTTTTGTAGTGGGTGGT
>JAOTUU010000350.1 GCA_029863705.1 Gammaproteobacteria bacterium
CCTGCGCCTCCGCCCGCATCGGGACGCGGCCGAAATGCGCATTTATTGCCTGCTTCTCGCCATCCTCGTTTACGGAACGATGGCAAACATCGTAGAGAACGCGTTGTCTGCACTGGTCTGCGGCCTAGTAGTGCGCTGGCTGTGTGCCGCGCCCGGCACGCTCCACTCTCTGGTCGCGATGCCCGCTGCTGACAAAACGCACGTCGTTACCGCTCACGGAGGAACCCTGCATGTCCGTTATTCCTGAATCATCCACGACGACCATCTGGGTCAATGCCCGCTTCCTCGACCGACCGGTTACCGGCGTTGAGCGGGTCGCGAGAGAATTGCTGGGCGCGTTCGCCTCAAATTTTCTCGATGAAGACGGCTGCTGGCTGGATGACGGACGGCGTTATCGGCTGCAGCTGATCGCACCTCGATCATCGAGCGCGGAATCGCCATGGCCGAACGTAACGCTGCGGCGGGCAGGCGTATTCCAGGGACACGCCTGGGAACAGCTCGACCTGCCGTGGCTGACGCGCGGCCAGTGGCTGTTGAGTCTTTGCAACACCGGTCCGCTCTTGAAACGCCGTCACCTTTTGTATTTACATGACGCGCAGCCGTTCGCGATCCCTGAGAATTTCTCGTTTTCGTTCCGTCTTTGGTACAAGCTGATGTTTCATGTGGCCGGACGCACCTGCCGGCACATCCTGGTCAACTCGCAATTCACGGCACAGGAGTTAAATAGATGTGCCGGCTTATCCGCGAGCAAGATGACGCTGTGCTATCCCGGCAGCGAACACATTAGGCGTACCAAGATCGATGCGAACGCGCTGTCGCGATTCGATCTTCCCGCAAAGCCGTTCCTGCTGGCCGTCGCCAGCGCAAACCCGAACAAGAATTTTTCGGCCGTCGTGCGTGCCCTCGATGAACTCGGCGAAGAGGCACCTCCATGCGTGATTGTCGGTCGCACGAACCAGCAGCAGTTTGGCGGCGTTACACTCGATCGAGAGCGCGTCACTCACCTTGGCTACGTCAGTGACGAGGAACTGCTGGCACTTTACAAACAGGCGCTTTGTTTGGTATTTCCGTCGTTCTACGAAGGCTTTGGGCTGCCGCCGCTCGAAGCGATGGCGGCCGGCTGCCCGGTGATCGCCGCGAATACCAGCGCGATGCCCGAGATCGGCGGCAGCGCCGTGCAGTATTGCGACCCGGCCGATCACTACTCGCTCGCCCACGCATTGCGTCGCGTTTCCCGGTCCGCGGCGCGGCGCCAGCGCTTGTCTGAAGCTGGACAATGGCGTGCCTGTGTCTTCAACTGGCAAATAAGTGCGCAAACACTACAAGAACTGATTCAAGATTCAGCGGGTCCGCGCCTATGTGCTTAGTAGAAGCGCGCGGGAGACAATCACTGAGACGCCGCGATTGATCGGCCATCGTTCGCGTCACGTCCGTGCAAAACCATCACGGTATCTGCTGCACCACGATCGCCTCGATCAGCCGGGGACCCTTTTCTGCGATCGCGGCCGCAAACTGCTCGTGGAACTCCTCCGCAGTCGTGGCCCGCGTTGCGGGTACCCCCATGCCCTCGGACAGGCTGATCCAGTCACTATTTACACAACGCGCATAGTGTCAAGAGTCTGTGGCATCCAATTGATGCACCAGGCAGCCTCAATCCCAACGTTCAGGGGCAAAAGCTGGGAACGATGAGCGTCTGCTTCCGGGCGATTGCCGACGCTCAAGAAAATCGCTGAATTTCGAATTGTGGAGTTTAATGAACTTCCGGTTCTGGCCGCTAGCTGCCGGTCGATCTTGCTAGTTTCGGTGCGGTAGAACGCCGGCCGTGAAATACCGAAGTAACGGCAAGTCTGCGCTACGTGCCGTGGCTCTTAGTCTGCGTGTCTGAGGATTCTCAGCCTCCAGGCCACGATTCTTGCTTGTTCTGCTTTTGTCATACCGCTCTCCTCTCTGGATGGCTTTGAGAAAAGAGCTGAATGTGTCACGCATCTGTTGGGATTTCACAAATGGGAAAATGGCGCGCCCGGAGAGATTCGAACTCCCGACCACCTGGTTCGAAGCCGAGTATCCGGTTCGCCACAATCGTAAGGGGAACAGAGACTTGTAATCTTATAAGTGTCCCGACACCGATAAACTTCGTCCCATTGATGGCCAACTATTTCGACACCGGTGCCAAAGTTCGGAATCGGCGGAACCGGCCCGCAAATTGACTGAGGTCCGGCCGCTGGTACACCGATGCGGCCGGACCCCGGATACACGAGCCAATCCTAGAACTCCTTCGGCGAATCTTCCTCCTCAGACTCCAAATGGATACTTGCCGGAATTTCAATTTTCGGAAAACTCGGCATCTGCTCAATTGCGCGTGCGAATTCCCGTATTGCATTGAGCCTTGATCGTAGCTCTCGCACCTCTTGCTCGACCTTCCAGATCCGGTCTATTACCCAACTCTTTGCAGTGGGCAAAGCCTCGTCGAAATTGTCCCGGGAGTAATGCCCATCATCTGTGCACTGATGCATGATGCCAGCATCGTCAAACATTCCGGTCGCCTCCTCTTCTAACGGCAGATCACCATCGATCTTCCACACCAATGTCGCGGTGACCAAGTTTGGTATCGAGCTATCTTTCCGCTCGAAGAGTAGACGCGGCGATCCTCCAACACTTGGCTTGCCGCCCTTCGCAGAATGCATCGCAAAACTTCGTCGCAGATTGCGGTTCAAGTTCTCGACATACGATTCATACCGATCAACCTCTTGGCTGAAGCCCTCGACATTTGAGGCAATCGCCTCGTATAACTTCACTCGACTTTCGTCGTCTCTGTCTTTCGTACTCATTCTTAGCACCTCTAGTTAATGAGAAATGGACCGCGGACAAATGAACTTCACCGATCCGCTCTCCCCTCAGTCTATTGAGGCGCTCCGACAAAACTGCTC
>JAOTUU010000351.1 GCA_029863705.1 Gammaproteobacteria bacterium
AGATGGCGTAGGCCGGCGTCACTGGCCACTCGTAGTCCGTCAGAATCGGCACAAGATTGCCGCGTCGAATCGATTCGGACGCAATAAACGTGGGTTGCATGACGAGACCCATGCCATGCGCCGCGGCGTTTGCGAGGAAATCGCCGCTGCTCGCCGACATGATGGGCTTCACTTCGATCGCGTGCTTTTTGTCGTCCCGGTCGAGATACGTCCATTTGCCGGGGTCTGCCAGGTTCGAGTAAACAAGACAGCGATGATGGCGGAGCTCGCCCGGCGCCTGTGGTTCACCGTTGACGCTTAAATAGTGAGGTGATGCGCAGATAACCGAACGCACATCGAACAGCCGCCTGGCGATATACGATGAATCCTGCAGGCGCCCAATGCGAACCGCGACGTCAACACCCTCTTCGATCAAATCGATGCGACGGTCGTTGAGATCCAGGTCAAACTCGACTTTCGGATGCAGCTTGCTGAACGCCGCAATGGGCGTGCACATGTGGCGCACGCCGAACGACAGGGGCAAGGCAACCCTCAGGGTGCCGCGGAGCTCTCCGTGCTCCTGCTGGACCGCGGCTTCGGCCTCGTTCAGATCGGCAAGGATCCGGGCACTGTGTTCGTAAAAGCTGCTGCCGGTCTCTGTCAGGTTCAGAACCCGGGTCGTGCGGCGCAGGAGCTGAACACCCAGGCGTTCCTCCAGTGCCGATACGCGGCGGCTGATGGCCGATTTTGCCGTATTCAGTCGTTCCGCCGCCCCGGTAAAGCTCCCTGCCTCCACGACGGCCACAAACGCCTGTAAATCCTCGAATTTATCCATATTGTTGCAATAAACAGAACAATCTTATCCTCAGAGTAGCCTTTATCTCGCTATTGTCAACACCGATACTGTCGTCATCGAAATCGGGCAAGGCCCAGACAGGAGAGCGTGACATGCAGGAGAAAATAACCCGGGTTCTGGAGGTTAGTGCCAGCGGACGGACCGCAGGATCGGCCAGCCGCAAGCTGACGCAGGACTTGATTGCGGCACTCGAGGATCGCCATAGCAACGTGCGTACCGTTCAACGCGACCTGGCGAAAGGGATGCCATTCGTTGACGCAGCGTGGATCGACGCTAACTTTACGGCCGAAGAGTCTCGCACTGACGAGCACCGCGAAGCCCTCGCGCTTTCCGATGCGCTGGTGGCCGAGCTCAAAGATGCTGACATCCTCGTTATCGGCACGCCGGTATACAATTTCTCCATCCCGGCTGCGCTGAAAGCCTGGATCGATATGATCGCCCGCGCGCGACTGACATTTCGTTACACGGAAAATGGCCCCGAAGGACTGCTCGAGGGCAAGAAAGCTTATCTTGTCGTTGCGACCGGCGGTGTTCCCGTAGGCAGCGCCGTAGACTTTGCGACACCGTATCTCAAACATGCTCTCGGATTCATCGGCATCACCGATGTTGAAGTCATCGCCGCCGACAAACTTAACAGCCAGGCGGATGAGTCTATGGATGCGGCGCGTGCACGAATTGCAGACGTCGTGCACCTTACGCCGCAGGCCGCGTAAGCCAGAGGAGTAAATCAATCATGTTGAACGTTATTCAATCCGAATCGAGAGGCAGTGCCGATCATGGCTGGCTGCGAGCGAAACACACGTTTTCGTTTGCCGAGTACCAGAACCCGGAGCGCGTAGATTTCGGCAAGGTGCGCGTGATCAATGAAGACCGCATTGCACCGGGAAAGGGTTTTCCAACGCATCCGCACAGGGACATGGAAATTGTCACCTACGTGATCGAGGGTGCGATCGCGCACAAAGACAGTATGGGTAACGGCACAGTAATCACGGCCGGAGAAATACAGCGCATGACGGCCGGCACCGGCGTACAGCACAGTGAGTTCAATCATTCCCAGGAAGAAGAGCTGCACTTGCTGCAAATCTGGATCTACCCCGAGAAGAATGGTCTCGAGCCCGGCTATGAGCAAACACGCTTTTCGCGCGAAGAAAAGCTCAATCGGCTGCGATTGGTCGGCTCGCGCGATGGCCGCGACGGCTCGATAACGATTCATCAGGACGTCGACCTATATGCGAGTGTTCTCGAGGCCGGTAACGAGCTATCACTGCAGTTGCGGCCAAACCGCAAGGTATTCGCGCAGGTTGTCGACGGAGATATCGAGGTCAACGGGCAGCGACTTTCGGCCGGTGACGGAGCCCAATTAGAAGACGAGCGTGAGCTGCAGGTTGCGGCTGTGACCGAAGCCGAGTTCCTTGTGTTCGATATGACCTGACTGCTGATCCTGAAACTCGATCTACGTCACTTTCACGGCTTCCATGGTTAGGCTGCAACACGCCGATACCGGGCGGCCGATCACGGCCAGAACTTGCTGTTCAACTATCCGGGGCCTTCCCGAACCTTTCCGCTAGCGAACGACTGCTTTCGGGGAATGGCGCAGTCCGCTATACCCCTGATACCAGCCGCTCAAACGGCTGCTTTCGGGGTATCATTAAGTTCCGCTACTGACCCCAAGCCGCCGCTCGTCTGCATCTGCTTGGACCGCATCTAATTTAGGTACATCCCAGAATTGACCACCCACCAAATCGTAGGACAATTGTTGCTGCGATAAAGGCAGATCCAGCCAAAGCTGGAGACGCAAAGCCACGGGTCCTCGCTTCCTCCGAGTAGCTTCCGTCCACTCCCCGAAGAACCCCAAGATCGCCGGGCTGCCGCTATCAATGAGTGATATTGCTCGAAGGAGGCGCCATGAACAGATCACGAGTCAGATGGGTCTGCGGCGCTATCGCCGCTTTTCTGGCAGTTGCGGCAAGCGCAGATCCACCCACATATAAATTCAACAATCGCTCTTACGGAAACTCCGTGGACGGCGGTTCCTGCTCTTATTTCGAAGGCGGGTACCGGTGCCGTGCAATCCATGTCTGGGAAAATTA
>JAOTUU010000353.1 GCA_029863705.1 Gammaproteobacteria bacterium
TAATCAGCGATCCCCTGGGCGATGAAGAGGAACATGTCCTCGCGCCCTTCGACGGTATCGTTATCGGCCAGAATAATTTACCTCTCGCCCATGAGGGTGACGCCCTGTTTAACCTGGGATCCTTCAAGAGCATTCCACGTGCCGAGAACCTGGTTGAGAATTTTACGGCGACGCACGACGACGACCCCACCCCGACATAAACAACCAACACAAAACCACAGCGCTGAAAAACCAAGACTGTGCAACTGAGGATCCAAGAATGAAAATAGGAATTCTGTCCACGAACAAGAACCTTTACTCCACGCGACGCCTGGTGGAGGCTGGTATTGAACGCGGCCATGAGATGCCCGTGATCAATCACAAGCGTGCTTACATGAACATCACTAGCCACAATCCGAGCATTCACATCAAGGGCGAAAATATAACCGGGATCGACGCGATCATCCCGAGAATCGGCGCCTCGGTATCGTTTTATGGCACAGCGGTAGTGCGACAGTTCGAAATGATGGGCGTCTATTCGGTTAACGAGTCGGTCGCAATCACACGATCACGTGACAAGCTGCGAGCCGTGCAGCTGCTGTCACGAAGGGGCATTGGACTTCCCGTCACAGGTTTTGCCAATTCGCCCGACGATACGGAAGACCTGCTGCAGTTTGTCGGTGGCGCGCCCGTGGTCATCAAGCTGCTGGAAGGCACACAGGGTGTCGGCGTTGTTCTTGCCGAAACGAAGAAAGCGGCTGAAAGCGTAATCGAAGCATTCAGTGGTCTCAAGGCCAACTTCATGGTCCAGGAATTCATCAAGGAAGCGGGCGGTTCCGACATTCGATGCCTCGTCGTCGGCGATAAGGTTGTCGCTTCCATGAAGCGACAGGGCAAAGAGGGTGAATTCCGATCCAACCTGCATCGCGGTGGCAGCGCCAAGCTCATCAAAATTACGCCGGAGGAGCGTTCGACAGCGGTACGCTCGGCCAAAGTAATGGGCCTGAATGTCGCAGGCGTCGATCTGTTGCGCTCCAATCACGGGCCCGTCGTCATGGAGGTGAATTCAAGCCCCGGCCTGGAAGGCATTGAAAAGGCTACCAACAAAGATGTGGCGGGCCTGATTATCGAATTTGTCGAAAAGAACGCCAAGCAGGGCAAGACTCGCACACGTGGCACAGGCTAGGTCAACAGGACGGTAGTTTACGATGTTTGACGAACTCAAGACCGTGCTGGATGCGGCGCTTTTTACGGCGCCCGGTGGCAAAGTCATTACGCTTGGGCAGATGACCGAGGTCTTCCTGCTATTGCTCTTCGGTTATCTCGGCAGCCGCGTGGTTGGTTACCTCCTGGGCAGGCGGCTGGCGGCCACGAAACTGCGACCTGACGTTGTGTATGTACTGAAGAGAATCACGTTCTTTGTGATCCTGGTACTGGTCGTCATTACAGCGCTAGGCCTGCTCGGCATACCGCTGACGGCATTTGCTTTTGCGACCGGCGCACTGGCGATCGGCGTCGGCTTTGGCGCGCAGAATATAATCAACAACTTCATCAGTGGCTGGATACTGATGGTAGAGCGCCCGATTCGAATTGGCGATTTCATCGAGATTGATAGCGCCCAGGGCGTTATCGAAAATATTGGTAATCGGTCTACGCGAATCCGCCGCACGGACGGCGTACATCTTCTCGTGCCCAATAGTCTGCTACTTGAACGTACAGTCGTTAACTGGACCCTGATCGACCTGGAAATTCGATCCATGGTTCGCGTCGGCGTTGCTTATGGTTCCCCGGTGCGCCTGGTCGCGGACCTGATTCTCGAGGCCGTGAAGGAGCAGAGCAAAGTGAAAGAAACGCCAGCGCCGAGCGTGATTTTCGACGACTTCGGTGACAACGCACTCGCTTTCGACGCGTACTTTTGGTGCGACGCCGGCAGCGAGAGATCCCTCAGGGAGATCCGTAGCTCGATTCGCTTTCGGATCAGCGAACTTTTCGAACAAAACGGAATTGTCATCGCCTTTCCGCAGCGTGACGTTCACCTGGACTCGAGCAAGCCACTGGAAATACGCATGATTGGCAAGGAGACGGATGATGAGTAACAACAGGTTTTCAAGAAGGTGGATACGATGAGTTCGCTCGGTTACTCGCTGGTTTCGGTTATTTTCCTGCTGGCCGCCAATGCGTTTTTTGTTGCTGCAGAGTTTGCTCTTGTAAAAGTGCGCGGCTACCAGCTCGACCAAGCCGTCATTGCGGAGCGTCGTAGTGCCGCTCTCAGTGTGCGTATGCACAAAAACCTCGACGCCTACCTGGCGGCCTGCCAGCTCGGAATCACAATGGCATCGCTGGGACTGGGCTGGGTCGGTGAGCCGGCAGTCGCTGCGTTGCTCGAGCCTCTGCTCTCAAAGGTCGGCATCACCGGGCAAGCACTGCATACCATATCTTTCATCGTCGGCTTCCTGCTGTTCTCGTCCCTGCATATCGTTATTGGTGAACAGGTACCCAAGACCTACGCGATTCGCGAACCCAAGCCCGTCACGCTTGCACTTGCCTATCCATTGCACTGGTTCTACCGACTTGTCTTTCCGCTGAACTGGCTGCTGGACAGGGCAAACGCCGCGATTCTGAATTTGCTTGGCGTCGGCGGCGGCAGTCATCATGATGTCATTTCGGAGGCAGAAATCAGTTCGATCGTCGACGCGTCTGAGGCTCACGGCGAACTGGAAGGAAAGACGGCGGAGATCATCCGCAAAGCGTTTCGCTTCGACGACCAGACCGTTCGTGAAGTAATGATTCCTTGGAACAGTGTCGACAAGCTGCGCCTGGCATCTGACGCCAGTGCAAAAAAGAAGATTATTGTCACGACCATGCACAGCCGTTATCCGGTGCTGAACGAGAACGGAGATGTGGTCGGCATCCTGGCTACCAAAGACATGACGTCGGCCCTAA
>JAOTUU010000352.1 GCA_029863705.1 Gammaproteobacteria bacterium
CAGAATTCGACCAACTTCAGTCGAGCCGGTAAATGACACTTTGCTTACCCGGCTATCGCTCAGGATTCGATTGGACACTTCGCCGGAGCGGCTGGATGGGAATACGTTGACCACACCGGCAGGCACGCCTGCGTCTTCGAGCAACCCGGCGAGCGCCAATGCAGTCAACGGAGTTGCTGAAGCAGGTTTCAAGATGACGGTGCAACCCGAGGCCAGTGCAGGAGCAATTTTTCTCGTTCCCATCGCCGCAGGAAAATTCCATGGCGTGATCAGGAGCGACACGCCAACCGGGCTGTAGTCGACCAGGATATTGTTAGCGCCAGCTGGCGAGCGGCCAAACTGACCCATCGTCCGGGGCGCCTCTTCTGCATACCAGCGGAAGAATTCCGCTGCGTAAGCCACCTCGCCCAATCCTTCTGCCAGCGTCTTGCCCTCTTCCCTGGATATGATCGTCGCAAACTCTTCTTTTCGCGACGTCATCAACTCGAAGGCTTTGCGTAATACTTCAGAGCGCAATCGCGGTGGCGTAGCCGCCCACTCTGCAGCGGCCGAAAACGCCGCATCCACGGCACTTGTTGCGTCATCGGCGGATCCACTCGCAACTTCTGCGATGACCTGCTCTGTGGCCGGGTCGACAACGGAGATACGCTCTCCATCAGACGATGGAAGCCACTGCCCGCCGATATATAGGTTTGTCGGTATGCTGCTTATTAGTTTGTCTGACATAGCCTTAGTACTGGTTAGCTACAAATAATTCTTGAGCCGGGAACAAGGTAATAACCTTGCAGCCGTCATTAGTGACGACGACCTCTTCTTCGATTCGGGCGGCACCGTTACCGTCCGCAGCAGGGCAGTAGGTTTCGAGTGCGAATACCATACCCTCCTGCAGCTCAAATGGATTTTCGAAAGAGACCAGCCGGCTGATGATCGGTCTTTCATGCAACGCAAGGCCGAGACCGTGCCCAAATTGCAGGCCAAACGCTTCCATTTCATTGGCAAAACCAAACTCTTCTGCCTTCGGCCATAACGCCGCAATTCTGTCTGTCGTCAGGCCCGGTCGAACCAGGTTAATTGCAGAATCGATCCACTCACGCGCTGTCTTGTATGCATCTACTTGCGCCGGCGTCGAAAGTCCAACGTTCAGGGTTCGGTAGTAGCAAGTCCTATAACCCATGTAGGACTGGATAATGTCGAAAAACGCCTGGTCTCCGGGGCGGTACATGCGATCAGTGAAGTTATGTGGATGCGGCGAACAACGTTCACCGGATACCGCGTTGATTGCCTCGACATCGTCGGACCCATTGTCGTAAAGGAACTTGTTCGCCAGGGCAACCATTTCGTTTTCACGCATGCCGGGCTTCAGGTTCTCGGCGATTTCCTGGTAGGCGCCATCAACAAGCGCCGCAGACATATTCAGCAGAATAATTTCATCCATGCTTTTGATTTGTCGCGCATCGAGAAAAACTTGCTGCCCATCACGAATATCAAGCCCCTCTTGCTGCAGCGCAAAGAGCATGGGCGGTTCCACGATATCGACACCGATCGGCATATCAGCGACGCCTTCGATCTTCAGCAGGTCATGGATTTCTTTGGCTGCGTTCTTGAAAAGGTCCGCCTCAACTGGAACGGAGCCGCGCAAACCGAGCATGCCCGCTTTGCAGTGATCCTGTTTCAACCAGGGCGCATACAGGCGATGGTGCGATGCAGCCGAACCAAAATCCCAGAGATATGGGTTCGCATTACCGGTAAAGAGCGCGTAGCGACACACCTTGTCCCGGCTCCATTCACCGATCACGCTGCTCGTTAGGTAACGGATATTATTGTTATCGAAACACAGCAGCGCCCCTAGCTCCGAGTTCTTTAGCGCCTGCTCGGCACGCGCAATTCGATACTTGTGCAAACGACGGAAATCAACGCGCTCCTCAAAGTCGACGTGTGTCCGGCCAGGGGCTGCGATTGGCCGGTCCCAGTTCCAGTTTGTCTGAATGTCTTCCGGGCGGATGACAACAGGTTCGGTAGACTGAATTTTTGACATGTTTCACCTATTAATTGGCTTAGGCATTGGGTTTGCGTGCACCCGCGGGGGTGGGCCGGCGCGCCAGGCGCACGGGCACAGCAATGGTCTGCAAACGTGTGCATAAAATGGTAGTCTATATTCCTGCCATAATCAAACCGGCCCCTCCGGCCCTGCCAAACAACCAGGGGCAGCGAAATACAGAGATTCAACGATGCCGACCTACACCTACGAAACCATCCCCAGCAAACAGGGCGACAAGCCGCGGCGCTTCGAAGTAACTCAAAGCATGAGCGAGCCGCCCCTGAGCGAAGATCCTGTCACAGGCGAACCCGTCCGCATGATCATCACCGGAGGCAGTGGTATTAAGCTGGGAGTACTCAGGCGCAGCACGGTAGTCGATAAGAAAAGTCCCGCAGCTACCGCGTGTGGCTGCGCAACCGGCAGGCCACATCGACATCACTGATAATGGCCGGACAAGCCGGTTTCACTGCTCGAAACCTATAGCTTCGACAAAGCGACGATCAGAAGTACTCGCGCAACCTGGCTGCAATGACCTCGGCTTTCGAGCCATAACCGAACACGTCGAGGAAGGCCCCCTGCCGATCCATCAAGAACAAATACGAACTATGAAACACAGTACCAGGGCCTGAATCGCTGCCACTCGCCTGCTCGATCCCGTAAGTGACGTTGAACGCTGCTGTGACTGCGTCCAGTTGTTGTTTGCTCCCGGTAAGCCCGACCAATGAAGGATGAATCGCCGCAACGTAGCTCGCGAGCCTTTCAGGCGTATCAGTATCGGGATCAACGCTAATGAAAATCGGCTGCACTTGCCGAGCCTCGTCACCCAGTTGCCGCATTACGCGAGCGACTTCGAACAGCGTTGTTGGGCAAACATCAGGACAACT
>JAOTUU010000354.1 GCA_029863705.1 Gammaproteobacteria bacterium
ATCACGAAGATCAACGTGGCGAGGATATAGGCGGCAACCAGGCGTCGCGACGTCTGGCGTGCACGGTCCTGCGCGTCAAAAAAGTTCACTTATGGATCAGGTGAAGGAGACGTCCGGCACTTCGCGTTTTTCGTCCGATTCGATTTCAAGGAAGCTGGCCAGCTCGAAATTGAAGGTATTCGCGATCATGTTGTTTGGAAAATTCTGGGCCGAGTTGTTGTAGCTGAGTACCGCGTCATTGAACGCCTGCCGCGAAAATGCCACCTTGTTTTCGGTGCTGGCGAGTTCCTCCTGGAACTGCATCATATTTTGATTCGCTTTGAGATCAGGATAAGCTTCCGACAGAGCAAACAATCGGCCGAGCGCGCTGCCCAATGCACCTTCGGAAGCGCCCAGCTTCTTGATAGCTTCGGCGTTGGCTGGGTCCGCTTTTGCAGCGTCAAGGCTGGCAACCGCATTATTGCGAGCTTTGACTACGGCTTCGAGGGTTTCACGCTCATGTTTGATGTAACCCTTGACGGCTTCCACGAGATTAGGAATCAGGTCATGTCGCCGGGTCAGCTGAACATCGATTTGAGCAAATGCGTTTCTGACACGATTGCGCTCGTTGATGAGTCGGTTGTAAATACCGATCGCCCAGAACACTATCGCGGCAATTACGCCGAGGAAGATCAGGAATGAAGTCACTGTCCGGCTCCTTACTAGGGGGTCAATACACCAAGCATAACTCCCGGCTTGGGCTAAGACTAGCAACGTTGCTGCTGATGCTGCCCGGCACGGTGGCGCTGGCAGACTGGTTCGGCGATACGCGTGCCTTGATGGGCACCGAAGTCCATGTCTATCTGTGGAGCGACGATGCCGAAAAAGGCCAGCAGGCGCTCGAAGCGGTTTTTGACGAGGCGGCTCGCATCGATCGCCTAATGAGCACTTACAAGGATGACAGCGAAATCTCGAGAATCAATCGCCTGGCGGCAATGAGCCCGGTACAGACGAGCGAAGAGCTGTTGCAGCTCATCCAACGATCACTCGACATATCGGTACTTACGCTCGGCGCCTTCGATATAACGTACGACAGCGTGGGCCAGCACTATGACTTTCGATCAGGACGCCGACCGGATTCAAATACGGTCGAATCCGAGCGCGAGAAAATCGATTACCGTTTCGTTCAGCTGGACAAGGCGGCAGGTACAGTGGCGTTTCTGCAGCAGGGCGTCCGCATCAATCTCGGCGGTATAGCGAAGGGCTACGTCGTCGAGCGGGGTGTCGACATTCTGCGGTATCGCGGCGTGCAAAATGCGATTGTCACGGCGGGCGGCGATTCTCGCCTGCTTGGCGATCGGCGCGGCCGGCCGTGGATGGTAGGCATCCGAGACCCGAGGAAGGATGGGCAGGTAGCGATCTCCGTGCCCCTGGCGGACGAGGCCATCTCTACCTCGGGCGACTATGAGCGTTATTTTGACGAAGACGGCATTCGCTATCACCACATCTTCGAGCCGCGGACCGGCGAACCGGCGAGCGGCATGCGCAGCGCAACGGTATTCGGTCCCGACGCGGTTATCACCGATGCCTTGTCGACCTCGGTCTTCGTTCTGGGTGTCGAAGACGGCCTTACGCTGATCGCTACGTTGCCGGATTACGAGAGCATCGTTATCGATGCTGAAGGCCGCGTCTACTATTCGGACGGCTTGCAAAGGCCCGTTCCCGACGCTCTCGACTAGCAAAAAAAATCGCTGAATGTCGCCGAAAGGCGACGTATTTTCACTTTAAATTCAGTTTCATACGCCTATCATTGTGTGGAAGCTTCGGGCGAAAAAACTTGGGCGCTGGCAGCGATTTAACGTAATCTGGGAGGATTGCGCGACCCGCCCGCCCGGAAGCACAGCCCTTTATTATGTTTATGAAATCCGGGCATTTGTGACCATTATCACGGCTCGGAGCCGCTGCGCCTGTCACCATTCGGGATTCAAAAGGTCTGGCTGGCGGCACATTTCATCGGATGGATCCGGACGCGTCGAACAAGGAATAGGTGAATGAATATCAAGACCTCAATTTTTGCTGTTGTAGTTTGCGTTTTCGCGGCAAGCAGCCTCGCATCCTCCGGCCTGGAAGGCCAGCCCGCGCCGGATTTCGCACTCAAGAGTTCATCAGGTGCAAACCTGAGGCTCTCGGAGTACCGCGGCGATGTTGTGATGATCAACTTCTGGGCTACCTGGTGCGGCCCGTGCCGTCAGGAAATGCCCTTGCTTGACGAATTGTATACGCGCTACTCACGTGTGGGATTCAATTTGCTCGGCGTGAATATCGACGACGATTCAAGGCGTGCGATGAAGATGATCGATGAGCTCGGCGTCAGCTTTCCGGTGTTGTTCGATGCACGAAAGGAAGTCAGCAAACTCTACGAAGTGGAAGCCATGCCAGTCACGGTTCTGGTTGACCGAGAGGGCAGGGTTCGTTACGTGCATCATGGCTACAAGCCTGGGTACGAAGAAAAATACCTGGATCAGATTCGCTCATTGTTAAGAGAGTAACGCAGTGACCAAGACACTTATCAGCCTGGCGGCAATCGCGATGCTCGCAATCAGCATCTCCGTGGTGGCACAGGACGTATCCCCGATGAATGCGGACGCGGCAATGGCCGAGGCAATGAGTGCACAGGCCTCTGAGTCAGAATCCCGCGATCAGTTCCGCAGTCTTGATCAGGATGTGCAGACTTTGAAGAAGGAAGTTCTGGACCTTAATCGAGACCTGTTCCTGCTCGAGGAAGAATTGTTGTTTCCTGCAAACTCGCAGGTCGCGTTCTTCATTTCAATGGATGTTGGCGAGTATTTCGAACTCGATTCGGTCAACATCAAAATTGATGGCCAGGAAGTTGCCAATTACCTGTATACCGCACGCGAAGCGGATGCGCTGA
>JAOTUU010000355.1 GCA_029863705.1 Gammaproteobacteria bacterium
CTGCTGGCCGATAACAACGCGAAAGGCATCATCGATGCGATTCGGGAGATCGACGAGCAGTTTCCTGACTACTCGCGCCTGCTCGATGATCTCGCACGCGATTTGCAGCGCATCGCAGTTTTCCAGGCTGTCGGTACATGTGACAGCGATGACGATATCGGTGAACAGGAGTATGCGGAGTTTGCCGAAGCGCTGCCGGCTGCCGATGTGCAGCTTTTTTATCAGATTGCCGTCATTGGCCGACGAGATCTGCACCTGGCACCCGACCCGCGGAGCGGTGCGGAGATGACGTTTCTGCGGATGCTTGCATTCCGCCCGACATCGGATGAACTGGTAGTGCCGCCGGGCGGTGAATCCAAGACCACCGATACTTCTAAAACATCGCGGCAGCGCAGACCGGCACGGGCCAAGCCGAGCGCAGCAAGTGGCGTTCAATCACCGGCCTGGCAGGACCCTGACTGGGGGCAACTGGTAGCACAGCTTGGGCTTACCGGGGCCGCCCGCCTACTTGCCAGTAACTGCGCGCTGCTGCGCCGGGAGGGCAACACCGTCCACTTGGGCCTGGATCCGAGATCGGAGTCTCTATTGACGAAGCAGCGGGAGAACGCGCTTGCTACGAGCTTGTCGCAGCATTTCGGTGAGCGACTCGTCGTCAAGATCGGGATCGAATCCTCTGTCGGTGCCGAAACGCCGGAAACGCCTGTACAGGAAGAATCGCGGATGGCTGACGAGCGCATGGAGGCCGAGAGGCGAAAGCTCGAAGCGGATCCGAACGTCCAGGCGATGAAGACTATTTTTGGCGCTGAAGTACAAACAGAGTCGATTGAACTCATCAATCCGTCGCAGTCTGATTGAACACAAGCTTGGGAGATCGCAAATGAAAGGTGGCATCGGCCAGTTGATGAAACAGGCGCAGCAAATGCAGGCCGACATGAAAAAGGCGCAGGAAGAAATGGCGTCGATTTCGGTTACTGGAGAATCCGGTGCGGGAATGGTACGCATCACGATGACATGTCAGCATCAGGTGAAAGCCGTCGATATCGACGATTCGCTGCTTGGTGATGACAAGGAGATGCTTGAGGACCTGATAACGGCGGCCTTCAATGACGCGATTCGAAGAGTCGAAAAAACTGTACAGGAGAAATTCTCCGGGATGACGGCAGGCATGCAATTGCCGCCGGGAATGAAGCTGCCTTTCTGAGCCACGACCGACTATGTCCTATTCACCGCTGCTCGTGCGTCTGATTGACGGCCTCCGCTGTATGCCGGGCATTGGGCAGAAGTCCGCGCAACGCATTGCTTTTCACCTGCTCGAGCGCGACCGGGAAGGGGCCAAAAACCTGTCGGCTGCGCTGCAGGAAGCAGTCAACGGTATCGGACATTGCAGCCGTTGCCGCATGTTCACCGAGCACGAATTGTGTTCTATATGCTCGGCGAGCGGACGGGACGGTTCGCAGTTATGCGTGGTCGAGTCCCCCGCGGACGTTATGGCCATTGAGGATGCAACAGGATTTCGCGGTCTGTATTTTGTGCTGATGGGGCATCTATCGCCCCTCGACGGCATCGGTCCGGATGAATTGGGTCTCAGCCGGCTTGAAGAGTGGCTGCAGCAGGGCGAAGTGAGCGAATTGATCATCGCCACGAATCCGACCGTCGAAGGTGATGCCACCGCGCACTACCTGGCAGAACTGGCGGCCAAGCGTGACGTACAGGCCAGTCGAATTGCACACGGTGTGCCGTTGGGCGGCGAACTTGAATACGTTGACGGCGGCACTTTGTCTCACGCGTTTTTTGGACGTCGGGCTGTCGACTAAGAGGAGAACAGAATGGCTGACCGCGATTGTCTTTTTTGCAAGATCCTGGAGGGTGACGTTCCGGCCGATATTGTCTACGAATCGGATACCGCAATTGCGTTCCGCGATATCAATCCTCAGGCGCCAACGCATGTAGTCATTATCCCGCGCAAGCATATCGCGACGATCAACGACATTGATTCAGTTGACCACGAGATTGTTGGTAGTCTGTATACGGCTGCCAATACGATCGCGCGTGATGAGGGGTTCTCGGACGAAGGCTACCGGGCTGTCATGAACTGCAACAAGGCGGCCGGACAGACTGTGTTCCACATTCACCTGCACCTGTTGGGTGGGCGCGTTCTAAGCTGGCCGCCAGGCTAGCGCTTCAAGTGTAGCGGCCGTCGGACAGCTGTTCGGTCAGGTTTACGATGCGTTTGTAACTTTCGTAGCGCCGCGCGGAGATCTTGTCGTCTTCCACACCTGCCTTGACCGCACATCCCGGCTCACGCAAATGACGGCAATTCGCAAACTTGCAGTTCTGTGCCGCTGCCGTAATTTCACGAAACCCTTTGGCCGCGACAGTGGATGATTCGAGCGCCGGGGCATAATCGCGTACGCCGGGCGAATCGATCACTGATCCACCGCCGGGCAACGGAATCATCACTGAATTGACGGTTGTATGGCGGCCTTCACCCGTCTTGCCGGACACGGCCGAGGTGCGTTGCGTTGCGTCACCGACAAGTTGATTGATGATGCTTGATTTGCCCACTCCGGACTGACCGACGATGATCGCGCAGCGGTCTTTAAGCAAAACTCCGATATCAGTCGTTCCGCGTCCTTCTTTGGCACTGCACTGCACAACGTCGTAGCCGATACGGACGTAATTTGCGAGTTCCTCTGCGGTCGATGACGCATCGGTGTCCAGATCAATCTTGTTGAAGACGATGGCGGCCGCTATGCCCATGAGCTCCGCGGCGCAGAGATAGCGATCAACGATGAACCAGTCAGCTTTGGGTTCGGCCGCAGCCACCACGATCAGGTAGTCGAGGTTCGCCGCGAGGACTTCGACCTGGCCGCGCATGTTTGGGCGAGTCAGCTCGTTTTCACGTT
>JAOTUU010000356.1 GCA_029863705.1 Gammaproteobacteria bacterium
GATGGTGATCTACAACAATCGTGGGCATTCTTATTTCCCCCTATATCAGTGATGTGTCTGCGACACGATAAGCTCCCGAACGACTGCATCGGGTCATCAGCCGAAATTTTACCTCAGATCGTTCGACCGGCGGCTATGCGACCGTCAGGAGTCGCTCGACCAGCAAAAATTCAATAACCTGGCTTCGAGCGTCCGCTCTCACCGTTAGCCGTCGTTCGTTCAGGTTTCTGGTGTCCGACTCAGTTCGGCCAGAAGAGGACACAGCGATCTTGGAGTAACGCTCAGATATTGCCGTTGACGCGATCCCAAAATTCTTCTCGATGATTAGTACGCGGAAAGTCCATATCGGGGACCGGCACATTGAGAAAATCGCAGAGCGGCAACCAGCCTTCCTTGACCTCAAACACGAGCAACCGATCAGCAGGTATTGCCCCTTTCACAGCGTCATTATGCGAATTGAACCCGCGGATAAGCTCATCACGATCTAAGCCCAGAGGAAAACCGGTCTTGGCGATGACATCGGAGGCCATCTTGAGCCAAGCCTGCATTTCCTCCGGTGCCTCGTCCTTGCCTGCAAGCAACTTGTAGATGGTTGCGCTAAAACTGTCTGCCCATCTTTCCGGGTCACGCAAGGTCAACACGAACTTCGCTGTCGGAAATTCCGACGCCAATTCGCGAAAAAAACACGCGGTCGGCCAGTCAACGGCACTCTTGTAACCGGAATAGATGCGTGACCAGTCGGCCTGGTCCGAAGCGGCCGCCTCCCAGAGAGGAACCTGTACAGGCATGTTGTGCAGAACTTCTTCCATATGGTGGCACGGCCCCAATCCAATCTGGTTTATTGCCAGCTTCAGGGAATAGGTACCTGTTCGTCCAACGCCGGCTCCGATTACAGTCAATGGCATATTTCTTCTCCGCGAAAAGTTCGATTATTAATTTCGGGCCGTTAAGCGTGACCGCCCGCATCGGCTTGTGACAATGGATTTACTGCTCAGCCTGTTCAGGGGGTAGGGAGACGACGTTTTCCTCAAAGAACTGTACAAACTCAGCGTTCAATACGTTCTTGCGCATGTCATAAATTTCTCGAACCGGCACGGGGAAAGGACCATTGCCGTGAAACCAGAGGCGCCAGGCACCAATCGGCAATTCGTGTTTCTGGAGCATACCGGCCGCATGCTCCCCATATTGCCACTCCCACAGCTCCACGATTTTTATCGCTACCATGAGCCCGGTACTTCTCTCCTCTGGCGTGATTGCCTCACCTCTTGCCCACTTATGTGTCGCATCGATTACATGAGGGAGCATCAGCGAATCAGCTATGTCCGAGCGGTATTGTCGCAGGCTATACCGCGCCTGCGCGGCCAGAAATTTGTTGTTTTGCCTGATTTCCAATGCCAGAAAAACCAGCCCCGCAATAACTCCGACATTAGCTCCTAAAGCGACGATCTGTCCTAAATCGACTCCCATTTCATCATTCCCCAGAACGACCAAGAAAACTCATAAGTAAGTGGTGCTTGACCGCTCTGGGTCAGTAGCCGCCATTCTATCTCAAATCACCTGGGTGGCTGGTATCGGCCAGAACCCGCCGTTTAGATCACTTAGCAAATGAGTTATCAGGCGAAGAGAATCGCCAGCACAACTCCCGCGATTATTCCCGCAATCAACAGTCCGGATGCGAGAATTAGTCGGGACTCAGCCGCGTCCAATTCCAGCTTCAGGCCGTCGTAACCAAAAGGCCCCTTCTTGAGCGGCAAAAAGATCAGTCCTGAGTGGCCTTGCCGGATTGCGGATCGATAGTAGGTGCCGATGACGACGACAAATGCAATGACGAATATGCCCCACAGTACGTCTCCCGGTATTCCGAGCGGAGCCATTGCAGCACCAGCCAGAAAGAGTGCGATCCAGAGAATGGAAGTCAAGCTCATGTAGAAAAACCAGCGTGTGGTTGTCAAGATGCGAATGACCGCTTCGGGCCAGAAGCAGAAATTATAGCGCGAACCAGGCCAACTTCCGCTTTCGGCCACAACCAGTCGTTTGATCGCCAAGCTAAACGTCGTTTGAAGGCTTCTTCTTTCGCCCTTCAATTGTCGCGAGAATACTCGCCGCCTTGTTGGCGATTTCGTCGATGCTCGTTTGCTGATATCCGAGCGAATGAGCAGTAGTAAGCGACTCAGCGGTGGCTTCGCGGTCGCCTCGCAACTCACCGATCAGCGCCATGTTGTAGTACGGAATGGGATACTGATCGTCAATCCGGATCGCTCGCGCCAGCCTTTCTTCCGCCTGATCCAGATTCCCTTCCCGAATCAGTACGGCACCGATATTGTTCTGCGTCATGGCCTCAACATCGCGGGTGTAGAAGCCCCAGACGAACCAAATCAAATGCTTAAGCGCGGGATTCTCGCAAACGCTGGTCAAGAACTTCTCAAATTCTTTGATGGCGTCGGTGTTCCGACCGGAATCCATCATCCTACGGCCGGTGTAGAAATCTCTCCAAAAATGGCCGTTGACTCTGCCGGGTATCAGAAACAACAGGGCCAAAAGGACTACCGCTGTCGGTGAAAAACTACTGGCCTGTAGGATTGCTAACGCAACCGCGATCATCAAGACGACGGCGACGCCATAGAGGATCTTCAAGCGTGTCGGTCGCGTCATTATGGGACCTTCTTCTTATTGGGTTACTACTTCGCGGTTAGGTATTCGTCGAAAATCCGAGCGGCTGCTGCGGGTCACCAAGAGACGACTCTATCAGCTCCAGGCGACTGACTCAGCTCGGCCAAAAGTGGCCCTTCGTAAGTTGCAAGGTCGAATCAATATTAATTGCTTGCAGTCGATAGCTACTTTTCTCTGCAATTTGTGACCCCGGCATGAAGCCGGGGTCGAGGTTTTACAACATTTTTTT
>JAOTUU010000079.1 GCA_029863705.1 Gammaproteobacteria bacterium
CGACAACGTCCCTACACGGCTGACGACCAGCTTGCGCATCGACGTCTCTGGCGGCGTGCGTGAGGAGCTATTCGGGCCGTTGCTGCCCGAAGGCTTTGTGCCTTTGACTATCAACAGCCAGTTGCCGGCGCGACTCGAGCCGGATGGCAAGCTACGTGTTCAGGTACGCCCCGGTCGTTGGACGATTTCGCTGCGCGCCCGCGGTGCAGATGTGCTCAATTCGGTTGGGTTGCCGACACCGGAGACCAATCTCCCGGGCGAAGAGATCTGGAGTTACCTGTCGAATGATCGATTACGGGTGACAGCTGCGGAGGGACTGCCACCGGTTGATCCACAACAGGTGCAAGTGCCCGGCAACTGGCAGGAACTGCCGGCTTTTCGAATTCAGGCGGGCGAGTCGCTGACGTTGGTCGAACGCAGCCGCGGCATAGTCGCCGCGGACAACGAGCTTTATCTTGATCGCAACATGTGGCTCGATTTCGACGGTGCTGGCTTTATCGTTAGTGACGAAGTCAGCGGGACCATGCGCACAGATTGGCGCCTCGATATGGCCGCTCCGTTTGCCGTGCTGAGTGCATCCGAAGACTATGAGAACCTGCTGATTACCCAGGGTCGCGAGGAAGGTCTTTCCGGCGTCGAGCTAAGGCGTCGTGATGTTGTGCTTAGGGCGATCGGCAGGGCGGATACGCGCCGCGCAATGCGTGTCAACGGCTGGGACGCTCGATTTGCCGGCGTATCCGCAGTTCTCAATCTGCCACCAGGCAACAAGTTGCTGGCCGCACCCGGGGCGGACAAGGCGCCGCGGAGTTGGGTCAGCCAGTGGCAGCTGCTCGACTTCTTTCTTGTACTTATAATTACGATTGCCGCGTGGCGTTTGTTTGGCCGGACAGCAGGCATTATCGCGCTGGCTGCGCTGGTCCTGAGTTTTCACGAAATCAATGCACCGTCCTGGCTGTGGCTCAATCTGCTCGTTGCGATTGCCCTGTTGCGAGTCACACCGAAGGGTCGGCTGCGACAGTCCGTGCAGGTTTATCAGTTCGCCAGTGCAGCGACGCTGGTGCTTGTGCTTGTGCCGTTTGTGGCGGGCCAGCTGCGCGTTGCCATCTATCCGCAGCTCGAGCCGCAAGACAGAGTGATTCAGGTGGGCGCATTTGCTCCGAGCGCGCCTGCCGAATCAGTTGATTATAGCCGGCCAGATGTACAGGTAGCAGACAAACCGGCGAGCAAAGCCGCGAAACGTGAGTTAATGACGCTGGAGGAATCGGTCGTAGCGAGAGGCCGGGTGGCGGATAGCTACAGCAGCTACGCCCGTTACGCGCCGAACGCGATTGTGCAGGCGGGACCGGGCATACCCTCATGGGCATGGAATTCGTATCGCTTGAACTGGAGTGGTCCGGTAGACGCCGAACAGACAATGCGTCTTGTCATTCTGCCGCGCTGGGCCGTAACGATATTGCGTTTCGTCGAAGTACTGATGTTGCTGCTGTTCACGGCTGTATTCGCGGCAGAGGTGTTCAGACGTCGCATCAAATTGCCGGGCGGACTGGCCCTTGGCCAGGCGGCGGCGAGTGGTTTTATGGCGGTCGGTCTGTTGACACTGCTGATGGTTGCGAGCCCCGCCGTCGAGGCGCAAACACCTGCGCCCGAATTGCTGCGCGAGCTCGAGAATCGTCTCGCTGAAGCACCGGAATGCGCACCGCGCTGCGCCGAGATGGTCGCAGCTGATGTTGCAATCGGTGTCGAGACGATCCGCATGACCCTAATGGTGCATGCATTGGCTGACGTTGCCGTGCCGTTGCCGGGTTCCGAACGGGGCTGGTGGCCGCGCGCCGTTTTGCTTGACGGCTCTGCGGCCGGACAGGTTTTCCGGGGGCAGGATCAGTCACTTTGGGTTCGCCTCGCCGCGGGGCGACATACGGTCGTGCTGAGTGGTCCGGTTCCTGATGTCGACAGTCTTGAAGTGCCGTTTCCGACACCGCCGCGCGTTATCGAAGCTGATAGCGACGGTTGGTTTGTCGCTGGCATCAAGGATCGTCGTTTGCTGTCGGGGTCACTCCAGCTGACTCGCCTGCAAGCCGAAGGCGACGGCAGTGCCGATGTGCGTTGGGAAAGCAGCCGCTTCCCGGTGTTTGTCCGTATCGAGCGATCCATCGACCTGGATCTCGACTGGCGTGCGACAACCACTGTATTTCGCGTTGCGCCGTCACAAGGTGCGTTGACGCTAGACGTTCCATTGCTTGACGGCGAGTCGATAGTGACCGACGAGTTCACCGTTGAGGACGGCCATGTACTGGTAACGATGAACCCGAACCAGCGGTCGGTCTCGTGGCGCTCAAATCTGCCACGAAAATCGCCGCTGGCGCTTAACGCCGAAAAAGGCGCTGCCTGGCAAGAGGTTTGGCGTGTCGGCGTTGGCAGCATCTGGCACGCAAATTTCAGTGGTGTGCCCGAAAGCGAAAACCCGCAGGCTCCGGCCGATGCCCGTATTGCCGAGTTCTTTCCGAGAGGCGGCGAATCATTGATGGTTGAGGCAATGCGACCCGAGGCCAGTCAGGGGTCAACGCTGGCTTTCGATTCCGTTGCAATGAATGTCGAACACGGCAGTCGCTCCACAGCCGCAACGCTTGAACTTGCGTACCGCAGTACGCGAGGCGCACAGCATGTTATTCGACTGCCTGATAATGCCGAGGTCACCGAAGTCCTGATCGACGGTGATCTCGAGCCGTTGCGGGCGGATGCCGGCGAACTGACTGTGCCGATTCTGCCGGGCGAGCACGACATCGCGATCAGCTGGCGCACAAGCGAAGAGATTTCAGCCCGTGCAACGACACCGCTTGTTGATATTGGCGCTCCGGCGAGCAACATATCGCTGCATACCGAGTTGCCAGACAACCGCTGGCTGCTTGCAACCAACGGCCCACGCCTGGGGCCGGCGGTTCTGTACTGGTCGGAACTCGTTGTGCTGCTGATTTTTGCAGTGATTCTGGGCCGCATCAGTCTTACGCCACTAACAACACGTCATTGGCTCCTGCTCGGGCTCGGTTTCAGCACATTTAGCTGGCCGGTTCTCGGCATCGTTATTGCCTGGCTACTTATTTGTGGCGCGAGAGAGAAGTTGCGGACCGAGATGCCCTCGCCAGTGTTCAATGCTTTGCAGCTCTTGATAGGCGCTGCGACGATAATCGCGCTTGGGGCGATTGTCTCCAGCCTGCCGTATGGATTGCTAGGCACGCCCGACATGCACGTAAACGGATATCAGAGCTTTGGCAATTCGCTGAGTTGGTTCGCCGATCGCAGCGAGTCTGTTCTGCCAATCGCTGTCGCCTGGTCTGCGCCGATGTGGATATACAAAGTGCTGATACTCGGCTGGGCCTTGTGGCTGAGTTTTGCTCTGTTACGCTGGTTGCCATGGGTCTGGCAATGCTTCTCGAGCCAGGGTTTCTGGCGAAAACAAGTCAGGGACCGCGGACGCCGGGACAAGGACTAATCATGCAAACGCTACAATCGACGTGGATAGTCATCTTCCTCGCTGTGCTCGTTTGGTCCGGCATCGGCCCGCATGACTATCCAACCTGGTGGCTTGAGGTTTTCCCGGCGCTGGCTGCCGCAGCTATTTTGTGGTTCACACGCGAGCGGTTTCCACTGACGCGTCTGACCTACATTCTCATCCTGGTCCACTGCGTCATTCTGATGGTCGGCGGCCATTACACGTACGCCGAGGTGCCGCTCGGCGAGTGGGTTCGTGAGGCTTTCGACCAGACGCGCAACAACTACGACAAGCTTGGTCACTTGGCGCAAGGATTCGTACCGGTCATCGTGGCGCGCGAGGTCGTCATTCGGCTGCGCGTCATTACCGGACCAGCCTGGCGAAATTTTTTCATCGTGTGCCTGACTTTGGCGATCAGCGCGTTTTACGAATTGATCGAATGGTGGGTCGCGCTGCTGTCCGGCGAGGCTGCAGAAGCGTTCCTGGGGACACAGGGTTACGCCTGGGATACGCAGTCAGACATGGCGTGGGCGTTGCTCGGAGCGGTCGTTGCGTTGATCCTGTTGGGCAGCCTGCACGACAAGCAACTGAAAGCTGCGGGGTATGTCTCGACATGATGCGAGTATCCAGTGTGGTCCTCTTCTGCATGCTGAGTTTGTCGGCGCTGGCCGGCGATGCAGGCGGTGAAAGTGTGCGGGTGCGAATGACGACTGACCTCGGCGTGGTCGATATTGATATCAACATTGAGGCGGCACCTGTATCGGCAAATAACTTCCTGCGGCTTGTCGACGGCGGCCACATGGATGGCACCTCGTTCTACCGTGTTGTCTCTCCGGAAAACGACAACGGCAGTCCGCCGATTTCAGTCATTCAGGGCGGTAACGGATCGGGTGACAGCCCGTTCGAAGCTATCGCGCATGAGAGCACTGAAGACACGGGATTGCTGCACCTGAACGGCGCTATTTCGATGGCGCGTGGCGATGTTGGTACCGCATCGACCGAATTTTTTATCTGCATCGGCGCGCAGCCCGCATTGGATTTTGCTGCCCAGAGAAATCCGGACGGGCAGGGTTTTGCCGTGTTTGGTTACGTTGTTGGCGGCATGGACGTCGTGCAGGCGATACATCAGCAGCCCTCTGACGCGCCGACTGAGAGCGCCTACCTCAAAGGGCAGATGCTCGAGGAACCTGTAACAATCATTTCGATTCGACGAGCGGTCTCAGATACTCACCCGTAAACGAAGCCTGGTTAGCGGCGACGTCTTCGGGTGTGCCGCTTGCAATGATTTCGCCACCGCCGTCACCACCCTCCGGGCCCAGGTCGATGACCCAATCAGCCGTCTTGATGACATCAAGGTTGTGCTCGATAACGACAATCGTGTTGCCGTGATCTCGAAGCCGATGCAGCACACCCAGCAAGTGCTCGATGTCGTGGAAGTGCAATCCCGTTGTCGGCTCATCGAGAATATACAGGGTGTTTCCCGTGTCCCGCTTGGAGAGTTCGCGAGCCAGCTTGATGCGCTGCGCCTCACCCCCTGACAACGTCGTCGCATTCTGACCAAGCCGAATATAGGACAAGCCGACGTCAAGCAGGGTATGCAGTTTTCTGGCGACGACCGGAACGTTTCTGAAGAATTCGGCAGCGTCTTCAACCGTCATGTCGAGGACTTCGTGAATGGTCTTGCCCTTGTAGCGAATCTCAAGAGTTTCGCGGTTGTAACGCTTGCCTCGGCAAAGGTCGCAAGGAACGTAAACGTCGGGCAAAAAGTGCATCTCGACTTTAATAACGCCGTCGCCCTGGCAGGCCTCACAGCGGCCGCCCTTGACATTGAAACTGAAGCGCCCGGGCATGTAGCCACGTGAACGAGACTCCTGCGTACCTGCAAACAGCTCGCGAATCGGGGTAAACAAGCCGCTGTAGGTCGCGGGGTTTGATCGCGGCGTACGGCCGATTGGGCTTTGGCTGATATCGATAACCCGGTCGATGGCCTCAAGCCCACGAATTTCATCGTGTGGCGCCGGGCTGCGGTTGCTGCGATTGAGCAGGTCGGCAACGGCCTTGTAAAGCGTGTCGTTTACGAGTGTCGACTTGCCGGAGCCGGATACGCCGGTAACGCAGGTCATCAGGCCTACAGGAATCGAAGCCGTGACGTTTTTCAGGTTGTTGCCAGTGGCATCGACGATCGTTATCTGACGATCCTTGTCCGGCACGGTGCGTTTGTCAGGTACTGCGATCTTGCGCTTGCCCGAGAGGTACTGGCCGGTTAGCGACTCCGCATGGTCCCGCACTTCCTGCGGCGTGCCCGCAACGACAATCCGGCCACCGTGGACTCCGGCTCCGGGGCCGAGGTCGACGACGTGATCGGCCGATAGAATCGCCTCTTCGTCGTGCTCGACAACGATAACAGTGTTACCGATATCGCGAAGGTGTGTCAGCGTGCCCAACAAGCGCTTGTTGTCGCGTTGGTGCAGCCCGATAGAGGGTTCGTCGAGGATATACATGACACCGACGAGCCCGGAGCCGATCTGGCTCGCCAGGCGAATGCGCTGTGCCTCGCCACCCGACAGCGTTTCGGCACTGCGATCGAGGGACAGATAGTCGAGGCCGACGTCACTGAGAAAGCCCAGGCGTGCGCCGATTTCTGAAACGATTTTCTCGGCGATCGTGGCGCGCCAACCTTCGAGTTTAAGGGTTTCGAAAAATTCCCTCGCGTGTCCCACCGATAAGCTGGATATTTCGGGCAACGACTTGCCGAGAATAAAGACGTGTCGAGCCGCTCGGTTCAAGCGTGTGCCGCCGCAATCGGGACATGCCTGGCTGGCCAGGAACTTGGCAAGCTCTTCTCGCACCGCGCCGGACTCGGTCTCATGGTAGCGGCGTTCGAGGTTGGGAATTACACCTTCGAAGCGATGCAGTTTCTTGACTTGCATGCCGCGCGAATTTTCATAAAAGAAATTGATCTTCTCGCCGTCGCTTCCGTACAGGACGATGTCACGCAACTTTTTCGTAAGCTCATTGAACGGTGTTTCGAGATCGAAGTGGTAGTGCGATGCGAGGCTCTGGATCATCTGGTAGTAGTAGGTCGTCTTGCGATCCCAGCCACGGATGGCGCCACCGGCAAGCGGCAGGTCCGCATTGACCACGACACGATCCGGATCGAAATACTGTTTGATACCGAGACCATCGCAACCCGGGCAAGCACCCGTCGGGTTGTTGAATGAGAACAGGCGCGGCTCGAGTTCGGTCAGGGAATAGCCACAGATATTGCAGGCGAAGCGGTCGGAGAAGATGATCTCTTCTGCATCCGGATCGTCCATGCGCGCGATGCGTGCGACGCCGTCTGCCAGGCGCAACGCCGTTTCGAACGACTCGGTGAGTCGCAAACGGACGTCGTCTTTAACTTTGAACCGATCGACAATCGCATCGATTCGGTGCTTCTTGCGCAGGTCGAGTGTTGGTGGCTGGTCGAGTTCATAGACTTCACCGTTGATGCGCGCGCGGATGAATCCCTGCGCCATCAGGTCTTGCATCAATTGCACGTGTTCGCCCTTGCGATCCGCTACAACCGGCGCGAGCAGCATAAGTCGCGTGCCCTCTGGCATTTCCAGAACCTGATCGACCATCTGGCTAACGGTCTGCGCTTCGAGGTTGGTGTCGTGATCCGGACAACGTGGAATGCCGGCGCGTGCATACAGCAACCGCAGATAGTCGTAAATCTCGGTGACCGTGCCAACTGTCGAACGTGGGTTATGTGAGGTCGACTTCTGCTCGATCGAAATCGCCGGCGATAGTCCATCGATATGATCGACGTCCGGCTTCTCCATCATCGACAGAAATTGTCGTGCGTAGGCTGACAACGATTCGACATATCGTCGCTGGCCTTCGGCGTAGATCGTATCGAAGGCGAGCGAAGACTTGCCCGAGCCGGACAGACCCGTAAACACGATCAGTTTGTCGCGCGGCAGCGTCAGATCGATATTGCACAGGTTGTGCGTTCTCGCGCCGCGGATGTCGATAGATTTCATAGGGGTATCAGTAAACGCCGACCAACCTGCTAATATACGCCGCCGGCAGACCGTGGCGCAAAATCCTGGACAAATGAAGACAGACACAGACAACAAAATTGCGGCAATGTTGCCTGCTGAAAAGCGCACGGTTGGCATCGTCGCGCTGATAGCCACGATGCGGATGTTTGGTCTTTTTGCGCTGCTGCCCGTTCTATCGCTTTACGCCGCCACGCTCGAGGGGGCAACACCGCTGCTCATTGGCCTAGCGGTCGGCGCCTACGGGTTGACCCAGGCCGGGCTACAAATCCCCCTGGGTGCGCTGTCTGATCGCATAGGACGAATACCCGTACTGGTCGGTGGATTGCTTGTATTCGCCGTGGGAAGCGCGATGGCGGCAGTTGGCGACACAATCTGGGTCGTCATAGTCGGTCGCTTGCTGCAAGGTGCAGGCGCGATATCCGCGACACTCACAGCGCTAATCGCGGACGCCACGCGCGAAGAGGTGCGCGTTCGCTCTATGGCGTTCTTCGGCATCGGTATTGGCGCCTCTTTCATGGTCGCGTTGATCGTTGGTCCGGTGGTCGCTGCAGCATTCGGTGTGCCCAGCCTGTTTTGGCTGGCTGCGTGTCTTGCGGTGGCCGGCGGCTTGCTGCTCACCGGTTTGCCAAAAGCCATTGAGCGCCCCCCGACTCCCAGTCGATGGAACCTGAAGCCGGCGTTTCGGGCCGATTTGCTGCGGCTCGATTTCTACGTTTTCCTTTTGCACGCAATTTTGACGGCGAGTTTCGTTGCGCTACCGTTTCTGCTGGCGAACAAGCTCGAACTACCAGTGACGGATCATTGGCCCATGTATGTCGGCGCGCTTCTGGTGTCGCTGCTCGGCACGATCCCGTTAATTATCAGTGATGAGCGCAAGGGCAAAGCCGTGACGATTCGGATCGCCGTTGTGCTGGTCTTTGCAGGCGAGTTGATGCTGTCATTCTTCGGTCTCGCGTATTGGCCGGTTTTCCTGGCGCTTGTCGTCTTCTTCGCGGGTTTCAACTTTCTCGAGGCCGGATTGCCGGCCCGTTTATCCATGCTGGCCGATGGTAAAACGCGCGGTGCCTCGCTGGGTGTGTTCTCCAGCGCACAGTTTTTCGGTGCATTCGTCGGCGGCTTGATTGGTGGTCGATACCTGGCCGCAGGCCGGCCCGCCGACGTGTTCTTCGTCTGTGCGTTGCTCGCCGCGATCTGGCTGGCTGTTGGAGCGGGCCGTGCCCGCGAGCGAAAGCAGCGGTCATCAGACCGCTGAAGGCTTCGCCAGCATCGTGGATTACTACGGCGAATCACCGGTGTTTGAATAGAAATCGGGGTGGTAATTGGCCCCTCAGGCTCTACAATAGGCACCCCTTGCGACCCTTCGGGTCGGAGGTAATAACAACAGCATCATCGGAGAGGGGACCTGCTATGGCCCGCGGAATTAACAAAGTCATCATCGTCGGCAACCTCGGGGGAGATCCCGAAACGCGCTATATGCCTAGCGGCTCGGCGGTGACCAACCTAACAGTGGCCACCAACGAAAGTTGGAAGGACAAGCAAACCGGCGAGCAAAAAGAGCGCACGGAGTGGCACAAGGTCGCCATGTTCAACCGTCTGGCCGAGATCGCCGCCGAGTACCTGCGCAAAGGCTCGCAGGTTTACATCGAAGGCAAGTTGCGTACGCGCAAATGGCAGGACAAAGACGGCAACGATCGCTGGACGACCGAGGTCGTTGCCGACGAAATGCAGATGCTGGGTGGCCGCAGCGGCGGCGGTGGTGGCTCTGCGTCGATGAATCAGGATCCAGGTCCGGCCAGCGCGCCGGCACAACCGGGTCCCGATGACTTCGACGACGATATTCCTTTCTGAGCCAAGGCACAGCTAATTTGGTTTTTTTCACGCGGGGCAGGCTCTCTATCGGCCTGCGCCGCGCTTGTATTTGGGACACAAGAAAATGGGTGCGTTCAAAGAGCCGCATGGCGGCGAGTTAAAGAACCTGTATTTACCGGCCGAGGAAGCCGAGGCCGAAAAGCAGGCCGCGCGCGAATACGCGTCGTGGGATCTGACGGAACGGCAGCTTTGCGACATCGAGTTGCTGCTCAATGGCGCGTTTTCACCGCTTGACGGGTTTCTCAACAAGAGCGACTACGACTCCGTCGTCAAAACAATGCGCCTCAAGAGCGGCGTGCTTTGGCCGATACCGATTACCCTGGATGTCACCGAGGATTTTGCGAAAGACCTCAAGTCCGGCGACAAGCTCGCGCTGCGGGACCTCGAGGGTGTCATCCTCGCGACACTGGAAGTGGGTGATATCTGGACACCGGATCTGGATGCTGAAGCTAAAGGCGTGTATGGCACGACGGATAGTAAGCATCCTGCTGTTAACTTCCTGAAGACCGTTGGCAATCCGGTGTACGTGGGTGGCAGCCTGAAGGGCGTGGAATTACCCACGCACTATGATTTCAAGCATCTTCGTGACGGACCCGGAGAGCTGCGCGCGCGTTTCCGCAAGCTGGGCTGGCGCAAGGTTGTGGCTTTCCAGACGCGCAACCCGATGCATCGAGCTCACCAGGAGCTCACGTTCAGGGCGGCCCGCGACGTTGAAGCAAACCTGTTAATTCATCCGGTCGTCGGCATGACCAAGCCGGGCGATGTCGATCATTTCACACGCGTGCGTTGCTACGAACACTTACTTGATCGTTATCCCGAGCAGACGACAATGCTGAGCCTGTTGCCGCTCGCTATGCGCATGGGTGGGCCGCGAGAGGCGCTGTGGCACGCGATCATCCGAAAGAACTACGGTTGTACGCACATTATTATCGGCCGCGATCACGCAGGGCCTGGCCAGGACAGCAAGGGCAACGACTTTTACGGTCCCTACGACGCGCAAGAGTTGCTGACGGAACATGCGGAGGAGCTCGATATCTCCATGGTGCCGTTCCAACTCATGGTCTTTGCTGAGAATCGCGCCGAGTACATCCCTATCGACCAAAAGACCGATGATGACAACGTACTCAATATCTCGGGCACCGACCTGCGCCGGCGTTTGCAGGAAGGCCTTGAAATTCCTGAGTGGTTCTCGTTTCCCGAGGTCGTCGAAGAGCTTCGCAAAACGCATCCACCGCGCCACAAGCAGGGCTTCACCGTGTTCTTTACGGGCCTCAGCGGATCAGGTAAGTCGACGATTGCCAACGCACTCATGGTCAAGCTGATGGAGATGGGCGGGCGCCCGGTCAGCCTTCTCGACGGCGATATTGTTCGCAAAAACCTGTCCAGCGAACTCGGTTTTTCCAAGGAACACCGTGATCTGAACATCCGTCGAATAGGTTACGTGGCCAGCGAAGTTACTAAGAATGGCGGCATCGCGATCTGCGCGCCGATCGCGCCGTACACGGCTACCCGGCGAGCTGTCCGGGAGTCGATCAACCCGTTGGGTGGCTTTCTTGAGATTCACGTATCGACGTCGGTCGAAGTGTGTGAACAACGTGATCGCAAGGGGCTGTACGCACTGGCACGCGCGGGCAAGATCAAAGAGTTTACAGGTATTTCCGATCCTTACGAAGAGCCGGAGAACGCGGAGATGGTCATTGATACGGTCGACATCACGCCGGACCTGGCAGCGCACCGCATTCTCGTCAAGCTGGAGGCGATGGGCTTCATCCGTTGAACAAGAAGTTATACATCAAGACCATGGGCTGCCAGATGAACGAGTACGACTCGGACAAAATGGCGGATGTCCTGCATGAGTCTCACGGCTACGAGCTCACAAGCAACCCGGACGAGGCCGACCTACTGCTGGTTAACACCTGCTCAATTCGCGAGAAGGCGCAGGAAAAGGTGTTCTCCGAGTTGGGTCGTTGGCGGCCGCTCAAGGAAAAGCGTCCCGACGTCATGATCGGCGTCGGCGGTTGCGTGGCAAGTCAGGAAGGCGAGGGCATAAGCAAACGTGCCCCGTTCGTTGATGTCGTCTTCGGCCCGCAGACTTTGCACCGCCTGCCAGAGCTTATTGAGGACGCGCGTGCCACTGGCAACTCGGTGGTCGATATTTCTTTTCCGGAAATCGAGAAATTCGATTCATTGCCTGAACCGCGGGCGGACGGGCCGACCGCGTTCGTGTCGGTCATGGAAGGTTGCAGTAAGTACTGCAGCTTCTGCGTCGTCCCATATACGCGCGGCGAGGAAATAAGCCGGCCATTTGACGACGTTATTACAGAGGTCGTCAGTCTCTCTGCCCAGGGCGTTAGCGAGATCAACCTTCTCGGACAAAACGTCAATGCGTACCGCGGGCCGATGCACGATGGCCAAATTGCGGACCTGGCGACGCTCATTTACTACGTGGCGGCGGTCGAAGGTGTCGAACGCATCCGGTTTACGACATCGCATCCGCTCGAGTTCACCGATAGCCTCATCCAGGCATACGCTGAGGTGCCGAAACTCGCCAACTATCTGCATCTGCCGGTTCAGCACGGTTCTGATCGGGTCCTGGCGCGCATGAAACGCGGTCATACGATTCTTGAGTACAAGCAAAAGATTCGTAAGCTTAGGGAAGCGCGCCCCGATATCTCTTTGTCGTCCGATTTCATCGTTGGCTTTCCCGGTGAGACCGATGATGATTTTGAAAAACTGATGAACCTTATTGCTGAAATCGGTTTTGACCAGTCATTTAGCTTTATTTACAGCCCGAGGCCGGGCACGCCCGCTGCGAGTCTCGACGACGACACGCCGATGGAGGTCAAGAAACAGCGGCTGAAGATTCTGCAGGAGCGCATTAATCAGCAGGCGTTCGAAATCAGCAAAGGCATGGTTGGAACAACGCAACGGGTACTTGTCGAAAGAACCTCAAAAAAAGACGATAAGCAACTGGCCGGCAGGACTGAGAACATGCGCTGGGTAAATTTTGATGCCGATTCTTCGTACATTGGGCAATTCGTTGACGTTGTAATTACCGAGGCATTGCCAAATTCGCTGCGTGGGCGGCTCGTCAGCTAACAAGTGTTCACATGTGCCGTCCTGCGAAAATCCTGTTTCTGTGCACCGGCAATTCGTGCCGGTCGCAAATGGCGGAAGGTTGGGCACGCCATCTTGGCGGGGGCCGGGTTGCTGCAATTTCAGCCGGCATCGAGTCTCACGGCAAGAACCCCCTCGCCATTGCAGTCATGCGAGACGCTGGCGTTGATATCTCCGGGCAAGAATCCACAACCCTTACAGACGAAATGCTCGCTGCTGCT
>JAOTUU010000357.1 GCA_029863705.1 Gammaproteobacteria bacterium
GTTGTGGACCAGCAAATAGGACACGACACCACCGACCACGACGCCCGCGGTGCCCATTAGCATGACGAGTACGCCTTTACCCATGACTCGAATTACGGCCGGCACGTTGACCTTGATCAGCATCAGTACGATGAACACCGGCAATGCGAACTGGCTCAAGCCGGTGTAAATGACCGATTGGCTCGGAATGACATGGAAATTATTGAGAAAAACCGGCGTCGCGTAGATGAACAATAACGGTGGGACGTAATTAAAAAACCTGGCTTTGCTAACTTGCGCAAACAAGAAGAAGAATGCCGCGACAAGGCACAATACTGCGAGGACACCGATTGGTGATGAAATCAGAGCTTCAGTGGTTGCCATTCAACACGCCTCGGTCCGGGAAATCGCAACCGAGTATAAATCATCGGCCGGGCCATAGCGTGCAAGCGTGGTGTGATTCCCGCGGTGTGCGGTATCAGGTGAAAGTTAACTGCGCCTGCAGATCCTTGCGAGTATCTGCATCGGTCATCGCGGCCGCTTTGACTGTAAGCCAGGCGGCGTCCCAGTCTTTGACTTTGCTGGGGCCGAAGACGAACTTGGCGACGAAACTCTCTAGATCCCGGACGTGAATGACATTCCCAGGTGGTGCCGAGGTAAATTCGACCGAACCTGTGAAGATGACCAGGTTGGCAACGGGTACGTCTGGCACAACCTGCCGAAGTGCGCGGCTGCGGCCTTCATTCTGAATCAGGGGATTCAGGAAGCGACGACGTTTGACGCCGTCCACATTGGTCCATTGCGCCTCATCTTCAGCACCGAAGACGATGCCGTTGTAGTGTTTCGACTGAATGCAGAGGATGCCGCCCGCCGTCAGAATAGTGTGATCGACTTTTACGAGACCGCCGTAGGCGCCAGGCAGGATAAAGTCATGCAAAACGTCCGGGCTGCGTTTCTCGAGTGCTGTCCGGATCCGCCATTGGCCAATTCGGGCCGTGACGAAGCGTGTGACATGGCGGGCCGTTGAGCGAAACACGAGGGTCAGCAGCAGCGCCCCCGCGAGCGTGAAAATGACCACCGCGGGGCCAACGCTGGTAATCCCTGTCTGGGTCTGGGCATCCGCGGCCAGCGTGGGTAGTAGCACGAGCGGCGTGCTGGTCAGTATGGTTGTTGCCGGTTTCAACATAAGCGACAGAATAAGCCTGTTCGCGCTTTGACGCATTGTATCAGGTCACGTTTTCGCCAGCTTAGCCGGGGTAGGCGAGATAGTAACCCTCAATTTCGGCGACCTGGATGCGGGCTTCATAGACTTTACTCAGGAGTTCACTGTTCAGCACGGCCTTTTTCGGGCCATCGGCAGCAACTCGGCCGTTCTGCAGCAGCACTACGCGATCGACCTCGGGCGGGATTTCGTTGAGGTGATGCGTGACGATCACGATATTTCGGCCATCTTGTGCAAGGCGCCGGAGTCGCCCGAGGTAGTCGAAGCTCGCCGCGAAGTCCAGCCCGGCCGTAGGTTCGTCAAGGATCAGGGTATCCGGCCGGTGCACCAGCGCCCGAGCCAGCAGGCAGCGGCGCTGTTGCCCGGTGGACATGATTCTCAACGGCGTGTCCTGCAATGATCCAACGCCGAGTTCGCTGAGCGTTTCGATCGCCGCGCTGCGCCGGCCCTCACTAACGCGCCTCGCAAGCGTTCCCTGAACCCCGATGCTCGAAAAAAAACCGGATATGACGACGTCGAGTGCGGTCGTGTCGGGTGTGTAACTCTGGTGCAGGTCGTGTGATACGACGCCGATGTGCTCCCGCAATTTCCAGACGTTCCAGTTGTCCCGGCCCAGGATGCGCACAAAACTGTCCGGTCTGGCGACCGGGTACAGCTCCCGGTTGATCGTCTTCATGAGCGTCGTTTTGCCGGAGCCATTGGGTCCGAGAATTGCGACTCGTTCGTGCTGGGCGATGTCGAGATTCAGGTTCTCGAATACACGGGTCGTGCCACGCCAGATCGTCGCATTGCGAATTTCAACGAGCTTTGCTTCAGGCGACTTGTTGCTTCCAGTTTCCACGCCGGAACATTATCACGCCGAGAATGGTGAGCAGCAACTCGGGGCCACTGCCCGCTGCCAAATGGATGCCTGTCTGCGGCTGTCAGTCATTAATTAGCCAGCACCTTGATGTTAAGCTGTCGTTTCGAGCAGCTGCGGGACACGAGGCATGCCTGACGGACTGGGGTTCTTGCTGGTTATGATTGCGTTTATCGTTATCTACACGATAGCCAAGGTAGTGCAGTATGTTCGGCTCAGCAAAAAGCAGTGGGAAGAGGTCGACAAGAGCAAGCTCAAGAAATGGGACGACGAGGAGTGGTAGTCAGGAGCCCGAGTCACCTTTACACTGTTTCCCCGTTGAAATTCAGAATAGTGCAGGTTAGTTGTATGTTTATCGCCAGACTCCGGAAGACCGGGATCATCGCAGCGCTGTTGATGAGCGGTGCATTGCTTGCCGCCTGTGGTTCTTCGGACCAGGCGCCAACGTCGGAAGGCGAAAAGGCCCCCGGTCGTGCCAATGTCGACGCCATGACGCGGGAACACGCCACGGACACAACGACGCCCAGTGCCGCCGCGGAGATTGCACCGGCACAGGCTGTGATTTCAGAGAAGCTGCCTTACGCAGAGCTCGGTGACACGTTGGTTTACGGCTATTTTGTTGCGCCGGCGGATATGTTCGAGCCGCTGCCGGCCGTCATCATGATTCACGAATGGTGGGGATTGAACGACAACATTCGCGCAATGGCCGATCGTCTCGCGGGCGAGGGATACATCGTGCTTGCGGTCGATCTTTATGGCGGCAAAGTTGCCAAGAACATTGCGGAGGCGCGTCAGTTCATGCTCTCGGT
>JAOTUU010000358.1 GCA_029863705.1 Gammaproteobacteria bacterium
CCATGAGCAATGGCGACTACCAGGACGCTTTGCACTACCTGCACGAAGCTGTGCGAGTTTCACCAACCTACTTTGCGCAGGCAGAGAAAAACATCGCCGAGATTCGCAAGACCGTCCCGACACAGCGTTAGGGTTTTCCGTGCGTCAGGCAGCTTCCACGGTGCGATTACGGCCGTCGCTCTTGGCGCGGTAAAGCGCCTCATCCGCCACCCGGATCAGGGCAGTTTCATCCTCGGCGGGTGTCGTGGGGAAGCTGCCAAACCCTAAGCTGACTGTGCAACTGATCACCTTGCCGCGATCCTGCACTGCCATCGCCTCTATCGCATTGCGTATGCGCTCGCAAACGTCGGCCACACCTTCGCTTGTCGCACCCGGCAATATGCACAGGAACTCTTCCCCACCATAGCGAACCAGGACGTCACCCTCGCGCAGGTGCGCTTTCGCCTCTTTGGCGACATTCGCGATAATCCGGTCACCGATCAGGTGCCCGTGGGAGTCATTGACCGACTTGAAGTGATCGATATCGAACATGATGAGGCCTAGCGCTGATTCGCTGCGCTGCGCCCGCGTAAACTCCTCGCGCAGGCGTGTAAGCCCAAAGCGTCGGTTGTAACAATTCGTCAGCGGATCGAGTGCGGCGATACGCTGCAGATCGCCGTGCTTCATGGCATTGGATAGCGCCATGACGAACGTCCGGCCAAAAATCTGCGACAGTGAACGCGAATCTCTTTCGAAAAGCGTCGACTTGGCGAGTACAACAACACCGATCGCCTTTGCCTGGACAATCAAGGGCATGAAGGCGACTTCCCGCGGCTGAAACTCGACCAGTCCGGCGTTTACGGCCAGCCCCTCGGGCAACTCGACATAAACAGACTCATTAGTGCTTAGCGCCGACCGTACCTGGTCGTTCTCACATAAGTTCTCAGCTCCCACGATGCCGAAACTGGCCAGGACAGAGAGTTCTCCGCCCACATCGGCCACAATGGCCCCGGCAGTGGCACTCGTCGCTGCGATAAAACCGCTGAGCGCGCCATTGCACAAGGGACCGAGCTCCAGCTGACTGGTCATGGTCTTGCTAAATTCGCCAACTCTCTCCTCAACTTCATGACTGTGCTGAAGAACGCGTATCAAGTGATTGAACGCAGACGCGGACTCGCCGATAACATCGTCACTGTCGACCGGCAGTTGACAACTCTCCGGATCGCAGTCTGTCCAATCGCCTGTGTAGGTCGCGCTTTCAACAACCGATTCGATCATTCGCATACCATCGACGAGCGCGCGCAATCTCGGCATGACTACTACGCGCATCAAGCGGATATTGATTCCACCGACGACTATGCCCGCGAGCAAACAAATGCCAAAAAAGAACGGGGTAAGAACAATCTCGGCAGGCACACCAAAGCCAACCAACATGGGCGGAAATACCGCGCCAATGATGATACCGACGCCAATCATCCAGATCGCGAGATCGTCAAAGACACTGCGGGTCAGTCGCACGGGAAGGTGTTGGCCATATCCACTGGTTTCTTTTGAATCCGGCTCGAGTTGCCGCTCCTGAGGTACGACCTCGAGATGAGCAGGGCTCGTTTCGGAACTCTTGTTCGCCAGGGCAGGCTCAGGACGAATCATTGGCTAAAATCCTTATATAGAAGCGCTATATCGCTCCAAGCGTAAGATTGCACATAAGTGGTACAGAAGCGTGGAACCAATCGACATTTTTCAACGAAAACAGTCTGTTTCGAGAGATGTCGGTTGCGATGGGCCGTCGGGTTCTGCTGTTCCAACTGGTCAATTCAGCTGATTCCGTAGCGTTACTGCTGTCATGCGAACCACGTACGTGCAAGTATTGCGCAGTGTTTCTATCGAGGAATGTCAGTGGGAGAGCTTGAGTCTATCGGTGTGCTGTCAATCGTACCCGCAAGTGTTGCTGTCATTCTTGCCTTCGCAACCAGAAATACCGTCTTCTCGCTCGCCGTCGCGTGCACGATCGGCGTATTGCTTCTTGGTGAGGGGCTACTCGGTTTCCCCAACTTATTGAAAAACGTCGTCGGGACGACCGGCTTTTCCTACATATTTCTTTTCACTTTGTTCATCGGCATATCGATCGCCTTTTTTCAACGAACAGGCGCTATCCAGAATTTCGGTGACTATGTGGAAAACAAGAAAATGTCGCGTGTTCGCGTCCAGGTTACGACCTGGGTTATGGGCATGTTCATCTTCTTTAGCGACTACCTGAGTCCGCTGTTTGTCGGCTCCACAATGCGTGCCCTATCCGACAAATACCGCATATCGCGGGAAAAGCTTGCGTATATCGCCGATTCAACGTCAGCGCCTGTGGTTATTCTGATTCCGATTTCGGGTTGGGCCATCTTTGTCGCGGGGTTACTGGTCGGCAAGGGACCGATCAGTAATATCGCAGAGGCAATGAACGTCTTTGTTGCCGCCATTCCCTACAACGTCTATCCCATCCTCGCGGTATTGATGGTCGGGTTGATCGCAACCGGAATCGTACCCGATTTCGGCCCGATGAAAGTGGCCGAGGATCGTGCACGAACGACCGGCAAAGTCCTGCGAGATGGAGCCAAACCCCTAATGGAGGTAGAACTCACCGAAATTGAGCCATACGAAGGCGTCAAAACCTCTCTTTTTTGGAATTTTATTTTTCCGGTCATACTGGTCATCGTAATTTCTGTTACTTCATTCAGTGTGACGGGCTCCGCGCTGATCATGGAAGCATTTCTCGCATCAGCCGTTACCGCCGGCATCATTATGGCGATCCAGGGTATTCCACTTTCCGACATCATGGATACGGTCAATTCAGGCATCAAGGGAATAATGCCTGCCGCCATGATCCTCATATTT
>JAOTUU010000080.1 GCA_029863705.1 Gammaproteobacteria bacterium
AACCGCGAGAAAAAATCCCGCCGCTATCGTCTTGCCAAACAAGCCCGTGCGCGCAAGCGGTGTCCCGCCCAAACGCCTGGCTGGAGGGACATCCTCGTAAGCGTGCTGGACGAGCTCTTTAATTTTTCGTTGCTTACATAGCCGCTGATCCAGCTTCGCCGATCGCTCAGATTCATTAAACAACTGGCTTTTCTCTTCGGGATCCAGTTCGCCGTCTACAAAAGCATTCAATTGCTCTTCGGAAAAATGTTCGTCCTTGTTCATTTCACTCTCTTCAGTGTTGTTGCTCTATCCAATTGTGACTGCGGCCTGACATCAACCAGGAACTCCCGCAGTGCGCGTCGTCCGCGGCAAAGGCGGCTCATGACAGTTCCCACCGGAACTTCCAGCGTTTCAGCGACCGTCGCGTAGGTAAATCCTTCAAGGTCGACCAGGGTAATAACCTGGCATTGTGGCAGAGGCAGCCGGCTCACTGCGCGGCGCACTTTATCCACCAGTTGCTGTTCCTCGCTTTCATATTCCGGCGTTCTGTTGTTTACGATGATCAGCTCTTCAGCCGACAAGACCTCTCGCTTGGCCCGGTAGTAATCCTTCAGGCAGTTGGACAGAATCCTGAATAACCAGGCCTCTGCTGCTCCGACATCTTTGAGCTGTTTCTGGTTATTCAACGCCTTGTAAAGCGTCTGTTGCACCAGGTCATCTGCCAGGTGCGGGTTGTGCGTCCATGCGTACGCCATTCGATACAGGCGATCCCTGCTGTTGCCCACCAGCTTCTTGAAAGCGCGGCGTTGGCTTATTCCGGTGAAAGGGTTACCAGCCATAAAACAGAGCCCCTAAAGCAATGACGAGACTATCTAGTGGACATAAAGACGTTGTAGCAATAGCTTTTATTCCACTTTTAAGCCGAATTTGAAGATTAAGGGATTATTTCGGGTCGTTCCATCGTCAGTACCTCTTATAGCCGTATTTCAAGCGCTCGTCGCGGCTCGCGGATCATGCCGTCATGGCACTGTGATTAGTCAGGAGGTCGATTATGAAATTTCGGAGAATATTAAGACTGGGCAGCTATTTACTCGTGCTATGCGCATTTGCTGCACCCCAGACGCTATTGGCACAAGACGCGAAGCCATTTGCGGAGCACAAGTTCGTTTTGCAGATCAGCGACATGGATCCGAGCAAGCAAACGCTTGTTCTGAATGTGGCGTCCAATATTTTGAAGCATTACGGGCAGGATCAGGCCGATGTAGAAATTGTGGCATTCGGCCCTGGGCTGCGATTGCTATTTGAAGATAACAACAACAGTGGCCGCATCGATGGCCTGGTGGATAGCGGCGTACGTTTCTTTGCCTGCCAGAACACGATCAACAACATGTCTAGAATAATCGGGGAGCCGATCAAGGTGAACGCTCATGCCTCGTCCGGCAAGGGTGGCATCGTGCGGATCAAGGAACTGGTCGACCAGGGCTACATGCTCGCCAAGCCGTAAGTACTGTCGACGATAAATTTCCTAACACATTGTGTTAGATGGGGAGAGATTACGTGATGTATAAATTCAATCGAAAACAGATCCTGTCGGGATCGCTGCTTGCGGGACTGCTGGTGCTGGCAGGCAATGCGCTCGGAGCTAACTGGCTAACGCTACAAGGAACGGAGCCCGAAGGCGCAGAACAGCTGGGCAAAGTGTGGGGATTCGTCCAGGTGCAGTACCAGGATGATTCAAGCGACCCCAACGGGGCAGGCGGATATATTCCACCGAAGTTAATCGGTCCGAACCTCGAAACTCAGTCGGCGTTCAACGTTAATCGCGCGCGCATCGGCGTACGCGGCGTCGCGATGCCGATCGATCAGAAAATCAATTATTTTCTGCTGCTCGAATTGGGTAACAACGGTATCACCGAGCCCGGCAATTCATTTGCAAAGGCGACCGATGCCAGTGTGACGCTCAACCATTTCGATGGTGCGCGATTCAGGCTCGGGCTGTTCAAGTTCCCGGGTTCTGAGGAGGGTTTGCAGGCAATCCATGTGTTCGACTACATCAACTTCACCTGGGTGACCAATCAGATGTTGCTGGAGCGCTTTCCAAACGCCAATTACACGCCAAACAACGCGCCGCAGTCCTTGCCGCCAGGCACGCGCCTGAACGGTTTTGATGATGGAGTAGGCGCCTTCCGTGATGTCGGCGTACAGATGTTTGACTGGTTTGAAGTCGGTAACGACTGGGAACTGTCCTACGCAATCATGATTGGTAACGGTAATGGCTTGAATTTTGGTGACAATGACGACAACAAAGACACGTACATCTATGCATCAGCTGAAAAGGTTTTCGGTGGCGCTGGTGCCCGTCGCCAGGGGCTCAAATTCTTTGCCTGGTCGCAGAGCGGCAAACGCACCGCGGATTTGAGCGCCGATACGTGTAGCAATGGCAACGTCTTTCCCGCTTGTGGCCCCGCCGGTTCCGGCCGCATAAGCACTGTGTACGACCCCGTGGAGTACGATCGGGATCGCATGGGCTTTGGCGTCAAGTATCTGCGTAATAGCTGGCGCGCCACGGCTGAGTACATGAAAGGCGAAGGCATGATCTTCCAGGCTCCGCACAATGCCAGCTTTGGCATC
Source organism: Gammaproteobacteria bacterium (assembly GCA_029863705.1). GTDB lineage: Bacteria > Pseudomonadota > Gammaproteobacteria > Steroidobacterales > Woeseiaceae > UBA1847. The sequence goes on from JAOTUU010000080.1 coordinate 2,614, forward strand.
GGACCGGGCCAGGGTATTCCTGGTGCTCCGGCTGGCAACGGTGCGCTCGCCGAAGGCACGGGTTACTACGTTGAAGGCGGCTACCGTATTCCGAATACGAAGTGGGAGCTTGATCTGCGCTACGATGTTTACAACCGTCTCGACGGTAACCAGTTCGAAATCGAGTTCAAGCGCACGACGTTCGGAGTGCAGTACTTCTTCAACCCACGGGTCCGACTCGCGCTGAATTACGAAGCTCGTTCAGGTGAAGCACCCAATTTCGGACCGGGAGCAGGGCCGAATGGCAATGTCGACGGTATCGATGATCGAATCGCATTGCAGATCACTGCAATCTGGTCGCAATAGCCCGGAGCAGACTTGCTGAGTAAGATGGAAGTCAGGGCAGTGCCGGCAGTACTCCTGCTGGCACTGTCCGTTCTGGCAACGGGCGTTGTGCTGGCTGGCGAAACAGAGACAAGGGACGCACGCCAGTATTTCTTTGAACAGACATTTGGTGATTTGCCCGAAGAAATGCAGGCCGCTCGTGAGCAGGGAAAAATTGGAATGCTCCTGTTTTTCGAGGCGGAGGATTGTCCGTACTGTCAATTCATGCTCAGGAAGATATTCAGCCAGCAGCATGTTCAGGACTGGTACCGGGAGCGTTTCGTCAATATCGCCGTGGATATTCACGGCGATGTGGAACTGAAGGACTTTGACGGCATTACACTGCCATCCAAAGTGTTTTCCGATCATCGCAAAATTTTTCTAACACCCGTCGTGTCGTTTCTCGACCTGGATGGAGTCGAGATTTATCGCCACCTTGGCATGACGAAGACACCTGAGGACTTTCTGTTGATCGGTGAGTACATCGAAGGTGAGCACTATTTTGACACCGAATTTAAGGTTTTCGCGAAAGCTCGCGGCTTGAAAAATGGGGACGACATTTTGATCACACCAGCGGCAGATACCGAATGATGGAGTGGGAGCCTGTTTACCGAGTTGCCATGCTCGGCTTTCTGATTGGTATCCTTTTTGGTGCGGTTTCCAATAAGACCAATTTCTGCACCATGGGTGCGGTCAGCGACTGGGTGAACATCGGCAGCAAAGATCGGCTCAGAGCCTGGTTCCTTGCTATTGGCGTTGCAATTCTTGCCACGCAGGTCATGCAGGCACAGGGGCTGATCGATCTAAGTGAGGTCATGTACCTGGCGCCGAATTTCGGTTGGCTGGGCCATGTGCTCGGTGGTCTCGTGTTCGGTATAGGCATGACTCTGGCGTCGGGTTGCGGGCAACGAACACTAGTCCGCGTAGGCGGCGGAAACCTCAAGTCGCTGATCGTCATGATACTGCTGGGACTAACAGCCTACATGACCATGCGCGGCCTGCTGGCGCTGGTCAGAGTGAATGCGATTGAGGCGACAAATATCAATCTGTCCGGATCTGGTATTTCCGATCAGGGTATAGGCACTCTTATCGCGGCCGCCACTGGAATAGAGAATACGTCGCTCGTGAATTGGGCTGTCACCGCGTTGCTGGGCGGCGGGCTGATTGCATATGCGTTTGCTGCAAAATCGTTCTGGCGGAGTTTCGACAACATCCTGGCCGGTATCGTCATCGGCCTGATTATTCCTGCCGGCTGGTATGTCACAGGCGTGATCGGTTTCGATGATTTTGATCCTGTGCGCCTTGGCTCATATACGTTTGTTGCTCCGACGGGTGAGAGTCTCATGTACCTGCTGACGTTTACCGGTTCGACCATCAGTTTCGGCGTTGCCGCGGTATTCGGTGTGATCCTGGGGTCGTTTCTCTACGTCATTCTGACCGGCAAGTTCCGCCTGGAAACCTTCAACGACCGGGCCGATATGATTCGGCACATCTTCGGTGGAATGGCAATGGGTTTTGGAGGCGTACTGGCTTTGGGCTGCACGATTGGGCAGGGCGTAACCGGCATGTCAACGCTTGCGCTCGGATCACTTCTGACGTTGCTCAGCATAATATTTGGAAGTGCTGTAACCATGAAGGTCCAATACCACAGGCTTGATGACATGACATTTTTTGGCGCATTGAGGCAGTCGCTCGCAGAAATGAAGCTTTTCCCGGCAGCGCGCCAGTCAGGCTGAACAGCCACAACAGCAGCAATTACCTTCGGGGTCAGGTCGTTACTGGTTCAAATTCGGTGCGACCATTTTGTCACGGCCGTACTTAAGAAATATGGCAGCACGAGCCGCCGGGTCGATGTTGACCTTATCGAGATCCCCCTGGATATGCGGCAAAGCGAGTAAACGCCTGTCCATAACGCGAAACCAAAGCGCTGGTACGTAGGCAAGCAGGTACATGCCAAAGTAACCATTCGGCAATCGGGGAAGGTCGTCGAAATGACGCAGCGACTGGTAGCGACGCAATGGATGCATGTGATGATCCGCATGTCGCTCGAGATGAAACAGAACGAGGTTGCTGAATATGTGGTTGCTGTTCCAGGAGTGATGTTTCTGGCAGCGCTCGTACTTGCCGTCTTCATCGCGTTCTCGTAGCAGGCCGTAGTGCTCGATGTAATTCGCGCTGGTCAGTTGCCAGTAAGCGAAAACGTGATGGACTAATAGGAACGGCAGCATCAGCCAACCGAATGCGGCAACGAAGCCGATCGTAATTGCGACCGACAGTGCGTATGACTGCAGGATCAGATTCGCCGGGTGCCAAACGGACTTATTGCGACGTGCCAGCCTGTCTTTTTCTATTGCCCAGGCCTCCCGGAATGCTCCTGGAATCTCACGTATCGCGAAGCGGTAGATACTTTCGCCCATGCGGGAGCTTGCCGGATCTGCGGGGGTGGAGACATTTCGATGATGGCCGAGATTGTGGTCGATCGTAAAATGGCCGTAAGCCGGAAGTGCCAGGACGACTTTTGCCAGCAACTTTTCAACTCTGGAGTTTTTGTGGCCGAGTTCGTGGCCGCTGTTGATAGCGAAGCCGCCGGCCAAACCGGCGACTACGGCAATCGATAGCACACCCCAAACACTGAGCGCCTGGGTCGCCGCATACCAGGCGCATCCGATCAATATAATGTAGTGCACTGGTACGACCGCGAACGTGAGCCACCGGTAATAGCGATCCTGATCCAGTTGCATGACCACTTCCTCAGGCGGGTTGTTTCTATCCTCGCCGAGTAGCGCATCGATTACCGGCCCAAAGCCGTAACTCAGCAGCAACGGGAAAAGCAGCCATAACTCGTTGCCAGTGAAACTGTGCAATGCAATTCCAACAAACGGTTGCAGCGGATACAACAACGACAGGACCCAGAGCCAGCGTTTGCGATCGACATAGAGAATTGCTTCGCCGTTTGGCAGTGTCGCGGTATAGCCTTTCATGCCGTTGCCCCTTGCAGCTGAGATATGAAATCGGAACCGGAATTTCCACAAATATTAGCAGGCTTCACCCGCCCGTTCAGATGTCGGGATGTTATACAGTTTTTGCGGGTGGTGGCAGGGCAGAATTGTGAAACTCCCTGTAAATCAAAACGATGCGAATCTGGTACGTTTATTGCTCGTTAATAGGGAACAGTCGAATAAACTCAGCGTAGGGCGCCAATGGAATTGAGCAGAGCGATGACCGACAAAAGAGCGATTGACCGTCGCAGCCTGAGCTGGAGAACGTTTGTTTTCGGCTTTGCACGTTCGCGGCGGCTCAATTTGCGTCGTGTAGAGGATGCCGAAGTGTTATTCCTCGACTGGCACCATCCGTGGCTGTTTTTCCTCGCGGTCGGCACGATGGTAATGAGTTGTGTCGATGCATTCATGACACTGCAGCTGCTCCAATACGGCATGGTTGAGGCAAACCCGATAATGGCTGCGATCCTCGACCAGAGCACGATGGCATTTGCGGCAAGCAAAATCACGATGACGGGAACCAGCATTCTGATCCTCGTTTTTCTCGCCAAAACCCGCTTCCTGAATCGAGTCCGCGTTGGTCTGTTCCTTACGGTCATATTCAGTTCCTACGCTTGCCTGATCTGCTACGAGTTCGTCTCACTCATGGGTGTCTTGTAGGCGCAATTTCGTTCCCTATGGCAGTTGCTTAGGCTAAACTAGCGCCCCGTTTCGTTAGCCGATCTCTCAATTGCTTGGGGCAGGGCCTTTGGGCTCATGCCAATCCGTGTGCCCATGAGTAAATCCCTTAAGGATCAGTACGCTACAACGCCATTGTTCGGCGCCAATGCCAGTGCTGTAGAGGCACTCTATGAACAGTATCTGCTGGACGCAGATTCCGTGTCGGCTGCCTGGCGGGACTATTTCGAGACGCTCGGAGACAGCGAGACAGAAATCGCTCATTCGTCTATCCGAAGAGAATTGTTTGAGGCCGCCCGCGACGGAACGCGCCGCAAGATACGGATTGGAGCAGCCGGTTCGAAATCAGCAGTTGCGTCAGGTGAGAAACAGGCGGCCGTATCCCGCCTGATCCAGGTTTACAGCCTGCGTGGCCATCAGATAGCCGATATCGATCCACTGGGGCTCATGGAAAGGCGCGTACCGGGCGTTTTGAAGCTTGACTACCTCGGTTTGACCGAAGCTGACATGGATTCAGAGTTTCATACGGGTGGTCTTGCGGGAATGGGCGACGACCGGATGACGTTGCGTGAAATCGTCGCTCTGCTCAGAAAAATCTATTGCGGCAAAGTTGGCGCTGAATTTGCGCATGTTTCGCGTGCAAGAGAGCGACTTTGGCTACGCAAGCGCTTCGAAAAAGGGTCGTCGATCGATGCTCTGACGACGCAAGAGCGGCTTTGGATCCTCGAGCAGCTGACGTCTGCCGAGGGAATCGAACGTTACTTGCACACGCGCTATGTCGGGCAGAAGCGATTCTCGCTCGAAGGCGGTGAAAGCCTGATTCCGATGCTTGACGACCTGATTCAACAGGGCGGTGCTTCCGGAGTCCGTGAAATCGTCATTGGGATGGCTCACCGCGGCCGAATTAATGTACTCGTCAATATCCTGGGCAAGGCTCCCGAAGAGCTTTTCGAGGAATTCGAGGGTAACTACGATCTGGATGAGCTCACAGGTTCAGGTGATGTGAAATATCACAAGGGCTTTTCGGCTGACATGACGACGCCGGGCGGCAATGTCCATATTGCCTTGGCGTTCAACCCGTCGCACCTCGAGATCGTCAATCCGGTGGTTGAAGGCTCGGTTCGTGCCCGTCAACAGCGTCGCGGCGACGTTGAACGGCAAGAGGTTCTTCCGGTACTTGTCCATGGTGATGCTGCGTTTGCTGGTCAGGGTGTCGTTACAGAAACTTTCCAGATGTCGCAGACGAATGGTTTTCGTACCGGTGGCACTGTGCACATCGTGATCAACAACCAAATCGGTTTTACGACCAGCCGGCCATCTGACGCTCGGTCAACGGACTATTGCAGCGACGTTGCGAAGATGATCGAAGCACCAATTTTTCATGTCAATGGCGATGATCCGGAAGCCGCGCTTTTCGTGACGCGTCTCGCGCTAAAGTATCGCCAGAAATTCAAGAAAGACGTCGTGATCGATCTCGTCTGTTATCGTCGTCACGGCCACAACGAGGCGGATGAACCGGCGGCAACGCAGCCAGTCATGTACGGACGGATACGTGGCCAGGAGACGACTCGGCAGTTGTATGCCAACAAGCTGGTTAACGGGCAACTCATCAGTCGTTCCGATGCCGCAACAATGCAGGATGCCTATCGCGACCGGCTGGATCGTGGCGAGCCGGTTCCGAAGGCAGCACTCGGCATGATAGGTGACGAGTTCACCGTCGACTGGAGCCCGTTCCTGAATGCCAATTGGGATGAGGTTGTCGATACCAATATCAGCCCGGCAACTGTTTCTGATCTTGGTAAAGCGTTAACGACCTTGCCACCCGATATGAAGCTTCACGGCCGAGTGCAACGCATCATCGATGAGCGCGCGCGCATGGCGGCTGGCAAAGTTGATATGGACTGGGGGTTCGCCGAAACGATGGCCTACGCGTCGCTCCTCAAGAACGGTATCGATTGCCGGCTTGTGGGCCAGGACAGCGGGCGCGGCACCTTTTTTCATCGTCACGCCGTTTTGCACAACCAGGTAAACAATCGCGAATACACACCACTAGAGCACCTGGTCGACCGGCCAAACGCATTTCGGGTCATTGATTCATTGCTCTCGGAAGAGGCGGTGCTCGGGTTCGAATACGGCTTCGCGACAACCGAACCGAATACGCTGGTCATCTGGGAAGGCCAGTTTGGTGATTTCGTCAATGGCGCTCAGGTAGTAATCGATCAATTTATCAGTTCGGGCGAATCCAAATGGGGTCGCATGTGCGCCCTGACCTTGTTGCTGCCGCACGGCTACGAAGGGCAGGGCCCCGAGCATTCTTCGGCTCGCCTGGAAAGGTTTTTGCAGCTGTGCGCAGAGCACAACCTGCAGGTCTGCGTACCGTCCACGCCTGCTCAGATGTTCCACATGCTCAGGCGGCAAATGCTGCGATCGTATCGCAAGCCACTGATCGTGATGACGCCGAAAAGTCTGTTGCGCCACAAGGGCGCGGTTTCGCCGCTGACGGATTTATCCGCCGGTGAATTTCAGTTGATTATTCCAGAAGCAGAAAACCTCGCCGTGAAGAAGACGCGCCGCATTGTTTTCTGCAGCGGCAAGGTCTACTACGACTTGCTGGAAGCTCGTCAGGTCCATGGCATTACGGACGTCGCATTGATACGAATCGAACAGCTGTATCCGTTCCCGATACCTGAATACGCAGAAGTATTGCGGCAGTACAAACATGTGTCCGACGTTGTCTGGTGTCAGGAAGAGCCGCAGAATCAAGGTGCGTGGTATCAGATTAGACACCGGCTGCAGGAGTCGCTACAGGATAATCAGCAGCTGTATTATGCAGGTAGGGACGGTGCCGCTGCGCCGGCGTCCGGCATCTTCAAAGTACATTTACAGCAACAGCAGGCATTGGTTGAGGCGGCGCTCGATATCGAGAAGAAAGCCAGCAAGTCGGCCAAGCCCGGAACGACAAAACGGAAATCTAAATGAGTATTGAGATAAAGGTACCTCCGCTGCCGGAGTCTGTCAGCGATGCAACACTTGTCACATGGCACAAGAAGGCCGGGGATTCGATAACACGCGACGAAAATCTCGTGGATCTGGAAACGGACAAAGTTGTCCTTGAAGTCCCGGCTCCAGCGTCGGGCGTACTCCAGGAAATTAAAGTCGGTGATGGCGAAACTGTGCTTGCCGGAGACGTGCTCGCGGTTTTTGAGCCGGGAGAAGGTGCAGCAACGAGCGAAGAGCCACCGGCGGCGAAGGCCGGTAGCAAAGCATCGGGCTTAACCGTGCAAGAGTCGGACAAGCCTGCCAAGACCAGCCCTGCGGTTCGGCGCCTTCTCGACGAACATGACCTTGACGACACGATGGTTATTGGCAGTGGCAAGGATGGCCGAATTACCAAGGCGGATGTGCTCAAATTTCTCAAGTCAGACGACAGCAGTAATGTAACACCCGGTGATCCGGCTCCTGGCGTTGTTGATTCAAGCCAGGTCATTGCGCTGGAGCGAAGCGAACAACGCGTACCGATGACACGCTTGCGTGCGCGCATCGCGGAACGCCTGGTCGAGGCACAGCACACAGCCGCGATGCTAACGACCTTCAACGAAGTAGATTTGACCGAAGTGATGGCGTTGCGCAAGCGCTATCGAGAGTCATTCGAAAAGAAACACGGTGTTCGGCTTGGCTTCATGTCGTTTTTTGCAAAGGCTTCCGTCGAAGCGTTGAAGCTTTTTCCAGCTGTAAACGCATCAGTTGAAGGGACTGATATTGTCTATCACAACTACTACGATATCGGCGTTGCGGTATCGACGGAGCGCGGCTTGATGGTTCCCGTGCTACGGGATGTTGATCAAATGAGTTTCGCGCAATTCGAAAGCGAACTTGGCGCCATTGCGAAAAAAGCACAAGATGGTGCCATTGGTATGGAAGACCTTACCGGCGGTACGTTCACCATTACTAACGGTGGCATTTTCGGTTCCATGTTGTCGACGCCGATTTTGAATCAGCCGCAGAGCGCTATTCTCGGCATGCATTCCATTCAACAGCGACCGATGGTGGTTGACGGAGAAGTCGTTGCGCGACCGATGATGTACCTCGCGATGACATATGACCATCGCATCATCGATGGTAAAGAGGCCGTTCAGTTTCTCGTGACGGTCAAAGAGCAGCTCGAAGATCCGAGCCGTTTGTTGTTACAAGTCTAAGGCGTTTGAAGAATGAGTAAGGAATACGATGTTGTTGTCATTGGGGCGGGTCCTGCGGGCTACATTGCGGCTATTCGGGCTGCGCAAAATGGCTTATCTGTTGCCTGTATCGACGAGTGGCAGAACAAGGACGGCAAAAACGCGTTTGGTGGCACCTGTCTTAATGCGGGCTGCATACCGTCGAAAGCACTGCTTGAGTCGTCAGAGCTTTTCCATCGGGCGCAACACGAATTCAAGAAGCACGGCATCACAACGGGCGAGGTCGGAATTGATATTGCCGGTATGCAGAAGCGCCGTGCGAGCATCGTTCGTCAGCTGACCGGTGGCATCGCGGGGCTTCTCAAAGCAAATAAAGTCGATGGTCTTGTCGGGCACGGCAAGTTGCTCGCCGACAAGAAAGTAGAATTCACACCGGTAGATGGCGAGCCACAGGTTATCGATGCAGAGCACGTGATTCTTGCTACCGGATCTGCGCCGATTGAACTGGGTGTTGCACCATACGATCACAAGTTCATTCTGGACTCCTGGGATGCGCTCGAGCTCGACGCTGTACCTGAACGCCTTGGCGTTATTGGTGCCGGCGTCATTGGTCTCGAGCTGGGTAGTGTGTGGGCGCGTCTTGGCGCGAATGTGACGATTATTGAAGCGATGGACAACCTGCTGTTCATGGCGGATCGCGACATTGCCAAGGTCGCAGCCAAAGATTTCAAACAGCAAGGGCTCGATATCAAGCTCGGCGCAAGATTGACCGGCGCAAATGTCAGCAAAGATGTCGTCACGGTTTCGTATGAGGGTAAGGATGGCGAGCACACATTCGAGGTGGACAAGCTTGTTATCGCCGTCGGCCGCAATCCGGTAACAGACAATCTGCTGGCAGACGATTCCGGTATTCAGCTCGACGATCGCGGCTTCATTGTTGTTGACGATGAATGCAGAACCCGCGTCAAAGGCGTTTTTGCGATCGGTGACTGCGTCCGTGGTCCGATGCTCGCACACAAAGGCTCGGAAGAGGGCGTTATGGCAGCTGACCTGATCGTTGGCGAACTTGCCGAGGTCAATTACGACGTGATCCCATCGGTAATCTACACCGCACCGGAAATCGCATGGGTTGGCCTGACAGAAGAGCAGGTCCAGGCCAGTGGACGACCATACAAAACAGGATCGTTCCCGTTCGCTGCCAGTGGACGTGCGAAAGCGATGGAGCAGACCAGTGGCATGGTCAAGATTATCTCGGCCTCTGATGACGACGAGATTCTCGGCGTACACATCATTGGCCCGATGGCCGGCGAGCTCATTGCAGAAGCCGTATTAGCACTGGAGTTCTCGGCCAGCACCGAAGACCTGCAACGCACGATTCATGCACACCCGAGTTTGGCCGAAGCAATACACGAAGCAGCATTGGCCGTCGACAACCGCGCTTTGAACTACATCAACCGATAGAACCGCGGGAGCGACTCTAGCCGCGACGTTTGTCACACGGGCACGCTACCGGGTACGCGCTCTCGCTTAACTTCACTCGGTATCCCTGCCTCGCTCAGATCGAGCTCCGCTTGCTTTGGCGTCCTGCGTCGCGGCGCTGCGCACGACGCTCGAGCGCGCACACCGATACCGTGCCCGTGCAGAGTCCGTAGAGCCGGCAGGTTTGCGACGATGGTAGTAGGGCCGGGAGCGTGGGATCTTTTTTTCCGGAAATAAAGCGCAGCGCAGCGAGCCCTTC
>JAOTUU010000360.1 GCA_029863705.1 Gammaproteobacteria bacterium
TCTGTGGGAAAGTCTGATTATACCTGCTTCAGAGTTTTCACACAGTCTGGACCCACAACGGACCTTTGCCTGCGGGTGAAATCGTATAGAGCGAATTTGCCCAAATGATCAACCAGCGTTAGACTCGATACTCACTCTGAATCGCATGGAAGCGAATCATGTCCACCGTCGTTACGGCAAGGAGTGCCAGAGCGGACCCCGGTGCTTTTCGATATCAACGCCATCGGCCCGAGAAGACGCTACTCTATCAGTTGGTGTTAAAGCACTATCTGGATTTCAGACAGCAGTTGGCCGAGGAAGGCAGAGTGCTGCCTGACTACGTGCAACGGGAATTCGAGGACTACCTGAAGTGTGGTAGGCTTGAACACGGATTTCTGCGGGTACGATGCGAGACTTGCCACGAGGAACGCCTGGTCGCTTTCAGTTGCAAGCGCCGCGGTTTCTGCCCCAGCTGCGGTGCGCGCCGCATGGCCGAGAGCGCAGCCTTGCTGGTAGATGAAGTATTCCCGTATCAACCAGTGCGCCAATGGGTGCTCAGTTTTCCATTCCAGTTGCGTTTTCTCTTTGCCAGCCGCCCATTGATCACAGGCCAGGTGCTGGGTATCGTTTACCGTGTCATCTCCATGCATCTGGTCAAAAAGGCAGGTTATTCGAAAAAGACAGCCCGCACGGGCGCGGTAACGCTGATTCAGCGATTTGGCGGTGCACTGAATCTGAATATCCACTTTCATATGCTGTTCCTGGATGGGGTGTATGTCGACCGCCTTGACGGGACAGCCCGGTTTCGCTGGGTCAGTTCACCGACCATCCAGGAGCTAACTCAACTATCGCAGACTATCGCCCGACGAGTCGGACGTTATCTTGAGCGCCAGGGCCTGCTGGAGCGGGATGCTGAGAACACTTACCTGAACACGGATGCGGTCTCCGAAGATCCGATGAACCAGTTACTGGGTCATTCGATCACCTATCGCATTGCAGTGGGTCCCCAGGCAGGGCGCAAGGTGTTCACCCTGCAGACACTGCCGCCCAGTGAACTCGATGATTACGTTGATACAGCAGGCAAAATATCCGGTTTCTCCCTGCATGCGGGTGTGGCGGTCAGGTCTGATGAGCGCAAGAAACTGGAGCGTCTTTGCCGATACATCAGCCGCCCGGCGGTTTCGGAAAAGCGGCTTTCGTTAACGTCAAACGGCAACATCCGCTACCAGTTGAAGACACCTTATCGAGATGGCACTACCCACGTTATCTTGGAGCCGCTGGACTTTATGGCACGGCTTGCGGCTCTGGTGCCGAGGCGCCGAGCAAACCTGACCCGATTCCATGGCGCGTTCGCGCCTAACAGCAAGTACCGTGCATTGGTAACACCGGCTAAACGCGGCAAGGGCAACAACCGCGAGGAAAACTGTAAGACGGGCGACTGCGAGTCTGCAAACCGTCACGCCGCGATGACCTGCACCCGCAGGGCATAAAGGCACAACGCTTGAAAAGGGTGTTCAACCTTGATATTACAACTTGTGAAACATGCGGTGGTGCCGTCAAAGTGATTGCCAGTATCGAAGACCCTGTGGTGATCAAGCAGATACTTGCACACCTGAAGAGGAAAGCTGAATCGAAAGAATTCAACCCGTTGCCCGAGAGCAGGGCACCGCCCCAAAAAGGATTGTCCGGGTAGCCGACGGGAGCAGGGCACCGCCCCAAAAAGGATTGTCCGGGTAGCCGACGGGAGCAGTTTGACTCTGTCAACTCGCCAAATTGCTGCGAGCAAAAGTAGCGGCAGGTAGTCGGCATGCCTGGCGGTAGAAATTAGGCTGGATTGACCGACGGGAAGGAGCAATATTAGGCGTGTCGGCAGGAACCACTCAGATTTCGGACGCTTCAGGGCAGGACCTTCAGGGCAGGACACCGTGAATCTCTTTCTTTGCTTGGTGGAATCGTGAAAATAGGGTGTTAATATTTCCTATACTTCGGCGAGATCGGCGGGCCGCAGGAAGCCGAGGCCGCGGAATTCGCGCGCGAGCACATGCAAAAGCCGGTGCTGGCCTACATCGCCGGGTTGACCGCACCCAGGGGCCGCACCATGGGCCACGCCGGCGCGATCGTGACCAGCGCGGGCGAATCGGCCGAGGAAAAGGTTGAAATCCTGCGTGAGGCCGGCGTCGGCATCATCCCGCGGCCGTCGGAGTTCGGCAGCGCGGTCAGGGCGGCGTTGGGGAAGATATAACGCTCGTTATCCGCTGCGATACTGGCGACGCTACTCGAAACCGGTCCTTAATCCGGTTGGGAGTCAAGCTATCGCGACCCGCAGAGGAATCCGGTTTACTGTTACCTCGTTCACGGACGCACTCCAGGCTGCCGCATCGGCTCGACGATATCCGCCATATCAATTACCGCTTGTTCTCGCGAGAATTATTGAAAAGGCAGCGTCAGTCCGGGAAGTCAGCTAATCCCGGTTTTACGCGCTTGACTCATTTGAGGTATTTCCCGAAGCCGAAATTTGTGGTACTAATGCCGCGGGAGTCTAAGGAATGATCGAGTAAATAAAACAAAAGCTCGATCTGGAAAGTACAGAACAAGCCGGGACCGCACACTTCGGATCTTCGCCCCAGTGCATGCTTCACCTGCATGAAATCCGTCGACTAAAAATAGATCGAGTAGTTGGAGGACGTCATGTCGGCATTATTTCGCGCAGTTCTTGTGGTTCTGTTTATTCCGTTCGTTCTGTCCGCCTGCGGTGGTGGCGGCGGGGGTGACGATGACGATGGTGGTGGCGGCAATGACGCATTCTTTCGGGTGACCGTCACAGTGACTGGCCTGGGCGCCGATACGGTTACTGTC
>JAOTUU010000359.1 GCA_029863705.1 Gammaproteobacteria bacterium
GCCAGCGTATTGCCATCCCGGCACAAACCCCTCTCGCACAAGGCGCCCATAATGCGCAGCGTTTTGTTCCAGGTTCGTCGCAACAATAGCGATGCGCCGCGCAGGGTCTTCCTCGAGTTCGCGTCGCGCCCACGCACCGGCGGCACGAATTTCTGCCTCGCTATTGTCATACGCACGCACAACGCCGCTTGCCTTTGGCCCGTCCGTCCGTACAGCTTCGACGGACAAGCCCTTTTCGCAGGCAGCATCCAGTACGCTTTTCGCCTGTGGAACAACGCTATCGAAACCGGCGATAAATACTCGCGCAGGCACTTTCACACGTCCCGCACGAATAAGCTCTGCGACCAAATCGGCCATGCCGGCGTCGTCTACCCAGTGTTCACGATCCAGGATTGATCGATAGCTCGCCGCCGCACGGGCGAACAGGCGTTGATCATTGCCCTGTGCGTTACACCTGCAATCATCGAGCGACACGCAGAATTCATGCATTCGAGACCAGGTTTCGCGAGACTGGCGTACGAGAAGCCCAATATTCAAGAGCGGGTCATTGATTTCCCTCTTCAGGCAACGTTCCCAAAGCACGCGGCTTTGGTGCCCATTTATGCGCGTCGGCAGGGACTGCTGTTGCTCTGCAGTGGCAAGGAGTTCCGCAAGCCAGTCCTGCCAGGAGGTAATTAGTGGGCTGGGCCAGGCCTTCTTGCCCGACAAGATCATTTGCTTGCCAAATTCGTTTGCCAGAACGCGAGCGAGCCGCCGGTTGGCCGTCAGTATTTGCGATGAGTCGCTTAGTGCTTCGGCGAGCCAGGCATACATCGTTCAGGCACGTTGTTCCAGAAAGGAGTCCATGCGGTCAAATACGTCGTTGAGTGTATTCGTATCCGGCAAGGTGTTGATCCGAAAATGGTCGGCATAAGGTGTATTAAAGCTGCTGCCTGGTGCAACAAGTACATGCTTGTCTTCAAGAAGCTGTTGCGCAAATGCCGCATCGTCCAGTTTCCCGGCAAAGCGTTCATCGAGTTTGATGAATGCGTACATGGCACCCATCGGTCGTTGCATACTGAGATACGGGCTATGTTCGACCCGTTCGATAACGACCTGCCGTTGCTGATGCAAGCGTCCACCAGGACGAACGAGTTCCTTGATACTCTGATAACCGCCAAGCGCTGTCTGCACTGCCCACTGAGCGGGGACATTACTGCAAAGCCGGAGTGCTGCGAGCAGTTCCATGCCGTGGATATAGTCGCCGGCATGCTCCACATCGCCACTAAAGACGCACCAGCCGACACGGTATCCACAGGCGCGGTAGACCTTCGAAAGACCTGAGTAGGTGAGGCAAACAGTCTCCTCAACAAGTGTCGCCATGGGTACGAATTCTGCTTCGTCGTACACCATCTGGTCATAAATTTCATCGGCAAGAACAACGATACCGTGGGTCTCTGCCAATGTGACGATCTGCTTCAATACCTCTCGACTGTAGACCGCACCGCTTGGGTTATTCGGATTGATGACGACAATTGCCTTGGTTCTGTCATTGATCAACGATTTGATCTGCTCCGCATCTGGTACAAACCCGTTTTGCGGGTCACATTGGTAGTAGCGAGCCGTACCACCGTTCAATGAGACAGCTGCCGACCACAGCGGGTAGTCGGGACTCGGAATAAGGACCTCATCGCCAACATTGAGCAGCGCGCGCAGAGACAGGTCGATTAGCTCGCTGACGCCATTGCCTATAAAAACTTCTTCGACGCTCAGGCCGAGTACACCTCGATCCTGCTGCTGCATAACCACGGCTTCGCGGGCGGGAAATATGCCCTTCTGGTGACAGTAAGGCTCTGCCTGGCCCAGATTCTCAATCATCGCGAGGCGCATCGTCTCGGGCGCGCGAAAGCCGAACAGGCCCGGATTGCCGATATTCAACGATATAATTTCATAGCCACGCTTTTCAAGCTCATAGGCATGGTTTGCGAGTTGCCCCCGAATTTCGTACTTAACATCCAGCAGTGACCGGCTCGTTTGAATCTGATTCTCCATTCGCTCTCTCAATTACCAGCTCAATCCGCCTAAATGGCAGCGGCCGCCTGTAATGACTCTATTTTTTCGTCCGAGTAGCTCAGCCACTCCTTAAGAACCTCGTTCGTGTGCTGACCCAAGGCCGGTGGCGCTGAACCGTAGCAGACTGGCGTTCGCGAGAATCCCACCGGATTTGCGACCGTCGGCAACTCCGCATCGAGGGCATGTTGCATAATTCGCACCAACCCACGTTCGCCAGCGTACGCATCGGTCAATACATCTGCCACAGAATTGACCGGGCCCGCTGGAACGCCGGCAGCGGATAGCTCCTTCAGCCATGAGGAGGTCGTCCGCGTCGAAAAGACGTCGCGCAATATTTGCACCAGCAGTTTCCGGTTTTCGACCCGATCTGCATTACGACGAAACCGTGGGTCTTTTGCGAGCCCTGGTTTGCCGATACAACTCGTACACGCCGCGAACTGGCGGTCGTTACCTACTGCCAACGTGATATACCCGTCCGACGACGCAAAGGTCTGGTAGGGAACAAGATTCGGGTGTGCGGTGCCTCGGCGCTCCGGGTGTATTCCGCCAACGAGGAAATTCATTGCTTGATTCGCGAGCCAGGCGACCTGACTATCGTACAGTGGCACGTCGATCGTTTGACCCCTGCCAGTCTGATCTCGTTCTCTTAAAGCCGCGAGAATTGCAGTTGCGGCGTACATTCCCGCCATAATGTCGCTGATGGCCACACCCACCTTCTGCGGGCTCCCGCCTTCGTTATCGGGCGCACCCGTAATACTCATTAGCCCTGCGGCGGCCTGGATC
>JAOTUU010000361.1 GCA_029863705.1 Gammaproteobacteria bacterium
CTTATCACCCACTCCCGCATTGGCGGAGACACCACTGATGCTTGACGGGATGGTTATCAGGCCTTTTAAAAGCTTTTTCTCTTCCGGAATCGAACCTTGTTTCTGAAGAGCGGTGACTGAAATGTTACCAACCGCGTCGACCTCTCCATCGAGGAATGCATTCGTGGCACTCTCTTCGTCGCTGACCGCTACGGCCACGCCGAGGAAACCGTCGTCATCCGCGCTCGAGTCTGCCTTGGTGAGGTTCCTGTCCACCGTGTCGGCCCGCACAACCAAGTCGCCGCCCACGATCAGCTTCGCCGTATCCGTGACGTGAGCCGTTGCTGTTGAATTCAGCACCGAGACGGCCACGGAGGCCGCGGCGCCTTTTACCGCCTTGCTGTTATCGGCCACCGCGCTCACTGTGTTGTCGGCCCCGGATCGGATAAACGCGTTCCCAGTGGTCACGAGATCGCCTTCAAAAATAACCTCCGCTGTGGTATTGGCAATGGCGATGGCAATCGCCGCTCCGAAAGCCTTGGGTGCGCTCTGGGCGTTGGATGTGGCTTCGGCGATGGCCGAGAAACTGTCCGCAACAATGGACGAACCTTCTCCGACCAGAATCCGTGCGTCCGTGGTCGAACTGGCAACACCCCCGATGATCGAGATGGCCTCCAAAGCGCCGCCCAGCTTGTCGAAAGCTTGCTCTATGAGCGATGGCGATTCTTCCACAACGGTAACGGTCAGGGTGCCTCCACCAAGGTCGGGATCATTAAATGTGACCGTGTCACCCTGCGCATAACCGCTCCCCGCATCGACCAGCGTAGCCGTGGCAACACCCAATGCATCGACTCTGATGTCGACCTTCATACCTGTACCGGTACCGTTGGTGGTGAACGACTCGACCGCGAGGTGTGTCGCACCGGCGGTCCACGCACCGTCTGAGATTTGATTACCGATAATGAGGGCATCCTCGACGAGTCGGGAATGGTCTGCATTCGCGCTGAACTCGACGACTCCGCCTTTTACAGTAGCCCCGTCCAGCGTGATCCCGACGGTGCTGTTGTCGAAATTGACGAAGGGTATCAAGGCATCCACGAAATCCGTACCGGCAAACATCTCCACTGAGAATAGAATGTTGCCGGGCGTGGGACCGTCGGCCAGGAGTTGAGCTCCCGGACCCACGGAGATGGTTTCGCCCTGGAAAGTGATGTCGCCCGATTGCGTAGCGCCGATCGTTGAAACGATTGCGGCTTCACGAAGTACCGTGACGGTTAGAGTTTCTACGCCACCGGGGTCGGTGAAAGTGACCGTGTCACCCTCCGCATAACCGCTACCCGCATCAACCAATGTAACCGTGGGGGCACCCAGTGCATCGACCGTGATGTCGACTTTCATTCCCGTACCGAGGCCGCTGGTGCCGGATGCCTCAACTGCGAGGTGAGTTGTATCAATAGCCCAAGGCGCGGACGAGGTTTGATTGCCGGTCTCCAGACCCAGCTCAATAGTTTCGGCATCGATAAACAGATCGTTACCTGCCGTCGACAAGTTTTCATTGATAAACACGCGATCGGAACCGCTATTACCCAATACGTTCAGAGTGGCTGCAAATCCGGCATCCAGCGTTTCGATGTGAAGATCGTCGTCACCTCCACCCATTAATACCGTCAAAGAAGAACTCGGGTTGCTGAAGGTGACAAATTCAAAGCCTGCGTCGTTGCTGGAAAACGTAAGTTGACCGACTGGACCCGCCGCCAGTGTTGCGTTGTCATCAGAAGGAAATAATCCTAAGAGTCCATCTAATTGACTCAGGTCGAGAACCACATCAGTGGCAGTGCCTCCGATAGTGATGGGCTCCAAGCCGGAATAGTTGATCGTGTTCCCATCGAGGTCGACGGTGCCTGAGTCTGGATTGCTCGCGGTGTAGGTCACCGTGCCGAAAACACCGTCATCTACAATCATGGTATCGAATCCACCATCGCCGCCTTCGACAAGACCGGTGAGGCTGGCACCCGCTCCAAAGATAAACGTATCTTCGTTGTCCGCGGCGCCGATCAGGTTTTCAATACCGCTGAAAGCAACGCCGGCCACATCGCCGCTATTGGCCCCGGTGACGTTCCAGGTGGTGTCAGCCGCTGGACCGAGCAGATCGTCTTCGCCACTGCCGCCTTCGATGTTTTCGATGGCGCTGAAGTCACTGTCGTTCAGCTTGCCGTCGTTACTGTTTTTAATGCGCCAGATGTTGCGCTGGTCCGCGCCCCGCACCCGGTCCAGTCCCGGACCGCCGGTGAAGTGTCCCGAAACGAAGCCGCCCAATGCGAACAGAAACTCGTCCTCATCCGAGCCGCCCACCAGGCTTTCGATCTGTTCAAACGACAGGCTGTTTAATGTACCGCTGTCGCCGGCATCCACCGTCCAGGTATTGAGTTGGTCCGCGCCGATCAGCTCATCCAGCCCCAAACCGCCCGCAAGGACTCCGGTCAGACTGCCGTCGGATTCAATCACGAAAGTGTCATCCACCGAGCCGCCTTCCAGGTTCTCGATGTCACTGAACTCCGTGCCGCCCACGCTACCGGTATCCAGACCGGAGACGGTCCACACATTCGAGGCGTCCAGGCCGCGCAGGGTATCGGCACCCGAGCCGCCTTTCACCTTATTGATACCGGTAAAGTTGCTGACTCCCGTTGCCGAACCGGTCTGCAAATCAACCGCTACCCCGGCCACCTGCGGCGAGTAATCCAGGGTATTGATTCCGCCCGCGCCGTCGATGGTGCCGCTGATACTGCCGCCATTCAGGAAGCGGAACAGGTCCTCACCGGCGCCGCCGGTGAGGTTCTCGATATTCGCAAACACCA
>JAOTUU010000362.1 GCA_029863705.1 Gammaproteobacteria bacterium
AAACCAACCTCGACGGGTCGCTCATCATCGCGAACGCCTACCTCGGCCTGCAGCAGGTCGACCGCAACGGCACCGTATCCACGTTACTCAGCAAAATTGACGGGCAACCGCTCGTCTATGCCAACAACGCCGCAATCGGTCCCGACGGCAGCATCTACTTCAGCGAATCAAGCCGCAAGTTCGGCGCGCAATCATCCAGCGGCACCTATGAGGCGAGCCTTTTGGACATCATGGAACACGGCGGCCACGGGCGGGTGTTCGCGTTCAGGCCATCGACCGGCAACGTCGACGTACTGCTGGAGAATCTCAATTACGCAAATGGCGTCGCGGTCAGTGCCGACGGCGACTTTTTACTCGTCAGTGAGACCGGGCATTACCGCGTCCTGAAATATTGGCTGACCGGCGATCGCAAGGGGAGTACCGAGGTATTGCTCGACAACCTGCCGGGGTTCCCCGATAACCTGAGTAGCGGCGCACAGGGCCGATTCTGGCTGGGATTGGCAGCACCACGCAATCACCTGCTGGATCGAATCTCGAATCGGCCGTTTCTTCGCAAAGTCGTGCAGCGTCTGCCCGCGTTCCTGCGGCCCAGGGCCGAGCCCTCGTCCCATGTCATAGCGTTTAACGGTGACGGCGAGGTTCTCATGAACCTGCATGACGCCCAAGCCCGGTTCCCGACATTGACCGGTGTTCTGGAAACAAACGGCGTTCTTTACCTGACGACTCTGTTTGGCAGGCAGCTGCCTCGCCTCGACAAACAGGATCTTTGAATGGTCTAGTACGGCAGCAAGGCGCTGTCGCCGTCGTAATCCTCTCCCAACATCTGCCGGCGAATCAGTGGCACCGGCGGTGATCCGAAACTCAGGAACTGGTCGTGAAACTGACCCCAAGCTTCCTCGCCACCGCGACCGGTCGTCCAGTCTGCGCGCAGTTTGTTGATCATGAGCTTCCCCAGCGTGTAGTTCAGATAGCCCGGGTCGTAAGTCCCACGAAAGGCCTGCTGGCTGGCATTGCCGAAGTCTTGAAAAGCCACCTTCTCAAACATCGCCTGGCTTTCTTCAACCGTCATGCCTTCAGCATGCAGGCCGATGGCCGACAGGTAGCGCACATTCCTGAGCAATGCGTTGAGCAGCTGGCCAATACGATACTCCGGGTCACCGTCGCCGAGCCCGGCATCAATCATCATCTGCTCCGTGTAATGCGCCCAGCCCTCAACAAATGAATAGGTACTGAAATGCTGGCCGACATTATTGTCGGCGCGGTTCGCATGCAGAAATTGCAGGAAATGGCCCGGCCAGACCTCATGAATAGTCGTCGCGAGCAGGTCCGTCTCGCCAGCGATATAGGCCTGCTGATCTTCCTCGGACCAGTTCGGGTCCGGCGGCGCAATGTAGTACACGGACGGCAGTCCCGATTCGAACGGGCCGGGAATGTTGATGTACGCAAAATTCCATCGCTTGTGCGGTGGCGCCTCGGCCACAAGCGCCTCCTCGTTGCCCGGAATGCTGACGATATCGTTGTCTTCGAGAAACCGGCGAAGATCCGGCAACTGCCGTGTCGCGCCGCCCACCGCCCCTTCCGGTGGCTTGCGGCCCTGTACTTTGAGAACACAGGCTTCAGTACTCTCGCCCGGCGCGAATTCAGCACAGGCGTCATAGAGCTGATTGAGATTTTGCTTGAGATTGAACTCACCGGCAGCCTTGAGATCGGCGAGCGTTATGTCGACACCCTCGGTGGCACGAAGCATCGCGAGAAACCCCTCTTCACCCAACGCAAACTCGTCGGTCGCGGTTGCTCGAAGTCCCGCCAGCCAATTCGCTGTCTGTTCTGCAGCTTCGGCCGCCGCAGTGTTCGCAGACACAAAGCGGCGCTGCAACTGCTCGTCTTTGACCGCCGAGAAAAGGCCGGGCACGGTGTTCTCAAGATAGTCCGCAAGACCTGTGAAAATCGCATGCGCAGTTTCGACGTAGGGGGCGGGCAATGGCGGCTCCATGTTGTCCTGCATTGTCCGCAGCATTGCCGGAAGCTGGGAAACATATTCGGTGTAAGCAACGATACGCTCGTCGAGCGGCGCGTATTTTCGATCGACATAAACATCGAAGCCGAGATCAAACGAATAGTAAACCGGGTTATTGGTCAGAAAACCTGATTCGCGAATCCAGAAAAGTTCGCCGCGCAACGCGCTGACCATGTAGTCACGCTCGAACGCTTCGATTCCCTGCAGGTCGTCGTACGATTCTGCGGCAGCAATGACGCCGTCAATCCAGGTTGCATAGCTGTCCGCTGCTTCGAGACTGAAATCCGATGCCTGGCCATCGTATTCATGCAGGCCGACATCAACGGCCAGCTCCGGATTTTGCCTGTAATACTCGGCAACTGTGGTCGCCGCGAAAGCCTCCCACCGTTGTTTTTCGACCGCCGTCGACTCAACCTGCTTCTCTCCGGCGCTGCAAGCAGCCAGCGCGAGTAGCGCCACGAGCAGAAGCGGATTCTTTGCTTTCACTGCCGTCGCCCTGATGATTGTGCTCATCATTCGATGCCCAATACGGCGGCGCCCTGCTGGAACGTAATGTCGACCGGAATCCGCGCATCGGTCAGCCTGTCCAGGTCCTGCTGCAACTGCGCCGCAATAACGCCTTTCTTGCTGGTGAGTTCGGCGGCACCGTCATAGTCACCGTCCCCCTGCAGCGTCAGCAACAATCGCGATAAATCGGTCATTGCCGACTCCATCCTGGCGTAGTTCACGCGGTATCGACCGCTGTCAGCGTCACGAACAAATGCCCCCTCGTCCATGAAGAAGTTGAAGCGCACCATGTTTGCTTTAC
>JAOTUU010000363.1 GCA_029863705.1 Gammaproteobacteria bacterium
ACGCTTCGGACGCCGCGCGCGACGTCATCACGCCGGCCGTTGCCGTAGAGGGAATACCGTTGATGCCTGACTGAGTTGCTGGCTCGAGCACGGCCTTAAGGTCGTGATTGCCAGCTTCCAGCTGCTCATAGTGATTGTTGTTGTTTCCAGCGGGCGTTGAGGAAACCGTCCCTGGGCTACCGACATACTGAAGGTCGGCTGACAACACCGTGCGGAAGTCCACGTCGTCACGGATCATTCCGATTACGGTCGCGATATAGTCGTTTAGTGGCACAAACACAGAGCGGTCGCGATTCGTCCATGGCGCTGCGAAGTTTTTCAGCGTCACATTATAAAAGCTGCTGTTTTCCATCGCGACGTACGCTGCGCAGGCCGGTCCTGAAACGCCGTAGTTGACGCAGACCGGGTCCGTTCCGGCGTTGTTTTCTAACGCAGTCAAGACGGATTCGGTCGGCGGTACGCCCGCGAGACGATCATAGATACGCTTGGCCTGTTCCCTGGTCTGGGCATTTGCCGGCGCTACGAGCACTACCGCAAGCAATGCCGCCAGCGCTAAGCGTACGTGTACTTTCCACATGCTGTTTTTCATATTGTTTCTGCTCATCACTCGTACGATTCAAACAATGTGCTTACCTGTGTACCCGAACGTCTTCGGGAATCACGCACCCTCGGTAACGGACTAATCGGAAACTTTTTGCTGCGTCGTCTGACGCGCGCCAAATCTGTTGCTTCTTAGTAGCTCCGCTTTACGCGGCGGACTCCTGTCCACCAGACCGGTTGCTCAACTTGGCAGGGAAAATTTTGCCCGACCTTTTTTATTTTTGCCGTGAATGTATTCACGATTTCAAAAATCTTCGGTCACGTAATCAATCGATCTGCAATCTATTAAGCAAGTGCTGTGCCAGTCTTGACTCTGTCGCAAACAATCTTAATAAAAGACTTTTATATCAATTGCTTAACGGCGCCTCCCAAGTGCTCTCCAGTGCGAGGATATGTCAAGCCATTGTCGGCGCTTTGGTACAAGGTTTGGTAACGGGAGGCCTAAGCTACTGATTGTGAAAGACTGTGCAACTGTCGCCGAAGGGAGACAGGCCAGTCGTGTAATGACACGACCAAACAACAGTCGGAAGCGACATAAAGTTCATGCAATTTCTGAACGTGATGCAAAAATCACACTTTTGGTTGCGCATGCGATCGTCGCTATGGAACCGAATGCCGGGTCGTGTCGTGTACAAGCAGGACGATGCCGCAAACAATTTGTTTAATTCTGCTCGGTGTCGTGCTTTTGAGACATTACATCGAGCCTGATCCCTCTCCTATAATCAGGGGCAATCTACTCCCGATATTACGAAGTAAAACTCGATCGATAGTTAATTGCAGTTTGTGACTGCGTTAACGGTACGACCGGCGCCTGGCCGCGTACCCTGCCATAATGACCCGAGGTGAAAGCAATGTTTAGGCTACCGCGACAATCCAGAAACGGAATAGCGAGCAAAGCGACCAGGATGGTTGCGTTGTCGATGGCGTGCGTGCTGCTCGGCGCTTGCAGCAAAGGGGAGGGGGTCCAACTGGGCACCGGGCAGGATCCCGATCCTGTCATTATTGATTTCCCGATCGCCTATATAAAGTCTCCGCTTCCTGTTGACGACAACGGCGTATTTCAGCAGCAGGATTTACGAGAGCAGATCACATTCGAGTTTGGCGCCGATCTTTACTATCGTGATCGCGCCGCTCCCGGTGCTGAAGCGATCAACATTACTGAAAGCGTATCGCAGGGCCTCGCGGCAATTCGCGATG
Source organism: Gammaproteobacteria bacterium (assembly GCA_029863705.1). GTDB lineage: Bacteria > Pseudomonadota > Gammaproteobacteria > Steroidobacterales > Woeseiaceae > UBA1847. Next base: position 1,798 of record JAOTUU010000363.1, read on the forward strand.
TCGAAATTGACTATGACGGCAGCCGCCTTCTGTTCGCCATGCGAGTTCCGTTCGATCCGGATGTGGACGAAGAAGATCTGCCGACATGGAATATCTGGCAGTACACGTTTGAAACCGGCGAGTTGATCAGGGTCATCTCATCCGACCTCACGGCCGAGATTGGCCACGACATCATGCCGAAGTACTTGCCGGACGGACGCATTATTTTCTCTTCAACGCGCCAGACCCAGTCACAGGCCGTGTTGCTGGACGAAGGCAAAGGCGGATTCCCGGCGCAGGACGAGGACGACAACGAGCACGCGTTCAACCTGCACGTCATGAACGATGACGGCACCGGCGTGAAGCAGGTGTCTTTCAACCAGAGCCACGACCTCGACCCGTCCGTAATGGCCGATGGGAGAATCGTGTTCAGCCGCTGGGACCACAATCAGTCGAATGACGCGGTAAACCTGTATCGAATGAACCCGGATGGCTCGGCCCTGGAGTTGCTCTATGGTCAGCAGAGTCATGCGACCGGCACCAATGGCGACATCATCCAGTTCATGCAGCCGCGGCAGGTTCTAGACGGCCGTGTCATGGTGCTTGCGCGTCCGTTCACTGATACGGAGGGCGGTGGCGAGCTGTTGCTGATCGATACACCTCAGTACCTCGAGAACACGCAGCCGACGAAAGACAATATCGGCGTCTTGAGTGGCCCGGCGCAGGAAGACGCAACGGTAAACGCAGTATCGACGACACCGGGCGTACCGTCCGTTGGTGGCCGTTACTTCTCGGTCTACCCGATTCAGGATGGCACGGATCGGCTGATGGTCAGCTGGAGCCAGTGTCGCCTGGTCGAAATTCTCGCTGACGACGGAGACCCGCAGACGGACGATATTCAGATCGTTCCTTGCACCGAGGACCGCCTTCTGAACGTCATTGTCATCGATCCGGATAATCCGCCAACACCGGTTGAAGGCGATCTGTTTGTAGCGCCACCCCTGTATGGCATCTGGATCTACGATCCTCGAGACGACACACAGC
>JAOTUU010000364.1 GCA_029863705.1 Gammaproteobacteria bacterium
TTCGACGGCAGCAAACTGTTCTTCGAGGACTTATACCGGACGCAACCATTCGATCCGGCGGCGACGATTCCTGACTCGTTGGCCGCTGCTGCCCCGAGCAACAAGAGATCAGCTGTCACCAAAGCTCGGGCCACGCAACTTGACCGCGCGACCTTGAAACTAGCGGAGGATTACATTGAACGGGTCAAAGACATTCCCATGCTGGAGAATGCGCTCAAGTCACGCGACAAGCCGCAAGGCAGCAACGAGTGGGCCGTTGCCCCGAGCCGCAGCGCGAGCGGTAAAGCGATGCTCGCCAACGATCCGCATCTCGCGTTGAACACGCCCGCCACCTGGTATCAGAATCATCTTCGGGCCAGGCCAGCCGGCGTCGATGTGGTTGGCAGCAGCTTTGCCGGCGTGCCCTATGTTGTGCTGGGGCAGAACAGTCGCATCACCTGGGGCGCGACAGTCAATCCGATGGATGTGACTGATACCTACCAGGAACAGGTGGTCCCCGATTCGAGTTCACCGAGTGGTCTCAGCACCCTCTATCTCGGCAGCCCGGAACCACTCATCCCTATACCGGAAGCGTTCCTCTATAACATCGTCGGTGACAGCGCGCCGGACAATCTCGAGCTCGCGCCTGCGGGCGGCACAGTGGGTGGCGTGTTCATCCCGCCCGTCACGCTGATTGCACCGCGACGCAACAATGGGCCGATCATCAGTCTCGATCCGGTAACAGGCGCAGCGCTAAGCGTTCAGTACACTGGTTTCAGTCCCACGCGTGAATTCGATGCGTTCCGTGCCTTCAATTTCGCGAAAGACCTCGACGATTTTGTAGACGGCCTGCAGTTTTTTGATTTTGGCTCGCAGAATTTCTGTTACATGGACACCGACGGCAACATTGCGTATTTCACGAGCGCCGAGATGCCAATTCGCGAGGACCTGCAAGCCGGTATCATTAATGGCTCGCCACCGTACCTGATTCGCAACGGACAAGGCGGCAACGAATGGCTGCCGGTTAGCAATCCGCAACCGCATCAAGCGGTGCCGTTCGAGATCCTGCCGTTCGACGAAATGCCGAAGCTCGTCAATCCGGTCAGCGGCTATTTCATAAACGCCAACAACGATCCGACCGGGAACACGCTGGACAACGATGCGTTTAACGAGCTGCGACCCGGCGGCGGGGTCTTCTATCTCAATCCTGGCTACGCCATCGGCACCCGCGCAGGTCGTATCACCCAGGCCTTCGAAGAACGGCTCGCAACTGGACCGCTGAGCGTCGAAGACATGCAGGAAATCCAGGCCGACGTCATACTGCTCGACGCGCAGGTATTCACACCGCTGATCCTCGAGGCATTCGAAAACGCGACGTCGGACGCCGCCCATGCAATGTTGGCCGAGCTGGCCGCCGATCCGCGCATCGCCGAGGCAATCGGCCGGCTGGATGGCTGGGATTACTCGACGCCCACCGGCGTACCCGAGGGTTATGACGCCAGTGATAAGGATGGCGACCGCGCCGCACCCTCAGTAGCGGAAGTCGAACACAGTATTGCCGCGACGATCTATTCTGTCTGGCGCGGTCAGATGATCGGCAATACGATCGACCAGGTGCTGGACACAATCGGTTTGCCCCGGCCGCCGAGCAGTTTGTCCATGACCGCCCTGCGTAACCTGTTCGATCAGTACGACGCGCAGTTCGGTGTTGGCGCATCCGGAGTCAACTTTTTCAATGTGCCGGGGGTTGCCGACCCGTTTGAGCGGCGTGACATCCTGATCCTCAAGAGCGTTCAGGATGCGCTGGACCTCCTGGCAAGTGAGGATTTTGCCCAGGCGTTTGGCGGCTCGACAGAGCAGAGCGATTATCGCTGGGGCCGTCTACACCGCATCGTGCTGGATCATCCATTGGGTCCGCCGTTTGACACCCCGCCTGCCGGTGGAGCGTTTCCGCCATCATTTCCGGACCTTGCGGGCCTGTCGGTCGACGGTGGTTTCGGTGTCGTCGATGCCTCGAGCCACTCTGCCCGCGCCGATAGCAGCAGCGGCTTCATGTTCGGTAGCGGTCCGTCACGCCGGTATGTGGGTGAAGGGAGCCGCGCGCCACGTAGCATCAGCGGACGCACAATTTTGCCGGGCGGTGAGAGCGGCGTGCTTGGTAGTCCCCTGTACGCCAACATTCTTGGGCGTTGGCTGACGAATGACTATTATGATATCCGTCAACGCAATAGAGACGTAAAGCAGAACTCGGCATCAACACAGAAGTTCGTGCCAACTGATGACGATGACTGATCGTTAGCGCTCTTCACCAAACAAAGCCCCGCATTGCGGGGCTGCCCTGACTGCACGGACGCCATTCGTTTAACGGATTCCGCAATCCAGCGTCACCCAAGCGCACGTAATGCCGTAGATTTTTGACACGGAAGTTGCTCTTGAGTGACCGTCGATGATCTTGGCTTTGGCGCTGGTCGGCGAAAAAAAGCGAGCCCTGGCGCTGCTGGAACCCCTACTGCCCGGGCCGAGCGACATCTCGATCCGCGTCGTGGAACTCGATCCACATTGGGACGGTTTGCGTGACAGCAAGGACTTCAGGGCGCTGCTCGACAAGTATCGCGATGGACCGAACTGATAAGCGTAAGTACGACGAGATCCCTGTGTGATTCGTACTGAAACCGACATTCAGGAATGCAGCAAACTCTGGGGAATGTTTTCACCCCGCCAAGGTGCCTGGGACCTGATGTTCGCTTCTCTGGTTTGATACCCAGCCATCCATGGCACCGATGCTGCAGCCAAACTTACAGGCCTAGCGAAGGGGTCAGAGCC
>JAOTUU010000081.1 GCA_029863705.1 Gammaproteobacteria bacterium
GTCGTTGCACCGTCCTGTTTGCGTGCGAGGACGAACGGCATATCCCGGCGACTGCACTTAATCACCTTTGGCCCGAGCTCACCGAGGCGCTCAATCTCATCGGCTGACAGGCCGACTTTCAGTCGGCCGCCCGAAATGGCGATTGTGGCCGGTACTGCGCCGATTTCACGAATGGCTTGTTCTACTGCCGATGCGGAAGCAACGTTTTTTGGGTACGGCATGCCGTGACTGATGATCGTCGATTCCAGCGCAACGACGGGTTGTCCCGAGCGTAGCGCCTCTGCGACCTCTGCTGCGATATCGAGAGCATCATTCGCAGGCTTATTCGACACGTTCGGCCTCCTCCACGTTACGGTTAATGGCTGCAAGCGACAGGGCAGGGCTGACGGTCGCGGGGTGCGATAGCGTGATGTCCGCGGCTGCCAAGGCGAATGTTACCGATTCGTCTAATGGCCAGTCTTCGAGCCAGGCGTAGGCGAGTCCGGCGAGAAACGCGTCGCCGGCACCGCCAGTGTTATGCACGTCGCGTATGCCATGCTGCAGTTTTTGTATGACCTGGTCGTTGCCATCGCTATAGAACACACCCTGATTCCCACGCGTAATGAATACTCGTTCGACGCCCTGCGAATGAAGTTCATTGGCTATGTTCCGCAACTGCGTCTGTGTGCGCACTTTGTTGCCGGTCAGCGCTTCAGCCTCGATCGCGCTCAGCTTCAGCGTGTGGATAAATTGCAGGTATGGTTTGATCTTAATCGCTTTGCTGCTGGAAACGGTGTCTACGAATATCGGCTTGTCGACAAACGTGTGGGTGAGCCATGCGAGGGCGTCGTCGACGAGGTTGGTATCCAGAATCATAAGTGATGACTGACCAAGCGCCGCCTTAAGCAGCTGCAGCCGTTCCACGCCCAGGTGATCGATGATGCCCATGTCGGAAACAGCCACGTGCATGTCACCGCTATTATTCAACACCGACAAATAGGTCGAGGTTGGTACCGCGTCAATTTCCTGCACGTATTGCATATCAACGCCGGCATCTCGACAAAGCCTCATCAACATCTGGCCGTGATAGTCACTGCCGACGGCCGATATCAGTCGGCTATCAACCCCGAGGCGCGCCAGGTTTTCGGCGATATTGCGAGCTACACCGCCTGCCGATATTTTTACCGTGCCGGGGTTCGAATCATCACGACGCAGTGCTTTGTCCGACTTGCCGTGGATGTCTATGTTGGCGCCACCGATGACGGTGACGAACGGCGCGTCGCTGAAGACGTAACCGCGACCTTTAATAGCCCCTTTCCTTGAGAGGTTCATAATGTGCCCAGCCACGGCAGAACGGCTGATGCCGAGCTGCGCCGCGATCGCCTGCTGCGGCAGCATCGGGTTATCTCGTATTAGCGACAGGACTTGTTGCTCGCGACTCTGCATATCAAACAAATGTTAGTTGAACAAACAACTGTTTGCAATTGCTGACATAAGCCCCGGGCGCCTGGTAGGTATATTCGCCATTACCCACGGCACCGGCCTGTTGTTACGCTATTTCGAGGTGGAATCAGATCGGGGCGCTGTGAACCTACTCGACAGGGCAAAACTGCTTGCACACATTCTTCGTTGGCGGCTGACCTGGGATCGCCGCGATACCTCTTATGTGGCGCCGGAACCGTTGCCGGACAAGTTCAAGTCCGCACGAGCAGCCGCGGACATGATTGCCGATGGTGCCTGCGTCATTTCTTGCGGAATTTCAGGTAACGCTCGTTGTTCGATATTTTTCTGGGCCGTGCGAGAGCGCTATGAGCAAAGCGGCTATCCGCGTGGGCTTACATGGATCTCTGTCGGCGGGCAGGGTGGGCGTGGCCGCGCGCCCGGCACGGTCGAAGAGGTCGGTGTGGATGGTCTCGTAACACGTTACATCGCCGGGCATACCGAAACAGCAAAGTCGTTGCTGCGCCTGGCCGACGCCGGACGGCTGGAGCTACACACTCTGCCGCAAGGCGAAATGGCACATGTCGTTGAGGCACAGGGACGAGGCGAGTACGTGGTGTGCAGTCGAACCGGTATAGGCACGTTCCTGGATCCGCGTGTTGGCCGTGGCTCGCCTGTAAGCGAAAATGCGGCGGCGCAATTTGCGCGGGCAGATGGCGAAGAAATCGCCTATTCCTTACCACCGATCGACGTAGCGCTCATGAGTGCGCCGTATGCCGACCGCGACGGCAACATCTATTTTCGCAACGCAGCGACGATTACGGAGAATGTCGAAGCAGCTCACGCTGCGCGGCGCAATGGTGGGCTCGTATTCGTGTCAGTCTCCGCTTTGATCGAACACGACGAAGCTGCAATTGGGCTGCGGGCAGACGAGGTTGACGTTGTCGTAATCAATCCACGTAATGAGCAGACCGGATCGGTAGCACAGCACAGGCACTGGCCCATGTTTACAGCTGGCGCGACTGTAAATGAGCACGAGGCGATTTCGCGGCTCAGGTTTATCAACAAAACGCTGGGGATAACGCCGCGCAGAAGTCCGGTTGACTATGCACTGGCGCGGCTTGGAGCCCGGGTCTTTACTGATAACGTAGCGGCAGATGCCACTGTAAATATTGGTGTGGGACTGGGAGAAGAGGTCTGCCGCGTGCTTTGCGAGCACGGCGCGCATGAAAAGATTACATTTACGACTGAATCGGGCCCCGTTGGTGGAATACCGGCACCGGGTATCTTTTTTGGTGCCGCCATCAATCCGCGGCGCCTGGAGTCCTCGGCCTGGATGTTTCACCATTATCACGAGCATCTCGACGCGACCATGCTTGGGTTCCTGCAGATAGACTCCGCAGGCAACCTCAACCTGTCAAAACGCGGCCCACGCATGCTGGACTACGTGGGGCCGGGTGGTGCCTCCAGCATTATCGAATCGGCCAGCACTGTATTGTTCATCGGCAAGTGGATGCAGGGCTCCAAAGTCAGCATCGACGGAGAGCGCTTACGCCTCGACGAGCCAGGTAAGCCCAAACTGGTCGAGCAAGTTGACGAGGTCACTTTCAACGGTGGCGTCGCTCTCGCGCGCGGCAAGAAAGTCTTTTATGTCACGGATCTTGCGCTGCTCGAGCTTACGGATGCCGGGTTGACACTGCGCGCCGTTATGCCGGGCATCGATATTGAACGTGACTTGCTCGCCAACAGCCGCGCCCGTATTGTCGTACCCGGCGATGCCGCAGTACGAACGGTGCAGGCATCGATCGTCAGCGGCAAAGGATTTCATCTCGACTGGGCGGAGAGCAGCGTATGAACGGCGGTGAGAGCATTGCACGTGTATTGCAATCCCACGGTGTGAAGTTCCTCTTCACACTGTGTGGCGGGCACATCTCTCCCATCCTCAAAGGTGCCAAAGATCTGGGTATCCGTGTTATCGATGTGCGTCACGAGGCCACGGCCGTGTTTGCGGCCGACGCGGTTGCACGAATTACCGGTATACCTGGTGTTGCGGCAGTCACAGCAGGGCCTGGTGCCACGAATACGATCACGGCCGTGAAGAATGCGCAGCTTGCGCAGTCGCCGCTTGTATTGCTCGGTGGCGCTCCTGCTACCGTACTGAAAGGCCGCGGCGCGCTCCAGGACATCGACCAGATGGCGTTGTTCAAGCCGCACGTGAAGTGGGCGCAGGCCGTCACGCGTGTTCGCGAACTCGCGCCGACACTGGCGAAAGCGTTGCATATCGCACGCAGTGGTGTGCCCGGTCCGGTGTTCGTGGAATGCCCGGTCGATCTGTTGTACGACGAGTCGGTCATTCGTGAGTGGTACGCGGCAAGCACGCCGCAAGGAAAGTCGTTACCTGACCGCGCGGTGCGCACTTATCTCAATTATCGGGCCGGCAGGCTGTTCGCCGGCGCCGATACCCACGACATTGAATCGGTCAGCGAAGTACGAGCGATGCCGCCAACGTCCGATGTCATCACTCGTGCGGCCAAGAGAATCGCCGAAGCCAGGCAACCGGTGCTCGTCGTCGGCAGTCAGGCGCTCGTTGATTCGAGTCACGCAGCGGCCGTTGCGGCGGCGATCGAACGTATCGGCGTTCCGGTTTACCTGTCGGGCATGGCCCGCGGACTCATGGGTAAGTCACATCCATTGCACCATCGGCACCAACGAACAAAAGCACTTCGCGAGGCTGACCTGGTCATGCTCGCGGGTGTGCCGTCCGACTTCCGGCTCAACTATGGACAGAACGTGCGGCGCAGTGCGTGTTTGATATCGGCGAATCGCAGCGCTGTCGATTTGAAGCGCAATCGCCGCCCAAACATCGGCGCACTCGCCGACGCCGGACTGTTCTTGCGCGCGCTGGCAGAGACTCTCAAACCGGACACCAGCAAGCACTGGGAGGAGTGGCAGGAATTGCTGCTAGAGCGGGATAGCGAGCGCGAAGCCGAGATTGACTCGAACGCATCAAAGTCCGGCGAGTTTATTAACCCGGTCAACTTGTGCAGAAGTGTCGATTCCCAGTTACCCGACAACAGCGTGATCGTTGCCGATGGTGGCGATTTTGTCGGCACGGCATCGTATATCGTGAAACCCAGGAAGCCTCTGAGTTGGCTGGATCCTGGTGTCTTCGGCACGCTGGGTTGTGGCGCTGGTTTCGCCCTTGGTGCAAGCCTGTGTAACCCTGATCACGAGACCTGGGTTCTTTTCGGCGATGGTTCGGTTGGTTATGCACTCGCCGAATTTGACACATTCGTGCGCCATAGCATTCCGGTCATTGCCGTGGTGGGTAATGACGCCGGTTGGACGCAGATCGCACGCGAGCAGGTTAAGATGCTGCATGACGATGTCGGTACCGTACTGGCGCGCAGTGATTACCACGAGGTTGCCGCGGCTCTGGGCGGGCGCGGCCTGTTGCTTAAGCACGCAAAGCAGACGGCAGCGTGCCTGCAGGATGCCCGCCAGTCGGCCCGTGATGGCGTACCGGTACTGATCAACGCCTGGTTGGATAAGACCGACTTTCGTGAAGGCTCGCTCTCAATGTAGGGGACCAAGCGTTGGACTACGACTGGCTCATTATTGGTTCTGGATTCGGCGGCAGCGTTTCGGCGCTGCGCTTGTCCGAGAAAGGTTACAAAGTCGGTGTCATTGAGGCCGGTCGCCGCTTTGAGGACGAGGATTTCGCCAAGTCCACCTGGCACTTGAATCGCTACCTTTGGGCGCCATTCCTTGGCTTGCGCGGCATCATGCGCTTCACCCCGTTTAAGGACGTATTCATCGCCAGCGGCGCGGGCGTTGGCGGCGGCAGCATCGTTTACGCCAACACGCTGTATCGTGCCAAGAAAGAGTTTTTTGAGAATTCCCAATGGGCTGAGCTTGCCGACTGGAAACAGGAACTCGACGAACCGTATGCAACTGCCGAACGAATGCTCGGCGTCAACACGGTGCCGTTTGCGAGCCCCGGAGATAATATTCTGCGGGATTACGCGGCCAGCATCGGCACCGAAGACTCGTTCTGCCGAACGCCCGTAGCTGTATTTTTCGGTGAACCTGGCAAGACTGTCGAAGATCCGTTTTTCAACGGTGAAGGCCCGTCGCGCACCGGCTGCATACGCTGCGGAGCGTGCATGGTCGGTTGTCGCGTCGGCGCCAAGAACACTTTGCTCAAGAACTATCTCTGGTTCGCGGAGAAACGCGGAGCCGAGATATTGCCAGATCGGAAGGTCGTCGATATTCGGCCAATGGGTAGCAGCGACGGCCGCGATGGCTATGAGGTTCAGACGCAATCACCTGGCTTGTTCGGCGGTAATAGAAAAACACTGCGGGCGCAGGGTGTCATTGTTGCGGCCGGCGCGCTGGGTACTAACCACTTACTGGCGAACTGCAAGCACACGGGCTCGTTGCCTGAAATCAGCGACCGACTCGGCCGGCTTGTTCGCACCAACAGTGAGTCAATTCTCGCCGTTACCTTACCCGACGATTCGCTTGGTGTTTCGCAAAGTGTAGCGATAAGTTCGAGCATCCATACCGATGCTGACACGCATATCGAGGTTGTGACCTACGGTGAAAAAGGTGACCTCCTTAGTTTTCTGCTTACACTAATTACGGGTGACGGTACCCGCTGGACTCGCGTCTTCCTGCTACTCGGCAATGTCATACGCCATCCGTTCCGGTTTCTTCAAACCTTGTGGCCGTTCGGCTGGTCGAAAAAGTCGATTGGACTGCTGGTGATGCAGAGCCTGGACAATGCGATTTCGTTTCGGGCCAGGAAAAAGTGGTTTGGCAAGGGCGTCCGCCTTGCCACCGAGCAAGACGCGGCGAGGCCGAACCCCACGTACATCGATGCGGGCAACAAGGCAGCCAACTGGATCGCGGAAAATACGGGCGGCATCGCCCAAAGCAGCGTGCTTGAAGCAGTTGCGAATATCCCGATGACCGCACACATACTTGGCGGCGCCGCAATCGGCAGTGATGCCGAGCACGGCGTTGTCGATCACGGGCAACGCGTATTCGGTTATCATAAGCTGCTTATCTGTGACGGTTCGGTCGTGCCCGCTAACCCTGGTGTAAACCCGTCATTGACGATCACGGCGATGACCGAACGAGCCATGTCAAAAATTCCAGCGAGAGACTAGTTCCATGGTTGCTAACAGCGAATTCACCCAATCGAGCGATGCCGTCCTTATCGACCGCTTACATCGCGTCTTTGCGGCACAACAAAAATCATTTGTCGAGGATGGTGAACCTGATGTGACGATGCGCAAAGACCGTATCAGTCGCGTTATTGCGATGACTATCAAGCATGCGGATCGCTTTACCGAGGCCACGCACGCCGACTATGGCTCGCGTAACCCGGAACTTGGCAAGGCGCTCGATGTTGTCAGCCTGATAGATGGGCTCAAGGCCGATCGCGCGGCAACCGCTGGCTTTATGCGAGGCGAGCGCCGTCCATCGGCGTTTCCGCTTGGGCTGCTGGGCGGCCGATCGCGAATTCACTACGAACCACTCGGTGTAATCGGCAATATTTCGCCGTGGAATTTCCCGATTCAATTGTCGCTATCGATGCTCGGCGCAGCTTTTGGTGCCGGCAACCGGGTAATCGTCAAGCCGTCCGACCAGACGCCGCTAACGTCAACGGCAATTGCCGAGGCGATTGATGAGTATTTCGACGAGACGGAACTTGCGGCGTTCGCCGGTGGTTTCGACCTTGCCGTTGAGTTTCCAAAGCTGCCTTTTGATCACCTGATGTTCACGGGGTCACCGGCATTGGCGAAAATAGTCAGTGCTGAAGCGGCGAAGAACCTGACGCCGGTAACGCTCGAACTTGGCGGCAAGTCGCCTGTGCTGGTGAGCCGCACGGCCGACGTGGCCGAAGCGGCACGACGCATCATGTGGGGCAAATGCCTGAACGGCGGCCAGGTGTGTCTTGCACCGGATTTTGGTTTTATTCCGGCCGGCAGCGAAGCGGCGTTCATCGAGGCGGCCACAAATATCGTTGGCGAGATGTTCCCGACGATGGTGGGCAATGACCAATACATCAATTTCGTCAACGAACGTCACTATCAGCGCGTCAAAGGATACCTGGACGATGCCCGTGAGAAAGGCGCACAGGTCATCGAGGTCAATCCTGCGAACGAGGACTTTCCACCGGCGGCTCGCAAGATGCCGATTACGTTCGTGCTGAATGTCACCGATGACATGGTTATCAGCCAGGAGGAGATCTTCGGGCCCGTGTTTATTATCCGCACCTACAGCGACTTCGCTGAAGCGATCGAATACGTCAATTCCCGGCCAAAACCGCTGGCGCTGTATTACTTCGGTGAAGACGAAAAAGAGTGGCAGACAGTCCTGAACAAGACGTCGTCGGGCGGCACTGTCCGCAACGACGTCATTGTGCATTTCATGCAGCACAAACTGCCATTCGGCGGCGTCGGCAATTCGGGCACGGGTCGCTATCACGGTATCGAGGGATTCAGGCGTTTCTCAAACCCGCGCGGTGTCTACGAGCAGAGCAATATTGGCGCGAAGGCCATACGTCTTGGACTGAATTTCCCGATGAAAAGCCTGCACAGCAAAGTGATCAAGGCCAAATTGCGCTGAATACGCCGCAGGAATGCGCCTGTTAAACCGGCCCATAAAAAAGCTACATTATGGAATCTAGGACACGCGAAACCGCGCATAAGCGCAATAATGTGGATAATTAAAAAAAAAGCCAATAAGAGCCCATGCACGCACACGATCCCTCATTAGGCAGTAAGGCATTCGGCAGTCACGCCGACTCCGGACTTATCGTTGCATACCAGTCGCATCAGGATGCGCTGCGGTTCTTGTCGTCCGCGCTTAGCCAGGTGAACGGTGTCGCGCTGCTGCAAGGGCCAACGGGGTCGGGCAAGACGACAATTGTCACGGAGCAGCGTGGCTGGTCGTCGCGTGACGCCGCAGTCGCCCTTATCGATGGAACACGCCTGACGCCACGCCAATTGCTCAACGGCATGCTGTCACAATTCGATGTCCGAACCGCTTCTCAGGATGACGAGCAGTTGCTGCAGACGCTCAATAGATTCCTGACCGAGCAGACGCGTAAAGCAAAGGCGCCTGTACTGATGGTCGACAATGCTGATCGTGCTACATCGAGTACCTTGCGCCTGCTTAACTGGCTTGCGGCGCTGGATGTTCGCGGCAACTATGCACTGCGTATCGTGTTGACGGGCAAGGAGCAATTGTCGGCACTGGTACGGCAGAAAAGCATGCGCAACCTCGCTCGGCGTCACCCAGCGGCGTATTCACTTAATCCGCTGACGCCGCAAGAAACGATGATTTACTTGCGTACCCGCCTGATCGCGGCGGGCGGCGAGCGCAGCGAAAAAGTCTTCCCGATAGATGTTTGTGAAAAACTGCGTGAGTTGTCGCGTGGCTGGCCAGGCGCTTTGAACGAGCGAGCGATGCAAGTCCTGGACCGCATGATCGAGCTGCGGTCGGCGAGATCAGTACCACGCGTCATCGTTACGCGCGACGGAGAAGTCGTTGTGGAGCGCGAGCTCACAGAGAAGCAATATATTATCGGGCGCACCAGTCTGGCTGACATCGTCATTGAAGATGCCTACGTCAGCAAGGTTCACGCCATGCTGCAGATCTATGCAAATGCGGTCGTACTGCTCGATCTGAATAGCACCAATGGAACAACGGTTAACTCAACCGTCGTGCAGAAGACCGTCCTGAGAAACAACGACATCATTTCGCTCGGCCGATATCGGATCAAGATCGAAAATGTGCCGGCGATAAGCGCCGAGATGGACGAGAAAATCACGGAGTCCGACACCATGACGATGCAAAACCTCACCGATATGCGCCGTTCGCGCGCCCGGCGCATCGTCACCGCCCTGAAGCACAAGTAGCATCAATAGAGTTTTAGCTTCGGCGGCAAATACACAGCAGGCGGTTACGGTGCTGCTATTGTCTTGAATGATGCGGGATCTATCTGTGCTTCTGCGAGGCGCTTTTTCAGATTCGGCGCATCATCAAGATCAAATCTCAAGACCCCGCCAGTGATGGCCAAATCGATTGCCAATAAAGTAGGTCCAACCGTCGATGCGTCAAGACGGGCAACCAAAGAACGCATGCGCTCTGCATCACCCAAGGCGTGATAGGTCAATATCAAACCGGCTGCATAGCCTGATGATTCATCCTCGAATCTGTCGGCCATCTGGACTGCGGTTGTACGGTCACCCTGAAGCGCCGCCAGAAATGGCTCGTAGTAGTTGAAATCACCCGAAAAATCGAAATCGTCTTGCAGCAGTGCAATTGCGGTTTCCTTATTGCCGCTCAATAGCGCAATTAGAATACTTCTTTCATCTAGTGCCGGGATGTCGCCGAAAGTACTGCGCGCATACTTCAATATCGCATCAGCTCTTTCATAATCAGCCTGGTTTATATTGACGTCCGCTTCATCCTGCCACCCGCTGTAGTTGAGAGGATCCGACTGCTGCCTGCGTTTGGCGAGTTTCTCGCCCAACTCGAATTCCTGGGTCACCTGCAATATTTCTTGTATCCAGACGAGTGACTCAGGCAGAGCTGCCCCGGAATCAACGATCTCGCGGAATTGATTAACAAGCTTGGGCAAGCGATGCCAGTGTGGCGCAAAAAATTCCCGGTTAATCTCGGCAACAATGCGTGACGCCGCGTCAGGCGCGTTGTCCGTGGCGAATTCCAGATCTCGCATTAGCAACTCGTATGCGCTGTCGGCATCCAGGGTACCGATATCGCCGACAATCAGTGAACCGTTCTCAAGCAGTCTGTGTGCGTATCTGTCTGCGTGCAGAATCGCTGGTTGCGCAAAGCCAGGGTCGAGCTGCATTGCCTGCTCGAGGAAGACATTGGCATCAGCAAGAGTCACGAGCGCAGACGTGCCTCGTGCGTGGGCTTGCATAAATAGCTTCCGGCCCTTCAGGTACGCCTCAAAGGCCGCGACATTGCGAGTGCCTGTGGAAAACATTCGATTGCGCACGTTCTCGTCAAGAATAATGTCTAAGGAAGCGGCGATATTTTCGGCGACATCGCGCTGCACGTCGAAAAGATCTGCGGTACTGCGGTCGTAAGTCTCGGACCACAGGTGAAATCCGTCGTGCGCGCGAATCAACTGTACTGTCACGCGCAGTTTGTCACCGATGCGCCGCACGGAGCCTTCGACGACGTGTGCCACGCCGAGTTTATCGGCGATGTCGCCGATGTCCGTATTGGTGTTTTTGAACTCGAAGCTGGAGGTTCGCGCAGTAACCTGCAGTTCTGGCAGCCGTGCGAGAGAATTAAGAATTTCCTCTGTCAGGCCATCTGTAAACCATTCCTGATCCTGAAGTTCCGACAGGTCAGCAAATGGCAGTACAGCCACTGACTTATCAACAACGGCAACGTCTGCGGCGGTCTCGTTCTGCCCAAGCTTGTCCCAGGCGATGAATGCCAGTGCCAGAACCAGCGCGGTCGTAATCACGTAGTTGATCCGGCGACCCGTGCGCGGCGTGATCGACTCCGTAACAGGCACATCCTCGGTCTTCTTTACACCATCGGGCGTTAGCTCGAAGGCCCAGGCGAAGATCAGTGCAACGGGTAAACCCGCAACAAGCACGGCCAGCGACACCTTCATAACCCAGTCGGGGGCAGCAAAGTTGTCGGCAACGAGGTCAAGCGCCTGGGCGATGACCCAGGCGACAACCGTGTAAGCGACACCGACGCGAAAGACATTGCGGCGCTTCATTTCTGTGATGAAATTGGGCATGGCGCCATTGTGCCCAATCCCAACGTCGATGTCGCATTGCCAGGCGCATGTTCTTGTTATAGACGCACGCTCGAAGCTACTGACCTAGCACTCTTCGCACCAGTCGGGATCTTCGAAGTCGTCATCTCCGGCCCAGCCGTCGTCCTCGTCCTCGTCATCGCCTTCGGCGCCGCCACCGGAATCACTCTCGTCGCCGTCATCCGACGAGGGCACCGGAAGTCGCGTGAGGAATATGCTGCGGAGTACTGTATAGATGTTGCCGTTAGGTAGTGCCAGCGTAAACTGCAAGAGATTCGTCGGCCAATAAGGTAGCTGGAGCCCCTGAAAGCCAAAACCGAGGAAGACGAAATCGATATCGACATAAGCCGTCTGGTTGTCAAGGTTCGTGATGTAGAAGTCGTCGGCTTGTTCGAAAGTCAGCCATGCATCGGGACCATAGGCTTGGTTGAATGCGAAATTAACGAAATCGTCGGGATAATAATTGGGATTACGGCAATCTGCACAGACAATGTTCAGGGGGCTTTCCTGTGCCACACAGATGTCAGCGGCCAGCGGCAATGCCAACAGCAGTATTGGGAGTAATTTATGCATCGTCTTGCTCCTCAATAGTGGCTTCACCGAAAACGGTTAGTTGAATGTCACGCATCGACTGGAGCAGCTCGTCGACACGCACATCCAGTGCGCTCAGCTGATCGTCGTCGATGCCGTTCCTGACGAGTTCGTTCTTGAAGTACCGGGACCTGGCAGGAGCATCGCCCAGACGTGCTGCCAGCGCCGCCAGCTCGTACTGACGCTGCAAATTGGCAACTTGCGGTTCGCCGTTGATTGCGACCGCCCCGAATGCCTGATCGGCCAGCCATGCGAGATGCTCCACCTTGCCGTCGAGCGCGACCGCGCGAATGAGCAATTGATACGACCTGTGCGTATCTTTGCTTATGAGCCGCTGGCCGAGGGTCGCGGCGGCGTCTGCATCGGAGTAGGCCATGCCGGCAAGCGTTTCATTATCGTAGTCGGCATAAATGCGCTGCGGCGCAGGATTGTTCGGCGTGCAGGAGTACGCGGAGAACATTTCGCCATCAGTCGTCACGTAGTCTTTGAGCTCAACGCGGCAGTTCCGGTCTTT
>JAOTUU010000082.1 GCA_029863705.1 Gammaproteobacteria bacterium
AGCGTACAGGCGCCCACCACCTTCAGAGGGTGTGCACGCGGTCGCGCCGCCACCGGCTTGCGGCATATAGGAAGTGAAGAACGTCTTCCCTGTGATAGTCAGCGGCGTCGCCAGGACTTTTTCACCCGGCTCCTCCATTTGCAGCCGCCAGCCGTGAGTCAGATTGACAACACAGCCGCCGTCTCCTTGCAGGCAATTGCTTGTCACATCACCAAAGTCGACGTGCGTTAGACCGGTATTGACCGCGCTGCCGACTGACGTGTGTCGATCCTTAATCATGTAGGTGAAGTCAATCGTGATTCCACCTTTATCCAGTGGGTCCGCCCGATCGCCCGATCCGAGTACAACGCCATCGAATAGTCCGTTGGAATCCTTGCTTGGCACCAGATCCGGCCGATGGAAGAAACGACGATCTGTGGCAATGCTCGGAGATCCGCTAGCATGACGACCAACGGAGGCCAGTAGCGTCAATCCCCAGTCGATCGTGTCTTTGCCAACGATATCCGCGCGCCAGATATTGCCACCCGTATCACCGACGACAATGCGATCCGTCAGGCCATCGCCATTGGTATCGCCTACCGTCAATGTCGACGGAATGCTGTCAACCAGCCCTGGGTGCTCAAACACACTGGCGCCGGCACCACCGGAGCCCTGCTTTGCTTTCCAGATCAGTTGACCGGACTCCGCATCTACGACGTAGATGGCATTGCCTTCAGAATCGTCCGAACCGACCACCCCGCGCTTGTCTTTATTCAGGTCGTAACCGCCAGCAAACATGACAACCGGGCGCGGCCCAGAGGCCGAATCGATTAACCCGACACGAGGATTTGAGAACGTGTAACCGAGTTCGGAAAAGTCACCACCCTTCTCGATAGTCCACATTAACCTGGGACTCTCCGGGTTGGTAATGTCGAGGGCGTAGTACGCTTTGCCACCACGACGCATGCCGACATACAAATACACGCGATCACCGTCGCTGGAGACGATCGAACCATCTCGATTCTTGTCTTGCACAAACGCCACCGGCGCACCGTCCATTGTGTATGGGTGCTGCATTCCGGTGCCATTAGCACGAAGCACCTTCTGTGCTGACATGGAGTTTCTCGGCATGAAGGCCCAAACCTCCTCGCCGCTTTCGCTCCCACTCGCGGTGGTATTTCTTAGCAACCGCAGCATGCCGTCATCCGACCCGACGGCAATGAAAATCGCCGGGTTCGTTGGGTCACTGTAGCCACCAATCGAGCCGTAGTTGATCGGCAGCGGCCGCGAATGCAGGGCGTCGCCGAATATCCATTCTCTCGCCTCGTTTGTCTCGCCGTTGCCATCTATGTCATCGACGTCCAGCCCGCGCGCATAGGCGATCAATGTCTCCGCCTCGTTGGTGGTCGCGGCGTCGAAATCGGACTTCAGCGCCAACGCCGTCGCCGAATCGACATTCAAGGCCGCCAGCGCCGACGATGTGCGGTCGTAGTAGATCGTGCGTCCACCCAGCCCGTTAGCCTCCTGCGGGTTGCCAGTGATGAGGCCAGGAATTCGTTGGCCAGCACCACCACGCGCGACGACTCGGCCGTCGCGACCGGCAACCTCCCCTGAGTCCAGATCGGGAGGCGGCAGTGACGCAGGCAAGGTCCAGCTCGTTAATGCATCGAAGCGTATGCGCCCATCGGCGGCAACAGCGGGCGTGCCAGTTGCGTCAACCAACGTCGCATCGGCTGAAGTCGTGTTGGCACCTTCCAGTTTGAGTTTCTTGACGTTGCCTACCCAGTATGGCCGTGACTGAGCATCGACCTGGAACAGCGCGATATAAACATTGTCGGTTATCTCAGCGCGGTTGAAGACATTAACCGGAACTGACGCCGCGACGAATGTCGTGCTGACACTGAGAATCTGCTTGAAAATTTCCTGGAGCGTGGCGACGAGCTCGTCCGGGTCTTCGGTCAGGGCAAGTGGCACACCTGTACCACCGGCTCTCGCGTAAGCTTTGGTTGTCGTATTGATTTTCGTGCCATCGACGATGAAGTAGGAAATGACATTTTGCTTATCGTCAAGATCAGCAACGGTACCGTAATTGCCATTCGCAAGATCCGCGTCATTCAGGTACTGAACAACATCCGGAAACTGCCGCTGCGATGAACCGAATCCACCGGACGATATTGCGCTTTCAATGGCGTCATCGGAATCATCCTCCTGGTTGGACACCTGGAACATGACGTTGACGGTATACAGCTTGGAACATGCGCCCGCTTCACTCAATGGGCTAATGTAACTCGGCTTCGTCTTTGCCCCTGTTTCAATGGAGGCATCCCAGGATATAGATGGATTATCAAAATCGAGGTTGGTCTGGAAGCTCGACGCATAGTCCGTATAACCATTGTGTGCGTTGAATACGCCTTGCCCGGTGATGTAGCGGAAAAATTCGAAAAAGAGTTCTTTACCTTGATAGGCATGACTCAAGTTACCCTGTGGTGTAGGAATTGATGCAACGAGCTGATGAAAACGGGCCTTCGCCCCGTTTGCATCACCCTGCTCGAAGGTCTCAAAGCCCATCGCGATGTAGCCGCCGTTGCTGCATTTTGTGCGGCCGTACCCTGCGCAGTTGCTGTTATCGTTGTGATTCAACATCAAACCGACTTTTATGCCTTCGAGCGGATCGAAAACCTTACGAAGAGCCCCGCGCAGCACATCGAAGAAGGTATAGGGACCGGAGGCGCTCATATAGCCTTCACTGATTAGTGAGTCGCAAGCACCGCCGCTGCAAGCCGTCGAACCCAGGTTCGGGCGGTAGTCCAGAGAGAACATGACCATCGGTTCGCTGCCAGGTGGAAGACCACCCCCGGCATTCATGTAGACATCCGTGTCGTCCGCCTGGGCGGATCCGACTACAAATATCAAGGCGGCCATACAGGCTGTGACTGAGAACTTTCGAAGTTTGGTATCCATACCTAATACTCTCTATTGAGATTCTGTGTTACTGCGTTGGCACCAGCACAAGTACACCTTCGGTGACCTGCTGGCGGCCCAATCCGTCTTCAACACGGTCATAGGTCGTCGTTACAGTGAATGACGCGCTTGAAAATTTGTCGATACTCGACTCCACAACACGAGGCGGCGGACGAAATTCTTCGCCAGTCCTTTCAACGCGTGCCGAGATGAAATTTGCTGCAATTCCCGCGGCAAGAATTGGATTCTCGACCGGCAAATCGACACGGTCACAATTCAGTTGGCCCGCTGTACACGCGGTGTACCCGGATTTTCCAACAACAGGTGTCGATGACGGGTTCGCAACGATTGCATCAGCAAGCGCCTGGGCGGCCTGCGTCGCTGCAATTCGAGACTCCTCGTTCTGCGCCATATGCAATCCAATGTTGCTGGAGCGCATCGAGGACACCGTTAGCAGTGTCATTGCGACAAGAAACATCAACGCGATCACAAGGATTGCGCCACTCTGTTTGTGTCTTGAAGTTTGAAATCGATTGCTCATATCAAAGGCTCATTCTGTTCATGCTGCGGATGTTCTGAATTGTCACGTTTGTCGAAAAGACGCGGCGATGAAACGAATCGTCTGCTAAAAAATCCGGCGCGTTGCTTATCGAATATGTTTTGTCGTTGTCGTATCGAGTATCGATAGCCGTCGTCCGCGCGAGGACAAAGACCCTTGCCGTAACCACGCTCTGCATCTCGGTCAATGTCGGGCTCGGTATGAAGGTATCGGGGTTTCCATCTGCATTCGTATCGATGCCGTACTCGATCTGAAGGTTCTCAATACCGGTAGCTAGACATTCAGTCACCATACTTGGGCCACCCCCGTTCAAAATTTTGCGGCACAAGGTAGGAACGCCGTCCCCCGGCGCATTCGCATATTGCCGAATGAAGTAGATGGTCGGGCGAAACTCCCAATCGGATCCGATGATTGCTGCCGCGGCAGGCGCAGGTGATCGATACAACAAGCCAACGGTACCGTTGGTTCGTAAATAGATTCCGCCGTCTCTCAATACGGCAGATCGGGACCCGACCACGCGTTTGATCGACACAACATCGGTTCCCTCAAGCAATTCACCTGCCGCGATGCAGGAATGCGCCGCAACAACATCCGCATTGGAGGCGTTGTCAAGAGCGGTCAGTGACAGCGCATCGTCTGTGCCGGGCACGACTGGGCGGTATATCCAGTTGACCTCTCCGCCCGGGCCACAATCAACGCCGATGGCCAGGCTGCCATCCAGAGCCACTGCATCAGGCATGTGCAGCTCTGCGTAGTGTCCGGCCATGCTCAAGTCGAATGCGATTTCGCGCAGTGCGTGGCGAGCGTCGTCCTGCATCCGCGCAACGTTGTCATCCTGAGTGAAACTGTGGCTGTTGTTTACGAAAACCGAAACGACGGCAACGCTCAGCGTCATCGATAGCGCCAGTGCCACCATCAACTCAACCATGGTAAAGCCAGATTGCGGTTTATTTGAGGTGTAATTCATAAGAAGCGGGCTCAGATAGTCGGGTCAATGTAGGTCGGGATTTGGATGATCCGGCGAAACTCCAGGTTGGCGCCGTAATTGCCACCCAATGCTCCGCACGCGTTATTGATCGAATTGACGATGGACGCAGTCCCACGCCACGCAATCGTTACCTGGTAAACCCCGGCTCCGCCAACGGCGGGTCCGTCGATACATATGGATGGCAACATCACGCCACCCGTACCAATTCCGGCGCTCGTTTCCATATTGCCGTCGATCATCTGCTCCCAGAACCAGAGATCGTGCACAGCTTTCTCTACGGCGTTACATTCCGCGCCAACCTGACAATTCGGCACCGGCTCGCCGCCACGTCGGCCACCGCCAAATTCCCCGGCCGTCCTGTAGGTATCTATCGCATCACCATTAGTACGAATATCTTCAAGTAACCCATACGCGATCTGCGACGCGGTTGTGCGTTGGGCGCCTTCGAAATTCGCCTGCTTGGAAACAGTCTGCAATCCTGCAATGGCAAGTAGACCGATGCTGAATACCACCAGCGCGACCAATAACTCGAGCAGGGAAAAACCTCTTTGCAGTAAGCGACAATCACACATTGATGGGTTCCGGTTCATCAGAAAAAGGTCTCAAGGGCAGTCCGGCACAGTGCCGTCTGCACGATATTTGGAAAAACGTGGCCGCCCGGACAAATCAATGATGAGCATTTTCGCGTGCTCGTCGCCACGGTCATCACATACCGTGAATTGACCCGAATTGCCGTCGATTGACGCGCCCACTACGCGCCCGTTCGGTCGATACGTCATGACCGCGCCGAACTCGGCCGACCGAATACTCAGTTCATTGGAGCCACTACCGGTCGCGACGATGGCATCACTGCCGTCCACTGTCTGATTACTGTTGCTATCCGAGAAGACGATCCAGCCCTGGTTCCAGCCGACGGCCTCACAAACGTTGCCACCGGAACTCGGACATATAGTCACGCGGGCATTGGTGGTTACGGCTGTGCTGCGGGCAACATGCATCGAGGAAATGAAGTCATTGACCGTGCCGGTTTGCCTCGAGTTGCTGGTAAATGAGTTCAAAGCAGGAACCGCCATCGACAGCAAAAGCGCCGCCAAACCGATTGCGGTCAGCATCTCGATAAGCGTAAATCCCTTTTGCCGATTCATCCCAAATCCTTCCATTGGCCTTTCGGGCCTAATGTCCATTGAGAGGGAATTATTGCGCTTTTTCGCAGATTTTCCTGTGACGACCGTCATGGAAAAGCGCTTAGGTATAGGGTTTTCCGATCAGTGGTCTGTATGTACCGACCAACGGTTCAAGATCAGGCAGGACCGGATCAATGCCAGCCGCCAGGAAGGCCTTATGTTAAGTTTCTGCTTCGACCGCCTGTTCGGCAATCTGGTCAAGCTCGCGCATGATGGCCTGCCCGAGCGATCGAGTGCCCTCGCCCGTGGCCGCGCTGACCTCGAAAAAACGGCCTTTCCAATCGAGCTTTCTGAGCAGATCCTGGGTCGCATTGGCCTGGTCTTCGGCGTCAAGCAGGTCAATCTTGTTGATGATCAGCCAACGCGGCTTGTCCGCGAGATCATCAGAAAATCTGACCAGTTCATTGGCTATCGCTGTAACGGTATCCGCCGGATCCGAACCATCGATCGGCGCGATGTCCACGAGGTGCAACAAAAGACCTGTTCGCTGAAGGTGCCGAAGAAACTGAATGCCCAGGCCCGCGCCTTCGGAAGCACCCTCAATCAAGCCGGGAATATCGGCCATGACGAAACTCTGCAGCTGGCCAACGCGAACCACGCCCAAATTCGGGTGCAATGTCGTAAAAGGATAGTCAGCGATCCGCGGTTTTGCCTCGGACATCGCCGTAATCAGTGTCGACTTGCCGGCGTTTGGCATGCCAAGCAAGCCGACATCTGCCAGGACTTTGAGTTCGAGGCTCAGGTGCCTGGCCTCGCCCTGCGAGCCTTTGGTTATTTTTCGTGGGGCACGATTCACGCTGCTCTTGAAGCGTGTATTACCCAATCCGCCGCTACCACTCTCCGCAACCATCTGGCGTTGACCCGGCTCTGTCAGGTCGCAAATCAACTCTCCGGTGTCGACATCGTGAACGACAGTACCGCAAGGGACCTGCACATCCAGGTCTTCGCCCGAACGTCCCGTCTTGTTTCGCCCGGAGCCGCCCTCCCCGTTTTCGGCGCGGAACTTCCGTGCAACACGGAAATCGGCCAGTGTATTCAGCGATGGCTCGGCAACCAGATAGACGCTGCCACCGTGGCCGCCATCGCCACCGTCTGGCCCGCCTCTTTGCACGTATTTTTCACGGCGAAAACTCAGGCAACCGTGACCACCGTTGCCTGCCTGTACGCGGATTGTTGCTTCGTCGACAAATTTCATGATTCTAGCCTACAAAAAACCCCGCTCGTGCGGGGCTTTTCAGAACCTGCAGGAGCGGCCCTGGCCGCGACCGTCAGCTACTTACGACACTCACGAACTGGCGATTCTTCGGACCCTTGCGCTCGAACTTGACGTCGCCGTCTTTCTTGGCGAAAAGCGTGTGATCGCGACCGATACCGACATTAACGCCCGGGTGGAAACGGGTACCGCGCTGGCGAACAATGATGTTCCCAGCCAATACTGTTTGTCCGCCGTAGATCTTGACGCCTAGTCGTTTACTTTCTGAATCGCGACCGTTCTTACTACTGCCACCTGCTTTTTTATGTGCCATCGTTCTGTACCTGCTTTTATCAGCCTGGCATTACGCCTTGGCTCTTAATAAATAACTGCTTTAATCAGCGACTTTCTTTTTAGCTGCTTTCTTCTTGGCTGCCTTTTTCGCAACCGGTTTCTTGGCAGCAGGCTTTTTCGTTGCTGCCTTTTTCTTTGCAACCTTCTTCGCGGCCGGCTTCTTTGCTGCGACCTTCTTTTCGGCTGGCTTCTTTGCTGCGACCTTCTTTTCGGCTGGCTTCTCAGCCGCTTCTGCCTTAGGCGTCGCCTTCTTCGCGGAGGCACCAGCTATGGCCGTGATTTCCACCTCGGTGAAAAACTGGCGATGCGAGCCCTGACGCAGATAATTTTGCCGGCGCTTGAAT
Organism: Gammaproteobacteria bacterium; assembly: GCA_029863705.1. GTDB lineage: Bacteria > Pseudomonadota > Gammaproteobacteria > Steroidobacterales > Woeseiaceae > UBA1847. The sequence goes on from JAOTUU010000082.1 coordinate 7,562, forward strand.
TTAACGACCGGCACCTTGCGTGACTTGCCCTGGCGCAAGACCTTGCCGCTAACAGAACTACCGGACAGCAACGGGCTGCCTACTTTGACGTCACTGCCTTCACCTACCAACAGAACTTCGTCGAACTTGACCGTGGCGCCCTCGTCAGCCTCGATTTTCTCGAGACGCAAGACCTCACCTTTGGCCGCGCGGTATTGCTTGCCGCCGCTGCGAAAAACCGCATACATCGTATTTTGCTCCGTACCGCAGCTTGCGTCTACGCGCAACCCACTGAAAATTATGTGATTTATTGTAGCTGCCGAATTGACGCACGAGCACGTATCTGGCGGCTGCCACAAAGGAGCGGGAATTCTATAGATTCCCCTGCTCCGGGTCAACGTCCAGGGCCATTGGATTTAGCCTTGAATTCAATAGCTTGCAATTACGCCATTCGCGCCGTTAACGCGCATCGGCGGTCGCCAATATCAAGCATTTCAGGCATCATGCGAATGATTATGCAGGCGGCCGAAGAAACACCCGATTTCACCACGTTCGACAGCGTTGTTGCGCTTGCTCGCGATGACATGTCGGCCGTGGATCGACTCATATCCGTGAGCCTTGAGACTGATGTTGCGTTGGTCTCAGAGGTATCGAAATACATCGTCACCTCCGGTGGCAAACGGCTGCGACCGTTGCTTGTGCTGCTGGCGTCCCGGGCGTTGGGGTACCGCGGCGACCAGCACATACGCTCGGCAGCCATAGTGGAGTTCATCCACACCGCGACCTTGCTGCACGACGATGTCGTCGATGGCTCACAAAGACGGCGCGGCAGAGATACAGCGAATACCGTCTTCGGCAACCAGGCCAGTGTTCTTGTTGGTGACTTCCTTTACTCACGAGCCTTCCAGATGATGGTCGACATCGACAGTATGCGCATCATGCAAATTCTGGCCGACGCCACCAACACGATAGCCGCCGGCGAAGTCATGCAACTCATGAGCGTGCACGACCCGGACACCAGCGAAGAGGCTTACCACCAGGTTATCTATCGCAAAACCGCCCGTTTATTCGAGGCCGGTGCACAAATTGCCGCCGTCCTTGCGAACAGAGACAACGGCGACGAGGCTGCAATGATCAGCTACGGGCAAAACCTCGGTGCGGCGTTTCAGCTCGTCGATGACGCGCTGGACTACAATTCTTCCGCCAAGGAATTGGGCAAAAACCTGGGCGATGACCTGGCCGAAGGCAAGGCAACGTTGCCATTGATCTACGCGATGCGGGAAGGCAGTGCTAGTGATAAGGAACTGATTCGTAAAGCAATTCTTGATGGCGGGTTGGATCAGCTTGACGAGGTTCAGGCGATCATCAAGTCAACCGGTGCGCTCGAGTACACCGCGGCGCGCGCTCAGGAAGCCGCCGATACTGCAATTACAGCGTTGTCCGATGTTCCCGACTCCGACTACAAGCAGGCCCTTGTCAGCATCGCCAATTTTTCTGTCCAAAGACGGTCCTGAGGGCGTGTAGCTCAGCCTGGTAGCGCACTGCCTTCCGGAGGCAGGGGACCGTTATGCACAGTATTGCAATAGTGTCTGCGAATACGCTTCTTCGCTGGCACCGTTCCGGGCTCACAAATTCAGCGTTCAATACAGGAGTTCAACCCACCGATTTGCGTCCGCGAGTTCGGCCTTCTTCTTCGCCCATGATTCGGGAGATCCGACCATGTTGGCAAACAGTTTGTCGAGTGCATCGCGGATCAGGACCAGGCCGGCTACGTACACGTAAGTGTGTTCATCGTCGAGCATGCTCAGAATCTCTCCGCTGCGTTCCTCGATCGCGTGATCCCACGCGATCGGGTCGGCCCAGTTCGGTCGTGGGCTCAACGCCTGGATTGCCTCGAACGTGTCCTCGTCGTAGTAGCGTGCGAAGTCATCGCGCTTGTCATTCATGTAGAGCAACTCGAGGCCGGACTTCGCGCCATACAGAAGGCGAACCCTGCCTTCCCAGTCACCGATGTCCTGGTAGATGTGTTTGATGAAGGCACGAAAAGGTGCGATGCCGGTACCGAGACCGATGAGTAACAGGTTGGCACGCTTGTCTTCCGGCACCTTAAACGGCAAGCCGAACGGACCGGTGATGAAAATCTTGTCTCCCGGTTTGCGGTCGCACAGGAAGTTGGAGTTGACTCCCGGGTACTGCTCGCCGCTGTAGTCATCGACATAGTCGCAGCGCCTTACGACTAACGTAATCTGCGGCTTGGCATCGCCCTTGCCACTCGGCGTGTCGGCAACCGTATAAAGCCGTTGGCGCAATGAGCCACCGAATTCCTGCGGGCCTTCGACCAGTACGCCAATGCTCTGTCCGATTTCGAAATTGAACTCGTCCCTGTCCACTTCGAACACCAGTTCACGGACTTCGGCATCTGCGCCTTCGGCCGTGATCTCTTCTGATTTCAAGACTGTCGCGGCAAAGCGAGGTTTTTTTGGATAATCTTCAAGACGCATGAGGAGCACTCCTTTTCGCTCTATTCCCGTCGGAAGCGGGTCCAGTAGCAGTTTCGAATTTGTGGGAACCGCACCCGCCAAAGCACGGCGCTGCATCGCAAGCGCCATCCGAACGACCGGGCTTGAGCCGCTCTTTCAACGCGCTTTCAAACGCAACGATTCGTATCGTAATCATGGCAGAGATAGCAACGGTCGCAATGATGAGGGCAACTACAATGTTCATCTGCCCAGCCCCGCAAAACCCATGAAGCCCATGGACAATACACCGGCCACGACCAGGGCGGCCGCGGTTCCCCTGAAGATCTCGGGCACGTCCGCGAGATCGAGTTTCTCGCGCACGCCGGCCATCAGCACGAGCGCCAGCGCGAATCCGGCACCCGCACCCAGTGCATAAACGATTGCCTGCACGAATCCATAGCCCTTGTTAGTCTGAAACAACGCGAGACCGAAGATCGCGCAGTTTGTCGTGATCAGCGGCAGAAAGATGCCCAGCGCCCGAAACGTGGGCGGACTTAGTTTGCGCATCAGCATCTCGACGAGTTGGACCGTCGACGAGATCACGAGGATGTACGAGATGATCCGCAAATAAGGCGCGTTGATCGCTTCGAGTACCAGGTTGATACCGAACGCGCACACGGAGGCGACGAGCATGACGAAACTGACCGCGCCACTCATACGAACGGCTGTTTCGAGCTTAGCCGACACGCCGAAAAACGGGCATATGCCGAGGAAGTAGGCGAGCACAAAATTGTTGACCAGCGCCGCATTCAGGAAGATGGACCAGTAACCGGGATCATTCATGATGTTGCCTCCCTGGCCCGCTCACCGTCCTGTTTCTCGGCTTCCGCCTGGCGTTGGCGGATCCAGTTCACGAGCAGTAGCCATATCGCCATCGCAAAAAAGCCGCCGCTGGGCAGCACCATGACTGTCCAGGTCTGGAATCCGTCGGCGAACAGGTCCACGCCGAACAGCGTGCCGCTGCCGAGAACCTCACGCACCACGCCGATGAAGAACAGCGCGACGGTAAAGCCGACTCCCATGCCCAGCCCATCCAGCATCGCGCGGCCAGGTTTGTTCTTGGACGCGAACGCCTCGGCGCGGCCCAGGATAAGGCAGTTAACGACGATCAGAGCGATAAAGGCGCCCAGCGCGCGGTGCAGCTCGATGCTGATCGCCATGATGGCGTAATCGACGCAGGTCACGAAGGTCGCGATGATACAAATGTAGCTGACGATGCGCGCCTCACGCGGTATGAAGTTTCGCAATAGCGACACCGACAGGCCGGCCATCACCAACACGAAGGTCGTCGCGGCGCCCATGGCCAGCGCATTGATCGCGGTATTGGATACGGCCAGCGCCGGACACATGCCGAGCACCTGGATGAACACCGGGTTGTCGCGCCACAGCCCCTTGATGAACTCGTCTGTCGAGCTGACCTGCTTCAGCGCCACGATCTACTCCTCACTCGCTTGCGGTGGTTGAAAATCGCGCGCATCGCGCTCGAGCGCGGGCAGCCAGTAACCCGAGCCCCGGTTCAGGATAACGCCGATGGCATCCGAGGTGATCGTAGCGCCCGTGATACCGTCGAGTTGCCAGGGCTCGGTCTTTTCACCCTGCTTTACCGTCACAATCGCGTTCAACAGTGCCGTGCCGTCGCCGCCAAGGCGCGCATCGAGTGCCTCGAAATTGGCCAGAAAATGCGGCTCAATCTCAACCTTGTCACCGAGGCCGGGCGTCTCTTTGCTTTCCAGCACCTTGAAGCCCACGATGGCTTCGAGGTCGAAGGAATAGGAATACAGCACAGTAATGTTGTCCGCGTAGCCCATGCCCTGCGCCGTTATGACCGCGCCGACCAATTCGCCGTTTTCGCCATAGCCCAGGAACACTGGCAGGTTGGCAGGCGCGGTAGCCGCGACCAGCGCGCCGTTCGAATCCAGGGCGACTTCAACCGTCGATCGCGCGGCCGGCAGCACCTGCGCTACCGCGTTGCTAAGAAACCGCGCCTTGTTGTCGGCGATGCGCCCTTCGGTGGCCTGGAACACCGTCACGATGAGCAGGGCACAGAACGCGCCGATGCCAACGATCGAGCGATACATCTCCCACGTGGTGGTCTGTTTCTGCTGGATGGGCGCTGGTGCGTTCATGCCGTCCCCCTGCCCGTGCCGAACACCCTTGGCTGGATCAGGTTGTCGATATGCGGAGACACCGCGTTCGCCAGCAGGATCGCGTACATCACACCCTCGGGCATGCCGCCCCAGAAGCGGATCACGACCACGAGTACACCGATCAGCACGCCATA
>JAOTUU010000083.1 GCA_029863705.1 Gammaproteobacteria bacterium
GAGATCCGCGCCGACGTTGAGAAAAATTTGACGATAATTCGCGCTGCGATTGGAGAAATCAACACAGCGCTTCGAAACGAACCGGAGAGCGCCCTGTTACAAGAGTTGTTATTGAGTGCGTATCGCGAAGAACTTTCCCTGATGCAAAGGGTGGGTGGCCTGGCACAACATGTCATGTCGCGGAAAGATATTTGATGCGTGGACATGAAGTCGCGCAATTACAAGGTAGTAGTCTGATGAAAAAATTATTGAGTTTGGTGTTTGGAGTTTCGCTGGCCGGTTCGGTTATCGCCGGGGAGGTGAACGAGACAATTGACGCTGCGGCCGATGGCCAGGTTGACGTTGTCAACATCGCCGGGTCTGTCGAGGTCATTGGTTGGTCGAATAACAGTGTCCAGGTGACGGGCACGCTAGGCGACAAAGTCGAGGAGCTTATTCTCGAGCGCAACGGCGACAGGGTTCTCGTTAAGGTCAAAGTGCCGCGCAACAGTCATGGCAAGATAGCGAGTGAGCTGGTAATCCACATCCCCGAGATGAGCTCGCTCGATGTCTCAGCGGTTAGCGCCGACATAGATGTCGAAGGTGTCGCTGGCGAGCAGTCGTTGCAGACAGTTAGCGGCGATATCGAAACTGAAAGCGGCGAGCACGACATCGCTGTCGAATCGGTAAGTGGTGACATTGAAGTCGACGGCGAGGGCGAAGATGCCGAGACGTCCGCAGGTACGGTGTCCGGAGACATCACGCTGTCGGACCTCGCAGGCGCAGTTGAAGCCGGAACGGTCAGCGGCGACGTGATTATCGATGGTGTGTCTTTCGACCGGGCAAATGCCGAGTCAGTGAACGGCGATATCCGCTTCGAGGCAGCGCTGCGCAGGGACGGTAAACTGGCTGTTGAGTCCGTTAATGGCGATGTGGACATAGAGTTTACGAACGATGTGTCGGCGCAGTTCGATATCGAGACGTTCAATGGCGACATCAATAATTGTTTCGGACCTGATGCCGAACGAACCAGCCGCTACGCACCCGGGCTGGAGCTGAGTTTTGAAGTAAATGGCGGTAATGGCCGGGTCGTCGTATCGACACTCAACGGAGACATCAACATCTGTAAGTAAAGTTGCTCTAATTTGATACCCTAGGTGGCCCGGATGTCGGAGCCGAGAGATGGGCCGCCTAGTCAAATTTTTCCTCTACTTTATTACTGCAATCGTAGCGATTTTCCTCATTGCTGCGATTTCTTTTTTCCTTTTATTCGACGCCAACGATTTTCGTGACGACTTCGCCGCGCAGGTGAAGAAAACGACCGGGCGTGAACTCACCATCGCAGGCGATATCGAGCTCAGCCTGTTTCCCTGGTTGGCAATCGATATCGGCGAGACCCACCTTGGCAACGCCGAAGGCTTCAGCGACGAACCCTTTGTCAGCTTCAATCAGGCCCGCCTGAGCGTACGCATCATGCCGGTGCTGCTGCGCCGCGAAGTGTCTATTGGCACAGCCTTGCTCGACGGCCTGGATCTCAACCTCGAGATCGCCCGGAATGGCCGCAGCAACTGGCAGGAGCTGATCGATGTGAGCGAAGCGAAAGGGCCGGCGCCACAAGAGGACGAAACAGGCGCGCCGGCGCTGGACATTGCGAGCATCAACATAAGAAATGCATCTGTCCGCTACACGGACAACCAGGCCGGCGAGAGTTACCGGCTGACCAACCTGAATCTGAGCTCGGGCCGGGTTGCGGAGGGCGAGCCGTTGCCGCTATCGACCGCTTTCGACTTCGAAATGCAGCCCGCCGACATCTCCGGTGGTCTCGAAATGGAGGCGGTTGCATCAGCAGGGCCGACTTCGGGCACGATCGGGTTTTCCGATGTCGAGATCTCGGTGCTGGGTATCGACATCAGCGCCAATGTTGAACCGTTCTCTTATGTGGATGATGCAATTCCGACCGCGCTTATCCAGGTCAAAGAATTCTCGCTCAAGGAGTTGATGGCGCAGATGAATGTTGAGCCACCACTAACTGCAGACCCTGATGCGATGAACAAGGTTCTTATCAATGCCACCGTTCAGTTTCGACCGGAGGCTATCGCGCTCAAAGAGCTGGATCTCGTGCTGGACGACACAACGTTTACGGGCGATCTCGCATTGGCGAGCGACGCCGCCGGAACCATCAGCGTCAACCTGAGCGGTGACTCAATTAACCTGGATCGATACATGGCTCCGGCTGATGAGGCGGGAGCTGAGTCGGAAGACGTGGCGCCGGTCGAAGTTCCTGCGGACCTTGTTCGTTCGCTTAACCTGCGCGGCAACTTCAAAGTCGCCGAGGCAGTCCTGGGCGGTATGCGATTCGAGAATGCCGAGCTTGGGCTCAAGGCCGCAAACGGAAAATTGCGCATGTACCCCATCAGTGCACAATTCTTCGACGGCACATATTCGGGCGACGTGAGTGTCGACGCATCGGGCAGGACAGCGGTGCTGTCGGTTAATGAAAAGGTACGCGACGTCAACGTGGGTGCGATGGCATTGGCCATGTTTAAGGAAGAAAGCGTGACCGGAACCATCAACGGCAGCTTCGAATTAACCGGGCGCGGCAATGATCTGGGCGCAATTCAGAGCAGCCTGCAGGGGCAGATGTCATTTGAGTTGCTTGATGGTGCGTGGGAAGGCACGGATGTGTGGTACGAGCTGCGGCGTGCGCGCGCCTTACTGAAGAAGGAAGAGGCACCGGAGCCCACGCTTCCGGCGCGAACGCCTTTTAGTTCTGTCACCGCATCAGGGCCTGTCAGGGACGGCGTTTTTCGCAACGACAATCTGCATGCCGAACTGCCGTTCATGCGACTCACCGGCAATGGCGCAATAGATCTCCCTGCGGCTACGATTGACTACAGCATGACAGCGCGCGTATTTGAGCGACCGGAGTTCGTTGAGGGTGCGACTGCGGAAGAGCTCGATGAGTTCACCGAGGCGGTTATTCCGCTGAAGATCACGGGGCCGCTCGCATCACCGTCGATCAAACCGGATGTTCAAAAGATGCTTAAGAAGGAGGTCAGGAAGAAGGCGAAGGAGCGCCTGCTTGACAAACTGCTTGGCGATGCCGAAGAGGAACCGGCGGAAGGCGCAACGGAACAACCTGCGGACGGCGCAGTGGTTCAGCCGCCGGAAGGCGAAGCGGACCAGCCCGCGGAAGAAGAACAGGACGACAAGGACAAGCTCAAGGACGCGCTTAAGGACCTGCTCAAACGCTGAGTAGAATAATGCATAGCTTCTCCGACCGAGTGCTGGCCTGGTATGACCAACACGGGCGCAAGGATCTACCGTGGCAGCAGTGCGATGCTTACGGTGTCTGGGTGTCCGAAATCATGTTGCAGCAAACCCAGGTACAGACGGTAATTCCATACTACGAGCGTTTCATGCAGCGCTTTCCGGATGCGGTCGCACTCGCCAATGCGCATCTGGACGAGGTGCTGGAACATTGGTCCGGGTTGGGTTACTACGCGCGCGCACGCAACCTCCACAAAGCGGCGCAAATTGTTCGCGATGAATACGGCGGCGATTTTCCCGACAACATCGAGTTAGTCGAGGCCCTGCCCGGCATCGGCAGATCGACCGCAGGCGCGGTACTCTCGCTGGCCTTCGGTCACCGCCATGCCATTCTCGATGGCAATGTGAAACGGGTATTGGCCCGTCATCGGGCAATCCCTGGCTGGCCCGGCAAAGCAGCGGTTTCGAAAACACTGTGGGAAGCGACCGAGCAATGTACTCCCCGGCAACGCGTCGACGCCTATACGCAAGCGATCATGGATATTGGCGCAACAATTTGCACTCGCAGCCGGCCGGCCTGTGATTCATGCCCGGTCGCGATGGACTGCGTTGCCCGGAGCAATGCTGAAATAGACAATTACCCGGGCCGCAAACCGAAAAAGGCGAGGCCGCTTCGGCAAACGACCATGGTGATGGTGCTTAGCGGTCAGGCCGTCTACATGGAGCGGCGCCCGCCTGCCGGCATATGGGGCGGACTTTGGAGCCTTCCCGAGATGAAAGGCGACGCGGTCGACGGCTGGTGCGAGCGGCTGACCGATGGCAGCCGGGCAGATGTCGAGCCATGGTCAAAATTGCGCCACAGCTTTAGTCACTACGACCTCGATATTCACCCGGTTGTAGTGCGCGTGGATGCCGTGTCGCGTACAGTAGCGGACGGCGATGATTCAACCTGGTACGAACTGGGCGAGTCGCCACCGGGCGGCATGGCCGCGCCGGTCAAAAAGTTGATTAGCGAACTGAAGAAGAACTCCAATGTCACGAATGGTTAACTGTATTCTGCTCGGCGAAGAAGCCGAAGGACTCGACTACGCACCGTATCCGGGCGAGTTGGGGCAGCGCATATTTGAAAACGTTTCCAAGCAGGCCTGGCAACGTTGGCTCGAACATCAGACGATGTTGATCAACGAATACCGCTTGTCGCCCATTGAGCCGGACGCACGCAAGTTCCTCGAGACGGAGATGGACAAGTTCTTTTTTGCCGGAGGCTCGGCAGCACCGCAGGAATATACGCCACCCACCTAGGCGCGAACGAAGTACTGCACGCTAAATAGTGCATCTGCATCGGTCCAGACTCTTTCGACCGCAAACCCAGCGCTTGAGGCCATCTCCTGGAAACCATCCAGTGTGTACTTATGCGAGTACTCAGTAAGGATGGCTTCGCCTTCACCGATTAGTATTTCTGCATCACCAGCCGTGACAATCTGGTCGCAGGAGCTGATCAGGCGCATTTCTATACGACCTTCGGCTTCGTTGTAGTGTGAGTTGTGCGTGTAGCAACTCAAGTCAAAATCGAAACCAAATTCCTCGTTAAGATGCCGCAACATATTCAGGTTAAACGCCGCTGTTATGCCAGCGCTGTCGTCGTAAGCGCGTTCGATTATGGCGATGTCTTTCCGCAGGTCGACACCGATCAGCAATGCACCATTCTCGCCAGCCTCCTGATACATTACATTCAGCAAGTCCTGTGCGGCGTCGTGAGTAAAATTGCCAATTGTCGAGCCGGGAAAATACACGACGTTCTTGAGCGGCGTAAATTTTGGGTTTGGCAATGAAAACGTGCGAGTAAAGTCGGCGACGACCGGAAGTACTTCGAGGTCCGGAAACTCACGCTGAACCCGCGCGCCGGATTCGAGTAAGTGATCTTCTGAAATGTCCACCGGTACGTATGCTGCCAGGTCATTCAGGCTGCCAAGAAGCGCTCGTGTCTTGCGGCTCGAACCACTGCCAAACTCAATAAGGCTGGCATGTTCGCCGACGAGTTCGACGATCTCGTCCATGTTGTCCTGCAGGATGCCGAGCTCGGTTTCTGTCGGATAGTATTCGGGAAGGTGCGTAATCTGGTCGAACAGCTGCGAGCCGTGCTCGTCATAAAAATATTTCGGCGAAATCATTTTTTCGCGCCGCAGGAGTCCGTCAATGATTGTGTCCAGTTCTGTAGGGGTGCTCACAACTAGCCCAGCCCGTCTTTAGCGAGCCGAAAGCCGAGGAATTGCCAGCGCGCATCCGGATAGAAGAAGCTCCGATAGCTCGCCCTGATGTGATCGACCGCGCTTACGCAGGAGCCACCCCGGACGGTCATCTGGTTGCACATGAATTTACCGTTGTACTCACCGAGTGAACCTTCCAGCGGCACAAAGCCGGGGTAGGGCAAGTAGGAGGACAGTGTCCATTCCCATACGTCACCAAAAAGCTGCGACGAGTCACTTGCCGCCGCCGGTTGCCAGAAGCCGGACTCCAGCAAGTTGCCGTCAATCTCTTGCTCAGCGGCGGCAAGCTCCCATTCAAATTCTGTCGGCAATCGTGCACCCGCCCAGCGCGCAAAAGCATCGGCTTCGTAATAGCTGACATGCCCGACTGGCGCGTGTTTATCGATTGAGCGCAGGCCGCCGAGCGTGAACTCGGACTCGAGGTCCTCGCTCCAGTACAAAGGTCGGTTCCAGCCACCTGCAGCGATCTTGGCCCAGCCGTCCGATAACCATAAGTTTGAATCAGCGTAGCCACCTTCATCGATGAACTCGCGATACTCGTTGTTTGTTACGAGCCGCTTACCGATCCTGTGCTCGTGCAACAAGGCGTCGTGACGCGGCGTCTCGTTATCGAAATGGAAGCCCGTGCCCGTGGCGCCAACTTGTTGTATACCGCTCGGACCATCCACAAAAGAATATGACGCGGGGGCCCCGGATCCCGGTATGGCGAGCTCAGCATTTACTGCGGGGAGCATTGGATTGCACGAGAAGACATGCTTGATGTCAGTGAGTAGCAATTCCTGGTGCTGCTGTTCGTGATTCAGCCCAAGAGTGACGCGGCTTTGAACTTCCGGCTCATCGGCCCGCTTGCTGAGCAGCTCCAGCACGGCGTTGTCGACGTGGGAGCGATAGGCGACAACATCCGCCAGTGTTGGGCGCGTAAGCATGCCGCGCCTGGGGCGCGCGTGCATCTGGCCAACAGAGTAATAATAAGAGTTGAACAGAAAGTCGTACTGTTCGTTGAAGCGCTGGTAGCCCTTAACGAACTCTTCCAAAATGAAGCGCTCAAAAAACCAGGTGACATGAGCTAGATGCCACTTTGCCGGGCTGGCGTCGGGCATCGACTGCACGACAGTATCCTCAGCCTGAAGAGAGTCGCAAAGACCGAGGGTTTGTTTGCGTATGCGCGTGAATTGTCCTGGTAAAGAGGTCACAGGACCCATGTTAACGCAACGGCAATTCGGTTTTTTTCTGGACGGTTCGAATCGTCACGCTGGAATTAACACGCGCCACTCCGGGCAAGCGTGTCAGCGCTTCCTTGTGTATTCGCTCGAAATCGGCCATGTCGGCGACGACAACACGCAGCAGGTAGTCAAACTCACCGGTCATCAGGTAACACTCCATCACTTCGGGGATGCTCTTTACCGCCTCTTCGAAGGCCGCGAGTTCACTTTGCTCTTCCCGGTGCAGTCCAATGTTTACAAAAACGTTGCCCGACAGCCCTGCCTTCGGTTGGCTGACCAGTGCCGTGTAGCGGTCGATCATGCCGCTGTCCTCGAGCGCCCGAACCCGCCTCAGGCATGCGGACTCAGACAAATGCACCTCGGCGGCCAGCTGCACGTTGCTCTTGCGCCCGTCACGCTGAAGGGCCTCGAGAATAAGTCTGTCGTATCTGTCAAAGGGCATGGTGAAATATTGCTCAGAAACCAGTAATAGCAGCAGAAACTGCCATATTTATCCCAAATAGTCACTAAACTCGCAAGCTAAATGCGTGATCGACCCGGTATCGTGTCGTTAGATAAATAAGGATTCGGGGCTCCAGCCATGAAAGTCGGAATACCAAAAGAAATAAAAACACTCGAGTTTCGTGTCGGCATGACGCCTGCGGGCGTTCGCGAGCTGGTACACGATGGCCACGAGGTTGTTGTGGAAACCAACGCAGGCCTGGGCATCGGCATGTTTGATGCTGATTACGAAGCGGCCGGTGCCACAGTGCTTGCAACGGCAGAAGAGGTTTTTGCCGCTGCCGATATGATCATCAAGGTCAAAGAGCCGCAGCTGCATGAATGCGCAATGCTGCGCGAAGACCAGGTGCTGTTTACATATCTGCATCTCGCGGCTGATCCCGCTCAAACCAAAGCCCTTGTTGATTCGGGCACGACAGCGATCGCGTACGAAACCGTAACGGCCGACGATGGCTCGTTACCGCTACTAACACCAATGTCGGAAGTGGCTGGTCGCCTGTCGATTCAATCCGGTGCTTATCATTTGCAGAAAGCAAACGGTGGTCGTGGCGTACTCCTGGGCGGCGTACCTGGCGTAGCGCCGGGCAAGGTCGTCATCATTGGTGGTGGCGTATCGGGCATGAACGCGGCAGACATGGCTATCGGCCTTGGTGCGGATGTCACGATTCTGGATCGCTCGTTGCCGCGCCTGCGCGAGCTCGACGACATCTGGGGCGGCCGGGCGCACACGATCTATTCCACAAAACACGAGATCGACAGACTGGTTCCGGAGGCCGACCTTGTAGTGGGTGCGGTGTTGGTTGCCGGTGCTGCTGCGCCGAAACTGGTCACGGCGCAAAATGTGAAGGACATGCACGCGGGTGCAGTCATGGTCGATATCTCTATTGACCAGGGCGGTTGCTTTGAGACAAGCCGTCCAACAACTCATGCCGAACCGACGTATGTCGTCGACGACGTTGTGCACTATTGTGTAACGAACATGCCGGGCGCAGTGCCGCGAACGAGCACGTTCGCCCTTACGAATGCCACTTTGCCGTTCGTCAAATCACTCGCGAACCTGGGCTGGCGCGAGGCGCTGACCAGGGATCCGCATCTTGCTAATGGCTTGAACGTTCATGCAGGGCACATAAATCATGAAGCTGTAGCCCATGATCTCGGCTATGAATACTTGTCTGCGGACGACGCTTTGAAAGAAGCCTGATCCCTCTCTTCCCCCCGATAGGTTCAGGCGACAACAGGCCGGGTTTTCACCCGGCCTTTTTTTTGTTAGCAGATCGCAAGGAGTTTTCTATACTATGGCGCCTGTAATCGGTCGGGGTTTGTGTGCGTGGCGAGAGACTATAAGTACAAGGCATTCATCAGCTACAGCCACAGTGATGAGAAGTGGGCGGCATGGCTGCATAAAGCCCTTGAGACGTACAAGCTGCCGAAGCATATTGTTGGTGCGGAAACACAATTCGGTCCGGTTCCGGAGCGTATAGCGCCAATTTTCCGCGATCGGGAAGAGTTGTCGACGGCAACAAGCCTCGGTGACGTCCTGACCGAGGCGCTCGACGAGTCGGCATGCCAAATCGTTATCTGTTCGCCGCGGGCTGCGGCATCGCACTGGACTAACGAAGAAATCCTGACGTTCAAAAGACTAGGTCGATCCGACCGCATCTTTTCCTTGATAGTCGACGGCGAACCTGGCGCATCCGGCGATCCGGCAACGGCCGATCAGGAGTGCTTTCCTGCAGCACTGCGCTACGAGATCGGCGCTGATGGCGAACTGACGGATCAGCGCAGCGAGCCCATTGCTGCCGATGCCCGAAAAGGTAAAGACAACAAACACAACGCCAAGCTCAAATTGATCGCGGGCATGCTCGGCGTTGGCTTCGACGAACTGCGACAGCGTGAGCAACAACGCAAGCAACACCGCATGCTTGCCCTGACTGCTGCGGCTGTCCTTGGCATGACGATAACCTCAGGGCTGGCCGTCACCGCCTACCTCGCTCGCCTTGAAGCTGAAGAACAGCATCAGATCGCGGAAACCGAAGCGGAAACAGCGCGTCAAACCACACAGTTCATGGTCGGCCTGTTCGAGGTTTCCGACCCGAGCGAAGCGCTCGGCAACACGATCACGGCGCGCGAGATTCTCGACAAGGGCGCCGAACGTATCGACGAAGAACTGACCGACCAGCCAGAGATCCAGGCCACGCTCATGGACACCATGGGCACCGTGTACAGAAGCCTCGGGCTGTACGATGCAGCGATCCCCCTGGTCGCAAAATCGGTCGAAAGAAGGCGATCGATTTTCGGTAATGAACATCTTGCGGTCGCCCAGAGTCTTAATCATCTCGGTCAGGTTCAGGCTCTAAAAGCTGAATACGATGCCGCAGAGGAAAATCTCCGCGACGCTCTAGCCGTTCGTCGTGATCTGCTCGGCGGCGAAGCACCGGAGGTTGCAGATACGTTAACCGAGCTGGCCAACGTAATGACACAGAAAGGCGAGTATGCGGCGGCAGAGCCGTTGATTCGCGAATCACTCGAGATCAGGCGGGCCGTGTTTGGTGAGTCGCATCCGGAAGTGGCCGACAGCCTCGAGGAACTCGGGCTGAATCTGTTTGACCAGGGAGATTTCGAGTCGTCGATAGCTCTGCTCAGGGAGGCGGTGGCGATGCGCCGCGAAACGCAGGGCGACTTGCACCCCGCCCTCGCGGAAGCCATCAACAATCTCGCCTTCGTAGTCGCGGATGCTGGAACACTCGAAGAAGCCGAATCGCTATGGCGGGAGGCGCTGGCAATGATGCGCCGCTTGTACGGCGACGAACACCCCGAAATAGCAGCGGCCCTGAGCAATGTCGCCTATGTGTTGCATGTTCAGGAAGACTACGAATCCGCGGCGCCCATGTATGACGAAACGATCGCCATGCAAAGGAAACTGCTCGGCGAGAAACACCCGACAGTCGGAGTCTTGATGAGCAACCTGGCATACCTGCAGTATGCCAATGGTCATCATGATGAGGCGATGGTGCTGGCCAGGGAATCGTTGAGCATAAAGCGCGAAGCCTTTGGCGATGCGCATCCCGAGATCGCAGACGGCCTCTACACGATTGGGCTGTGGACGATGGACAGTGGAGACTATGGTACGGCAGAGGCGATGCTGCGCGAATCGCTGGCGATGAATATCGAGTTGCTCGGTCGCGAGCATCGGAGCAGTGCGGACAGCATGGCGCTACTTGCTAATTGCCTTATCGCTAGTGGTGGGTACGAAGAGGCACTAAGTCTGGCTGTCGAAGCGCGTGACATTTACGTGGCCGCTTTGCCTGAAGATCACTGGCGTACGGCGGTTGCGATCGGCGCCGAAGGCGCGGCATTGGCGGGCCAGGGCAAGTACGTGCAGGCGGAACCGTTGCTCCTCAGGAGTCACAGCGTGTTGAGCCAGGACCCCAGTGCGCAGGCCCGCTATGTTAATAACGCCACACGGCGACTGGCCTCACTATATTCTCAGTGGGGTAAACCGAAACGGGCTGCCGAGTACCTGGCAATAGCGAAAGAATGAAAGACATTTGTTCGAAGTGGGCTGCCTGAATTAATTTGAAGTGGATCTGCAACACGGTTTATATGAGAATGGGAGTTAGGCAGGGAGAAGAAAAATAGACATGGAAAAGAGATTTTTTGCCCTGGTTTGGGTACCCGTGCTGAATCTAATGTCGGCTGTAACATTGGCCGACGTAGCGAATCTCCCCGAAGACTCTGGGAATGGAATAGAGCCCGTTTCGGGCATTATCAAGAACCGGAGTCAATGCCCTTCTGGTACTACGTTTTTCAAGAACACCTTCCCGTCGCTGACAAACGGAACCTCCGGCGGCTCAACGACGATTGAGTTCACGGTCGAAGGTGAAATCGTGCCCGTAACCGTCACGTGGGCCTCGAATAATTCTTTCGGGTTCGTAATAGACGGCGGGGTTTCGTATGGCGGGGTCGCGCATAAAGTAGGCGTCACCGTTGATACCAATAATTACATTTACGATTACACGGCTTCGCTGCCAGATGGACGTGCGGATTCGAAATTGAATTATTACGGCGGGCAGACCATAGCCGACGATGTCAATCACCTGGACCTCTGCCTGGCGATCGCGGACACCGTCGCGCCTGAGGTGGGGATACGCGTAGAGCCGTCATCCGACGGGACGACCGTCTCGGGCACCATTAGCATCATCGCCACGGTGACCGACGAATCAGGGCTGGACTCGGTGACCATCGAGATTGTCGGCGCGGATGGTGTCACACAGGTTGATCCTTTACTGATTCTTGGGCCGACCATTTCGGGCAATGAGTACACGTGGACCTTGAATACAAGCTTGATCCCCACTGGCGATTACATCATTACGGTCACTGCGACGGATTTCTCATTCCTGGCCAACGTTGTTACGGAGGAGAAAGAAGTCACTGTGATGAGATCCGTGCAGGATTGTCTCGAGGGGCCAGATGGAGTCCCGCCGGGCGAGACGAGTGAGGGCGGCTGTAACATCACCGGCTATCTGCAGCTCGAGTACCCCAATGAGGTTGGCCAAACCGGGAATCTGCCAGTCACACAAGCGGCCATTCCGGCGTTCAGCTCGGCGCAAAACGCCACTTGCGGGCTTAGTCCGAACGGGCCTTTCGAGCTCATCGCCAAGGACCCACGTGTTGATGACTTCGGTAGCGTTATTGCTGATACTCCGCTGGATCTTGCGAGCTTGTTTGACATCGCCGGCCACTACGGCGAGTTCCACCCGGGCGAGCCCGTACCACAAGTAGTTCTGCGCGCGGACACCGTCGGTTCTCCGTGTCTGACGCTGCTGCATCAGGATGCTCCTGAGTTCAGCGAGCTAACTGCTGCCTTGCCGAATGGCGGGGTATACACGGTTACGCAATTCCCGGAAAACGTGCCCGGGATGTACGATGGCTTAGCTCGCATAACAGGCGCCCTGAGTGACTCTCAGCCGGACCTGCAGTTCGTGGAGCAGGCAGCCCTTCAGACGGACGACCGATTTCTCCTCGTCGAGAGAGAAGCGAGCCCGTTCACGTCTGACGTTTTCAACGCGTCACGT
>JAOTUU010000084.1 GCA_029863705.1 Gammaproteobacteria bacterium
ATTGGCAATGACGATATCGAATTGACCATGAATGTCATCAGGGGCATCGGTGACTGTCAACTGCGAATCGACGTTATTGTGGCGTGCATTCGCACGGGTCGCCGTGACCGCTTGTGGATCGATATCCATTGCCGCTGCCGACATGCAGCCGAGTTTGAGCGCCGCAATTGCTAGTACGCCGGAGCCGCAACCGTAGTCGAGCATTGTCAAATTTGCCAACGAAAGGCTGTCAAGCCAGTCAAGACACAGTGCCGTGGTTGCGTGGGTGCCAGTGCCAAACGCGAGGCCAGGATCAAGGCGAACGATAAGTGCGTCTTCATCATCAACGCTTGAGTCACCAGGGCAGACCCAGAGTCGCTCGCCGAAACGCATCGGGCCGAAATCCTTGAGCCATTCGCGCTCCCAGACACGGTTTTCAATGTCTTCGATTTGATGCGGCGGCAGTACGTCGATACCCAGCGATCGTTTGAGATCCTCCTGCAATTGAGACAGGTCGGCGTCGATTGAAAACAGCCCGGTAATGCGAGAGTCCTGCCACAGCGGCGCCTCACCCGGAGCAGGCTCCAGCACTGGCTTGTCGCCTGCATCGGTGAAGGTGATCGAATGGGCGCCGTGGCGCGCAAAGACTTCCTCGATACTGTCCGGATTCAGCTTTTCAAGATCCATGACAAATTGTCGCCAATCCATCGTCAGGCGTGTGTGTTCTCGATCACACTAGACCGAGACGCTTCTCCAGGTAATGAATATCCGTCCCACCTTTCTGGAAGGCGGCATGTTGGAAAATTTCCTGGTGCAGAGGCACATTCGTCTTGATGCCTTCTATGACTATCTCGCTCAACGCGATCTTCATACGGGCAACTGCTGCATCTCGATCGCTACCGTGGGCGATGACCTTGCCAATCATTGAGTCATAAAAAGGCGGGACCTTGTAACCACTATAAATATGAGTGTCGACACGTATGCCAGGCCCACCGGGCGCGTGCCAGAGATTGATCAACCCGGGTGACGGCATAAACGTCTTTGGATCTTCGGCATTGATTCGGCATTCGATTGCGTGCCCGAGGATTTTGATGTCCTCCTGCTTGAAGCTAAGCTTTTCACCTGCCGCTATTTGAAGTTGTTCGCGGACAATGTCGACGCCGGTAATCATCTCCGTAACAGGATGTTCGACCTGCAGCCGTGTATTCATCTCGATAAAATAGAATTCTTCGTCCTGGTACAGAAACTCGAAAGTTCCCGCACTTCGATAACCGATCTCCTGGCAGGCCTTCACGCAACGCTCACCAATGCGCTTGCGTTGCTTGTCCGTGATACCCGGAGCTGGCGCTTCCTCGATGACCTTTTGATGCCGGCGCTGCATGGAGCAGTCACGCTCGCCAAGGTAGATGGCGTTGCCGTGAGAATCTGCCAGTACCTGGAATTCAACATGACGTGGGTGCTCAAGATACTTCTCCATGTACACCACATCATTGCTAAAGGCGGACCTGGCTTCCGCCTTGGTAACGGTGATCGCCGCAATCAGAGACGCTTCGGCATGGACTACACGCATGCCGCGGCCACCGCCACCGCCCGAGGCCTTGATGATGATCGGGTAACCGATGTCGCGGGCAATGCGCATGTTCTCGTCCGGATCGTCGCCAAGCGGGCCGTCCGAACCGGGCACACAGGGCACGCCTGCTGCCTTCATAGCCTGAATGGCGGACACCTTGTCACCCATAAGGCGAATGGCACTTGCCGGTGGGCCGACGAAAATGAAGCCGCTGGACTCAACGCGGTCAGCGAAGTCCGCATTCTCCGAAAGAAAACCGTAACAAGGATGCACGGCGACTGCGTCCGTAACTTCGGCAGCGCTGATTATGGCCGGCATATTGAGGTAGCTTTCGGTCGATGCGGGCGGCCCTATGCAAACTGTCTCATCAGCGAGCAGGACGTGCTTCAGATTATTGTCCGCGGTCGAGTGAACGGCGACAGTCTTAATGCCCATCTCTCGACAGGCTCGCTGAACGCGCAGTGCGATCTCGCCGCGATTGGCTATAACAACTTTTTCCAGCATGTTGTCAGATCCGCTTAATCAGCGTGCCGTTGATCGATGACGATCAACGTTTGCCCGTATTCGACCGCTTCGCCATTTTGCACGCGAATCGATTTGATGACACCAGACACATCGGCGTCGATCTGGTTCATCATCTTCATTGCTTCAATAATGCACAACGTGTCGCCTTCGCTTACCCGGTCGCCAACTTGTACGTATGGTGCAGCGCCCGGTGACGATGCCGCGTAAAACGTACCGACCATAGGCGCGGGCACAAGGAAGCCTTCCTCCTCCGGTTCGGCGGGCGCGATGTCCGCGGCCGCCACGGCCGCTGGTGCCACCGCAGGCGCTGCCGTAGTTGGGGCGTAGCTCATTGCTACAGGTGCCGCCGGTGCATTTTGCGAATAACGGCTGATCCGTACAGAATCCTCGCCTTCGGTGATTTCAATCTCGGCAATGCCAGATTCGTCCAGCAACTCGATCAATTTTTTTACTTTTCTTATGTCCATCATTCTCTCTCGGCGTTTGCTACATGCTCACTGGCAGCTTGCAATGCCAGTTCGTAGCCATAGGCTCCAAATCCAAATAAACAACTTTGTGCGATGTCACTGAAAAAACTAATCTGGCGAAACTCTTCCCGGGCGAAAGTGTTGCTCAGGTGAATTTCTATAAAAGGGATGGCGACAGCCAGAAATGCATCGCGCAACGCGACACTGGTGTGGGTAAAGCCACCCGGGTTCAGGATGATAAAGTCGACGTTTTCCCGCGCAGCTTGTTGGACTCGGTCGATAAGCTCGTGTTCGGCATTGCTCTGGAAACACTCGATCGAATGACCAAGCTCTTTGGCAAGGTCTATGCAGTTTGCCTCGATGTCTTCGAGACGGGTAGCCCCGTATACTTCGGGCTCGCGCGAGCCGAGCAGGTTGAGGTTGGGGCCATTGAGTAGCAGGAAGTTAGACATTGTCCGTCGAAATTGACCAGTTTCCCGAAGATGGCCGCAATTCTAACCCTTTTTGGTGACTTTCGCGCAAATTTTGCTTGGCTATCGTGTATAAGGCCATATGGGAACTGCACAGCAGAAGAATAAACCAACGGCGATGGCGCTACTGGCACTGGGCTTTCGTCCGTTTTACCTGCTCGCGGCGGTGTTCGCGATCGTCGCCATTCCGGCGTGGCTCGTGTCCTACGCTGGCGGTGATCTGGCAGGCAACTACTTGCAGGGCATAGCCTGGCACAGCCATGAAATGATCTTCGGCTTTGCGGCTGCGGTCATCGCCGGATTCTTGTTGACGGCAGTGCGCAACTGGACGGGACGGCCGACACCGACTGGGGCATTGCTCGGTGGTCTTGTCACTTTGTGGTTGCTCGCACGCGTACTGATGCTGACCGGGCCCGCGAATGCTGCCGCCTTGATCGATATTCTTTTTCTGCCGGCATTGGCAATCGCGATTGCGATTCCAATCTGGGCTGGCAGGAACGTAAGAAACTACAAAGTCCTTGCTGTACTCGGCGTTCTCACGCTGGCAAACGTGGGCTACCATCTTGCAAGCTCAGGTTCATTGCCGATCGGGTTCGGACGTGTCTCGATGACGGCAGCGCTTGACGTAATCTCAATCCTGATAGCCATCGTTGGCGGTCGCGTGGTACCGGCTTTTATCGGCAATGCTGTGGAGGAGGCTCGCCCTCGCCACATCAAAAGTGTGGAAATCGTGTCGGTCGGTGCGTTGATCGTCATTCTCGTCGCCGGTGTCGTGAAAGCGTGGATAGCAGTTGCGCCCATCGCGTTTCTCATCATCCTTGTTGTTGCAGCGGTGGGGCAGGGTGTTCGGCTTTTACTTTGGCAGCCGTTTCGTGCCCGCGGCAATCCTCTGCTTTGGATGCTGCCCGTTGCCTACGCGTGGCTGCCCGTTTCGCTGGCGTTGAGGGCGTTGGAATTGCAATCGATCGTCCCGTCCGGCACTGCCATTCATGCGCTGACTATCGGCGCGATTGCATCATTGATGATGGCCATGATGATGCGCAGCGCTCTGGGTCATTCAGGACGACCGCTGGTCGCCGGACTCGCCGAGGTAGGCGCATTCGTTTTGCTGCAGTTGTCTGCTATCGTCCGCATCCTGGCCGCGTCAATCGCGCCAGGTGCTTATCGAGAGGCAATGATCGTCTCGGGTGTCTTATGGACGCTGGCCTTCGCCGTGTTCCTGTGGCGCTATTGGCCGGTTCTTACACGGCCGCGAATTGATGGGCGACCGGGATAGAAAAAGTGCCGAAACTACAAGAAATCGAGCCCTTTACGCGCGCTCTCCTTGTCGATCTCGCCGTTGTCGAGCATCGTTAGAACTTTGACGATGTGCTCGAGGTCTTCCTGGTGAATTTCGCCCATGTGGGAGTTAAGCAACTCGCCATCGGCTGCGACAATCATCGTAAACGGCATACCGATGAAATCGACACCGGACGTTTCTGCAATCGCCATCGCATCTTCCTGGCCAACGAGTATCGGGTAATTGAATTCGGCCGATTCGGCATACCTCGCAACATCTTCCGGAAAGTCCACCGCAATACCGATAATCTGGAAGCCGTCATCGCCGTGCTCGTCCTGGAACGCCTTCAGCAGTGGTATCTCACGTCGACAGGGGGCACACCAGGTCGCCCAGAAATTGAGTAAGCGATGTTTGCCACCCCATTCTGAAAAGTCGCGCTGACTACCCTCGATGTCAGGAAGCTGGAAAGACGGATGAACGGCTTGTTGCGACTGTTCAGCAACCACAGGCGGCATCACCGGGGAGACAGCGCCTGGTGCCTGGACGGGGATTCTGGCGGCATAAAAAAGCACACCAGCCATGAGCGCGATAAAACCCATCGCGAAAATTAGAAAAGATCGATGCACAAATACCCCTTACTTGTTGGAGCGGCCCGCAGCCGCGATCGCGCCCGTCCTGCAAGCGCCACTGAACCAGTCGATTGGCTCAAGGTACTAATAGTACGGGGCGCCCCTACAGGTTAAACGCCTGAGTCAGGTGATCAACAAAGTCCATTGCTTTCATGTAACCCACGACCTCATAGCCGTGGCGTTGCTGGCCGTCCGAGCCAAAGAAAATAATCGTCGGTGGCCCGAAGACACCGAAACGTTGTAACAGGGCCTGGTCGGCCTCGTCGTTTGCGGTGACGTCGGCTTGCAACAACACGGTATTTGCCAATGCTGCCTGTACGCCGGCGTCGGTGAATGTGTATTCCTCCATTTCCTTGCAGGATACGCACCAGTCTGCGTAGAAATCTAGCATGGCGGTCTTGCCCTGGCTGGCTGCGGCTGCGACTTCACGATCGAGGTCATCGACGGTCTTGATGCGTTGGAACTCAATGTGCCGTTGTTCGGTTACGGCCATACCCGCTCCCCCAAAATTCAGGCTCGAGAGCGGCCGCAGTGGATTGCTACCCCCCGTGAGCGAACCAAGCAGCAGCAATAGCCCATAAATAATTGCGAGCAATCCTAAGCCCTTACCGAGCTTCTGCGCAGCACTTGAATCCGGGCCGAGGGTCGTCAGCCCGCCGAGGAAAACGCCCGACATGAAAATCAGCAGGGCCCAAAGTGCCAGCGTGACGCTACCCGGCAGAATGCGCGACAGCATCCAGATCGCGAGGCCAAGCAGCATGAAGCCGAACGCCGTCTTGACGGCGACCATCCAGCCGCCGGCCTTCGGCAACAAATGACCTTGCGCCGCGCCGACAAGAAGCAGTGGTGCACCCATGCCGAGGCTCATCGCAAATAGCGCGGCACCGCCACGAACCATGTCGCCCGTTTGGGCCATGACTGTTAGCGCGGCTATCAGCGCAGGCGCGACACACGCTGTCACGATGAGAGCGGACAATGCACCCATGACAAAAGCACCGATGGTCGTGCCGCTTTTCTGATTGCCGCTGACGGCTGCGAGACGGCTCTGAATACCGCTCGGCATTTGCAGGTCGTAGCCGCCAAACATGGCAAATGCGAGTAATACGAAGAATCCTGAAAATACTATTAGTACCCACGGCTGGTTGAATGTCGCTTGCAATTGAGCGCCGGCCGCCGCGGCCGCCATTCCTGCAGCGGTATAAATCAATGCCATGCCCATGACATAGCTAAATGCCAATATGAAGCCGCGCGTCGGGCTGGTCTTGTCGCCCTCGCCGGCAATGATCGCTGTCAGGATGGGGATCATCGGCAGTACACATGGCGTGAATGCCAGCAATAGGCCAAGCCCGAAGAATGTTGCAATGACCGCCCAGAGACCGCCCTCGATAATCAGCTGCGCAAGCTTACCTTGCTCAGATATGGGTTCGTCGCGCCGCGGTAGCGAGGACAGGTCGGCGACTGCGCTTGCTTCCGGCAACGATGTAGATATGACGCGTGTTGTTGGCGGGTAGCACAATCCGCCTTCGGCGCAGCCCTGATATGTGACTTCGAGCTCGAGTTCCATTGCCTCGGGTGTTGCACGTGCCAGCGGCAGCCGCGCGAACACGTCTTCGACGTAAACCTCGGATTCACCAAAGAACTCGTCGAACTTGAGTTTGCCTTTCGGCAGATCGAGCTGGCCAAGTTGGACGTTATCAGCAAGAGTCTTGACGGAAATCTTGTCTTTATAGAGGTAATAACCTGGGGCGATCCGCCAGGTGACATCGACGGTATTACCGTCGACCGGAATCACAATGGGTTCGAACGCTTCATCGACGGGCAGGAACTCACTCTCGCCGAGCCCACCTACGCTGCCAAAATCGAGCTTCGGCTTATCGGCGGTTTGCCGCAATTCGACGGTCTCGGTCCACGTCTGCGGCGGATAGCACAGGCCAAGGTCGGCACAGCCCTGGCTCTTTACAACGAATTCGATCGACTCGGGCCGATCGCCCGCAATCGTATAAGGGACATTCACATAAAAATGCTCCCGATAAATTTGCTGCTTGCCGAAGAACTCGTCTTCGTGCGGCAGGCCTTCGGGCAGCCTGGGCTCGCTCAGGACAACCGAGGCCGTGTTGCTCTCAAAGCCGAGCTTGTTGCGATACAGGTAGTAGCCATCTTCAATCGCCCAGTCGACCTCTATGGCTGTTCCTGTGTCGGTAAGGACGTAGCGATAGGCGTCTTCGGGGCGCAGCGGCTCCTCGTCCTGAGCATGCGCGGGGGGGCTCAGGCTGATCGTCAGGAGCAAGAGAAGCAGGTAGCGGGTCGCTGTCATTGGTCGGTTTTCGGTCGTCAAATGTATTCAGGAGTGGCGCAGCTTAACGCCTTGATTTGTGACTGTCACAGACACAGTTGGTTTTTTTCAACAAATGCTTACGCGAAACGCTTGAAATTTGGCCATTCATGCCTATTATTAGCACTCCTCGCGGTCGAGTGCTAATAATGCTCGACCCGAAAACCGAAAATAGTCGGTTCGTAATCAATAACTTATAGGAGATATGCCCAATGAAGATTCGTCCGCTTCATGATCGAGTCATCGTAAAGCGCATGGAAGAAGAGCGCACATCCCCCGGTGGAATCGTTATTCCCGATGCCGCGGCTGAAAAGCCGATCAAAGGCGAAATCATTGCCGCAGGTAACGGCAAGATTCTTGAGAACGGCGATGTACGCGCCCTCGACGTCAAAGTTGGCGACAAGGTGCTATTCGGCAAGTATGCCGGCACCGAAGTCAAAGTCGACGGCGACGAACTGCTGGTGATGAAAGAAGACGACATCATGGCAGTTATCGAAGGCTGAATGCCCGGTAACTGTACTAACCCGTTTAACGATTGGAACGCGGCACACGCCGCTCCAGATGATTCAAAAAGGAAATAGAAATGGCTGCTAAAGAAGTACGTTTCGGTGATGACGCGCGCCAGAAAATGTTCGCTGGCGTGAACGTCCTTGCCAACGCCGTGAAGGTAACGCTGGGTCCGAAAGGTCGCAACGTTGTGCTCGACAAGAGCTTCGGCGCACCGACAGTCACCAAAGATGGTGTCTCGGTTGCTAAAGAAATCGAACTCGATGATAAGTTCGAAAACATGGGCGCACAGATGGTCAAGGAAGTTGCTTCCCAGACATCAGATGTTGCCGGTGACGGAACAACGACCGCTACGGTTCTTGCGCAGGCAGTTTTGCGTGAAGGCCTGAAGTCCGTTGCTGCCGGCATGAACCCGATGGATCTCAAGCGCGGCATCGACAAAGCTACTGTTGCGATCGTAGCCGAGCTGCAGAAGTTGTCGAAGCCTTGTGAAGACCATACGGCAATTTCACAGGTTGGCTCGATCTCTGCTAACTCAGATGTTGAGATCGGTGAGATTATTTCTAACGCCATGCAGAAGGTCGGCAAAGAAGGCGTTATCACAGTTGAAGAGGGCTCCGGCCTCGAAAATGAACTCGATGTTGTCGAGGGCATGCAGTTCGATCGTGGTTACCTGTCGCCGTACTTTATTAACGATGCACAGAGCCAGCAGGTTGAGCATGAGAATCCCCTGATTCTTCTATATGACAAGAAAATCTCGAATATCCGCGACTTGTTGCCGATCCTCGAAGGCGTTGCCAAAGCGGGTCGACCGCTGGTTATCGTTTCAGAAGATGTTGAAGGCGAAGCACTTGCGACTCTCGTAGTTAACAACATTCGTGGCATCGTGAAGGTTGCTGCTGTTAAGGCGCCTGGCTTCGGTGATCGCCGCAAAGCCATGTTGCAGGACCTCGCGATCCTGACCGGTGGCCAGGTTATCTCTGAAGAAGTCGGCCTGTCTCTCGAAAAAGCAACGCTTGACGATCTTGGTGAAGCGAAGAAGATCCAGATCACCAAGGAAAACACGACGATTATTGACGGCGCAGGGCGTCCTGAAGACATTCACGGTCGTGTTGATCAGATCAACGGTGAGATCGCTGAATCTTCGTCCGATTACGACAAAGAGAAACTGCAGGAGCGTGTTGCGAAGCTGTCCGGCGGTGTAGCGGTTATCAAGGTAGGTGCCGCAACTGAAGTCGAGATGAAAGAAAAGAAAGCACGCGTTGAAGACGCGCTGCATGCAACCCGTGCTGCTGTAGAAGAAGGTGTTGTGCCGGGTGGTGGTGTTGCGTTTATTCGTGCTGTTAAGGCTATTGGCAAGCTCAAGGGAGACAACGATGACCAGAACGTCGGCATCGCAATTCTGAAGCGCGCCATCGAAGAGCCACTGCGCCAGATCGTTCGCAATGCTGGTGGTGATGCAAGCGTAGTACTGAATGCTGTTGCCGAAGGCAAGGGCAACTACGGCTACAACGCTGCTACGGGTGAGTACGGTGACATGATCGAGGCCGGTATCCTGGACCCGACCAAGGTGACAAGATACGCTTTGCAAAACGCTGCCTCGGTTTCTGGGCTTTTGCTTACCACAGAAGCAATGGTCGCCGACGCACCGCAGGATGAAGCTGGTGGCATGCCGGCGATGCCTGACATGGGTGGAATGGGCGGCATGGGCGGCATGATGTAAGAGTTGCTCTTGCTTGTAGCAGCGCCCCGCTCCTACAGAAAAGGCCCGGCAATTGCCGGGCTTTTTTTTCGTTTCGAAACACGATGAGCAAGTCTGTAGTTGTACCAATGTAGTATGAGGTGACTTGCTGAGACCATACTCGCGCGGTGAAATCGAATCATCAGAAACTCGTGAATAGCTATGCACATGGAGGCGCTGGACCGCCTTTGTTGGGCATCACTGTAAGCGGTGTACTCGATGCGGCAGCAAGCCGCTGGCCCGACCGGGATGCCCTCGTTGTCACGGATCAGGACGTACGCTGGAGCTGGAAGGAGCTTCGCGAACGGGCACGTGCGCTGGCGACAGGGCTGCTAGCGACAGGCCTTAATACGGGCGATCGAATTGGAATGCTGGCACCGAATCGCGCCGAATGGCTGCTCGCCCAATTTGGCAGCGCCTACGCTGGCCTCATACTCGTCAACATCAATCCTGCCTATCGGCAAGCCGAACTCGAATACGCGCTAAACAAGGTTGGCTGCCGCGGACTAATCACCGAGACGCGATTCAAATCCAGTGACTACATTGGGATGCTGCAGTCACTTGCACCCGAGCTTGCCACGGCAAGCTGTGGCGATCTGCACGCCGAACGACTTCCGGCGTTGCGCACAGTTATTCAGCTTGGCAGTGAGAACATCCCGGGCATGTTCAGCCTGGAGCAGGTCGCCGGCCGCCCTGCCGAAGAACCCCTGCAAAGGCTGGAGGCGATAGCACAGCAGTTAGATTTCGATGCAGCGGTCAACATTCAATTTACCAGTGGTACGACCGGGGCACCCAAGGCCGCAACGCTGACACACCACAACATGATCAATAACGCGCGGATGTCGGCGGATATCCTGAGGTTCACCGAGAAGGACCGTTTGTGCATACCGGTGCCGATGTACCACTGCTTCGGCATGGTCCTTGGAACACTGTTATGCGCGACGACCGGCGCGGCTATCGTGTTCCCGGGGGCAGCCTTCGAAGCTAAATCGACGCTACAGGTTATCGAAGCAGAGGCCTGCACCGCATTGCACGGCGTCCCGACAATGTTTATTGCGATGCTGGATGATCCAGGCTTTGAACAATACGATCTGAGCAGCCTCCGTACCGGCATTATGGCCGGGGCGCCATGTCCTGTTGAGCTCATGCGCGAAGTTATCGACGACATGCAAATGAGCGAGGTCACTATCGGTTACGGCATGACCGAAACCGGGCCGCTGTCCACGCAAACGTTGCCCGACGATCCGATCGAACTTCGCGTTGGCACTGTGGGCCGTGCGCTGGCGCATACCGAAATCAAGATCGTCGACGAAGACGGGCTAATCGTTGCGCTGGACCAACCGGGTGAATTATGCGTTCGTGGCTACAATGTCATGCTTGGTTATTGGGATGATGGCAAGCAGGATCGCTGGATGCACACTGGCGATATCGCAACGATGGACGAAGCGGGTTACGTCCGCATTGTTGGTCGCAGCAAAGACATGCTGATACGTGGTGGTGAGAATGTTTACCCCCGCGAGATCGAGGATTTTCTCTACACCAACCCCAAGGTTGACCAGGTCGAAGTCGTCGGTGTGCCGGATCCGAAATTTGGTGAAGAGATTGCGGCCTGCATTAAACTGGGCGAAGGCGAACGCGCGACAGCCGAAGAGATTCAGGAATTTTGTCGCGGCCAACTTTCATATTTCAAGATTCCTCGCTACGTCTTCTTCGTCGAAGAATTCCCGATGACGGTCACAGGCAAAGTCCAGAAATTCGTTCTGCGCGAGCAACTTGCCGAAGAGCTCAGCCAAAAATCCGGGACATCGTAGTCAGAAGCAGAAGAGCGCTTCAATAGTTCGCTTGGTGCACACGTGCCAGGAACCGATTTCGTAACACGTTCTCTCAGTTAACACCGGTTCTGCGGAGATTACAATCCGGAGTTTCCCGGATGTGGTTTGTTGGACATAGGGCCTATATCTGGTGAGCTGGCGGAAGATCGCCAGTGATGTATGGGAAGGAGGTGAGCTTAATGTCAATTCTTCATAAGATTGAGCCCCGCAAAGGGGCAATTGACGTAAAACGGACCGCGCCTCTCACCCACAGCATGGAGGAGTTCTTCGAGGACTTCCCACCACGCCGCTGGATGGAGACGTTTGAGCCTTTTGGTCTGAAATGGCCAATGGGTATCGATTTTGAGAGAAGTTTCCGAGTCGATATTCTTGATCGAGAAAAAGAGCTCGTGGTTCGGGCGGAACTGCCTGGTGTCGAAAAAGACGACGTCGAAGTCACAATCTCGGGCGATCGCCTGACGATTGAGGCCGAGAGGGAGTTTGAGGAAGAGGAAAGGAAGGATACGTTCTATCGTCATGAACTCGGTTACGGTGAGCTCATGCGGACAGTAGCTCTGCCGGTTGATGTTGATGTTGAACACATCAAGGCAGAACTGAAGGATGGCATCCTGAAAGTTGTTCTTCCGAAAACGCAGGCGGCGGAACGCCACACTGTGGAAGTTGCCTGACGACGACTGACGCAGCAGTGACAGCCGGGGCGACTGCTAGCCGCCCCGGTTTTTTTCTGGTTTTCGAAATCGCTTCCAGATCCGATATCCGAGCAACACCGCCAGAATGACCGCATAGATCCATGCGTCGCTGGTATCTTTCTTGACCTGCCACCAGTAATGCCAAACGCCAAGAACGGCAACGACGTAAGCGCTGTAGTGCAACTTGTCCCAACGGCGTCCCATGCGACGCCGTATTTTGGCGG
>JAOTUU010000085.1 GCA_029863705.1 Gammaproteobacteria bacterium
TAGGCGTAAGGGAGCATGCGTCGCACGCTCTTCACGTCGCTGTCCGCAACCTGCAGTGTCATACCCAGGTGGCGCTTACGCTTCGATTTCTTCTTCGTAAGAATGTGATTGAGGTGGGACTGGGATCGCTTAAAGCCACCCTTGCCCGTCTTGCTGAAGCGCTTGGCAGCGCCTCGGTTGGTCTTCATCTTCGACATTGTATTCTCCACTTTACGGGCCTTGTTACGTACCGGAACGTCCGGCCGCTACAGGCGGGATATGCGTTGTGCGGCTGTCGTTAACCGCAGTCAGCTTTTTTACTCAGTGTTTCTTCGGTGCAATCACCATGATCATTTGCCGCCCTTCCATCTGCGGCATTTGTTCAACCACACCGTACTCTTCAAGGTCACTACGGACCCTGGCCAGAAGATTCGCACCGAGTTCCTGGTGCGCCATCTCACGGCCTCTAAACCTTAAAGTGACTTTCGTCTTATCACCTACTTCAAGAAACTGCACCAGTTTACGGAGTTTGATTTGGTAATCACCTTCGTCCGTGCCTGGGCGGAACTTAATCTCTTTTACATGAACCTGCTTTTGCTTGCGCTTGGAGTGTTGCTGTTTCTTGTTCTGCTCGAACAGATACTTGCCAAAATCCATCACGCGGCAAACCGGCGGCTCCGCTGTTGGCGAAACTTCCACCAGATCCAGTCCAACGCCCTTTGCCAATTCAATTCCATCGGCCAGCGGCATCACTCCTGCCTGCTCACCTTCCGCGTCAATTACCCGGACTTCGACTGCATCTATTTCTTCGTTACGCCGTACGCGCTTTGTAGCTGCGATACTCAGATCCTCCAGTGCTCAACAATCCAGCGCAGCCGCTGGGCGCATCAAGGCGCCGCAGCGAGTGCGGGAACGCGATTCTATATAGCCAGATGATAAGAAACAACCGTGGAAGCGATTGTTTTTCTAAAAATATAAGGCATTTTGTTGTCTATCCGCAACGCTCGGCTGCGGTCGCGGAACTGGTGGGCGATGCGGGTTTCGAACCTGCGACCTCCACGATGTCAACGTGGCGCTCTACCCCTGAGCTAATCGCCCTCACTAATTACGCTGCCCCAGCGACGGGCGGCATACGATACTCAAGCCACCTGCGGTGTGCAAGACCTCTCGCCCACTTAGTCTTGGGTGAGCCCCAGAGCCTTTTGCCGAATACTGTGTATCAGGTCCCGCAACCGTGCCGCCTCCTCAAATTCCAGATCCCGCGCAGCTTTGAGCATCTGCTTCTCGAGCTTGACGGCCCGTTTCATGAGCTGTTCTGGTGTCATGCTCTCATATTCGGCGCCCTCCTCAGCCACCCGCTGGTGTCCGGACCGGGGAGATGGGTGCGCGGCCTCCATGATGTCAGCAACTCGCTTGACAATCGTCGCCGGCGTTATCCCATGTTTCTCGTTGTACTCGACCTGCCGCTCGCGCCGGCGTCCTGTTTCCTCGATGGCCTTTTGCATTGAACCGGTCATTCGATCGGCATACAGGATAGCGGTGCCGTTGATATTGCGTGCTGCGCGGCCGATCGTCTGGATCAGAGAACGTTCTGAGCGAAGGAAACCCTCCTTGTCCGCATCGAGTATCGCAACCAGTGAGACCTCAGGCATATCCAGCCCCTCTCGCAACAAGTTGATGCCCACAAGCACATCGAAAACACCAAGCCGCAGATCGCGAATGATTTCGGTCCTCTCAACGGTGCCAATATCGGAATGCAGGTAACGCACACGTTTGCCATGCTCCGCGAGGTAATCCGTGAGGTCCTCCGACATGCGTTTCGTTAACGTCGTGATGAGCACGCGCTCACCATTGGCGACGCGCCTGGTGATTTCCGAGAGTACGTCGTCAACCTGGGTTTTTGCGGGTCGAACGTCAATCCGCGGGTCGATCAGCCCGGTTGGCCGAACCAGCTGTTCAACCGTGTTGTCCGTGTGCTCGTTTTCGTAGTTGCCGGGCGTCGCCGAGACGAAAATCGTCTGCGGCGCGAGCTGCTCAAACTCATCGAATCGCAGCGGTCGGTTATCGAGTGCGGATGGCAGCCGGAATCCGTACTGGACGAGAGTTTCCTTACGCGATCGGTCGCCTTTGTACATCGCGCCAAGCTGCGGCACCGTGACGTGACTTTCGTCAATAACCAACAAGGCATGTTCCGGGAGATAGTCGAACAGGCACGGCGGCGGCTCGCCCTCTTGCCGACCCGACAGGTAGCGCGAGTAGTTCTCAATGCCAGAGCAGTAGCCGAGCTCGCGTATCATCTCTAAATCAAATAAAGTTCGTTGTTCAAGTCTTTGAGCTTCCAAGAGTTTTTGATGCTTTCGGAGGTACTCCAGTCGATCTTTGAGCTCGACCTTTATGTGCTCACACGCCTCAAGCAGCTTTTCCCTGGGCGTTACATAATGCGTTTTAGGGAAGATCGTGAGTCGAGGCACCCGGGCTGACACCTCCCCCGTCAGCGGGTCGAAATACGCCAGAGATTCGATTTCGTCGTCAAACAGCTCAATTCGAACCGCATCGCGCTCGGAATCGGCCGGGAACACATCGATAACATCACCGCGCACGCGGTATGTGCCCTGCGACAGATCTAACTCATTGCGCTGGTACTGAAGCTCCGCGAGGCGCCGAAGAATCTTGCGCTGATCGACACGATCGCCGCGCGTAAGGTGCAGCACCATGCTGAAGTACGCTTCCGGGTCACCGAGACCGTAAATCGCGGACACCGTCGCGACGATGATTGCATCAGGACGTTCGATCAGCGCCTTGGTTGCCGACAGCCGCATCTGTTCAATGTGCTCGTTGACCGAAGCATCTTTCTCAATAAACGTATCTGAACTCGGAACATAAGCTTCGGGCTGGTAGTAGTCGTAGTAGGACACAAAGTATTCGACTGCGTTGTTGGGAAAGAACTCGCGCATTTCCCCATACAACTGTGCAGCGAGAGTCTTGTTTGGCGCCAGAATCATCGCGGGTCGCTGCGTACGTTCAATGACATTGCCGATGGTGAAAGTCTTTCCTGACCCGGTAACACCGAGCAGGGTTTGCCGTGCCAGGCCATCATTTAGTCCATCAAGGAGGCCTTCAATAGCCCTGCCCTGATCTCCGGCAGGCTGGAAATCAGACACGAGTGTCAACCGATCACGATCGGCCGGAGCACTCTTCTTGGGCAGTTGTGTCGTTTGACGTACCATCATTATCGGCTGTGCGGAGGCAAGCGAGTGAGTTTATCAGTTTCAAACAGAATGACGCGGGTGAAGCCCTCGCCGACAAGCGCTGTGCTGGCGCTTGCGACGGAACTCAAGGCCGCCGGCCGGGACATCATTAGCCTTGGCACCGGCGAACCTGATTTCGATACGCCCCAAGCGATAAAAGACGCAGCAATCGGCGCCATCCAATCGGGCGCAACCAAATACACTCCGATCGATGGCACGGCTGAGCTCAAAGCGGCGATTGCCCGAAAATTCGATCGTGATAATGGCCTCTCCTACGCAGCGACGCAGATTGTCGTCAGCTCGGGTGCAAAGCAGGCGCTTTACAACCTGTGTCAGGCGCTCCTTGGACCCGGTGACGAGGCAATCATTCCTTCGCCGTACTGGGTTTCCTACCCTGACATGGTTCTGCTGGCGGGCGCTGAGCCCGTCACTATTGAAGCAGGACTCGATGAGGACTTTAAAATCACGCCGCGGCAACTCCGTAATGCCATCACGGATAAGACCAAGCTGTTTTTTCTGAATAGTCCCTCAAATCCAACGGGCGCAAGCTACAGCGAAGCAGAGTTGCAGGCGCTTGGTGACGTGCTGGCAGGGCACGACGACATCGTAATTGCCTCCGACGATATCTATGAGCATATTCACTGGGGACGCGAGCCGTTCGTCACGTTTGCCGCGGCCTGCCCGGCGCTCGCCGCTCGCACCGTGGTCATAAATGGGGTATCGAAAGCCTACGCGATGACCGGCTGGCGAATTGGTTACGCCGCCGGCCCGCAGGAGCTGATTTCGGCGATGAAAACGGTGCAGAGCCAAAGTACCTCGAACCCGTGCAGCGTCTCCCAAATCGCCGCTCAGGCGGCCCTTGACGGGTCTCAATTGGTTGTCAGCGAGATGGTCGCCGCCTATCGAGCACGGCACGATTTCCTGATACCTGAACTGAACAAGGTCCCTGGTTTCGAGTGCCGCCCCGGCGAGGGTACTTTTTATGCGTTTCCAAGAGTCCTCGACGCAATGAAG
The DNA here is from genome assembly GCA_029863705.1 of Gammaproteobacteria bacterium. Lineage (GTDB taxonomy): Bacteria > Pseudomonadota > Gammaproteobacteria > Steroidobacterales > Woeseiaceae > UBA1847. Next base: position 4,242 of record JAOTUU010000085.1, read on the forward strand.
AACCTGAAGCTCGCAACCGATGCCGATCTGGCCAGTTACCTTATCCGGGAGGGTGACGTCGCTGTGGTGCCTGGAAGCGCCTTTGGCGCGGAAGGCTACTTGCGACTGTCTTTCGCGTGCTCGCGTGAAATGCTAACGGAAGCGGTTGAGCGGATAAAACGGGCTGTGACGGCTTGACTTCGCACGAGGGCTAGACCAGAATCGCGCCCCGCATGACGTAGCAAATACCATTCCCCGGTAGCTCAGTTGGTAGAGCGGTTGACTGTTAATCAACTTGTCGGTGGTTCGAGTCCGCCCCGGGGAGCCAAACATTGAGAAGGCCTTCATTCGAAGGCCTTTTTTCTGGCAGCAGAACCTGAGTCCGGCCACGCCCCCTCAGTTCGGGTGCCTCGTTTTCCTGTTTGGCCGGCTATTGATCCCTGATTCGATTAGACTCCTCAGCGATATCTGCAATTTGCGTTCGACGAAACAAAGCGCCCGTGTTCCCAGAGGTAAAGACCATGCAGCTGTACAAAGTCATCATAACCGTGGCGGCCAGTGCTATTGCATACTGCTTCGTTGCGGCATGCACGTCACCAGGCTCTTACGACGTAATTCTTCGTGGCGGCAACATATATGACGGTAGCGGCGAGGAGCCATACGTCGGTGATGTGGCATTTGACGGTGACAGAATCGCAGCCATTGGCGATATCGGTGAGGCAACAGCGCCGATCGAGATCGATGTAAAGGGCCAGGCAGTGGCACCTGGCTTCATAAATATGATGTCCTGGGCAAATGAATCGCTGATTGAAGACGGTCGCTCACAAAGTGATATCCGACAAGGCGTGACGCTGGAAATCATGGGCGAAGGATCGTCCATGGGGCCATTGAATGCCGAAATGAAGACGGCTATGTCTCAGCAACAAGGTGATATTCACTACGACATCGAATGGACGACACTGGACGAGTATCTCGAGTTTCTGCAAAGACGCGGTATCTCCCCAAACGTGGCATCGTTCATCGGTGCTGCTACGCCACGCAAGTACGTCATCGGTTATGAAAACCGTGAACCAACGCCACAGGAACTCGATCAGATGCGCAGCCTCGTACGCGAGGCCATGGAAGATGGTGCCTTAGGTGTGGCCTCGTCGCTGATTTACCCGCCCGGCCATTTCGCGAAGACTGATGAACTGATCGCTTTGTCCGAAGTGGCTGCCGAATACAACGGCATGTACATCTCCCACATCCGGGATGAAGGCGCGCACATGATCGCGGCGATCGAAGAACTCCTTACAATTGCACGCGATGCGAAGATTCGTGCCGAGATTTATCATCTCAAGTCCGCCGGACGGTCAAACTGGCATTTGTTCGATGAAGCAGTTGCGATGGTCGAGCGTGCCCAAGCCGAGGGCCTGGAAATCACCGCAGACGTTTACACCTACCCGGCCAGCTCCACCGGTCTCAACGCAGCGGTTCCACCATGGGTGCAGGAAGGTGGATTCGATGCTTCGCTCCAGCGCATGCGGGACCCCGCCCTGCGGGAGCGGATTGCGCGTGAGATGGCAGAAGAATCGGATGAGTGGGAGAACATGTTTTTAGCTCCCGGCTCACCGGATAATATTTTGCTTGCCAGCTTCAAGTCCGACGCATTGAAACCGCTGACAGGCAAGACCGTGGCTGACGTCGCAAAAATGCGGGGTACGACCGCGCAAGAAACGATCATGGACCTGATCATTGAAGACGGCAGCCGCATCGGCACAGTGTACTTTTCACAATCCGAAGATGTCGTTCGAAAAGCGGTTGCCCTGCCCTGGGTTAGCTTCAATTCAGACGCAGCGTCGCTGGCATCGGAGGGCGTATTCCTGAATAGCAACCCGCACCCGCGCGCCTACGGAAGTTTTGCCCGAGTACTCGCCAAATACGTCCGCGAGGAAAGCCTGATTTCGCTCGAAGAGGCCATTCGCAAGCTGGCCGCGCTGCCGGCACAAACTATGAGAATCGACAGTCGTGGCGAGTTGAAGGAAGGCTTTTATGCCGACGTCGTGGTATTCGATCCCGAGACGATCCAGGACCATGCCACTTTTGTTGAGCCGCACCAGTACGCAACCGGAATGCTGCACGTATTCGTCAACGGCGAGCAAGTCCTGAGGGATGGCGAGCACACGGGTGCCACTCCGGGCCGAGTCGTGCGTGGGCCCGGCTGGACCGAAAAATAGCGTAGAGTTTTTCTGCGAGTGCCTGAATCTGCCCGACTAACCGGCCTGCGGTAACGGCGCTCCCGCAGATGGTGGAACTTCCCTGGTTTTTCGTTCGGCGAGGAAGGGAATTACCAGAATCGGAATTATCGCCAAGGCCGCATCGATGTAGAACATCTTGCTATAGCCCCACGCACCAACGGCCGCCCCCTGCCACGCGTTTGTGTATGAAATCGTCAGGTTCCGCAAGGCCATGAAGCCCGTAAATTGTGTCGCAGCAATCGTCGGATTGGTTAGTCCCATAAATATGGCAGCACTCGTGCCATAGTGCATTCCCATCGCCAGGTAAAACAGTAAAGCGGCGGTGAAGTACTGTTGCGCGGTGATACCGTCCAAACCGGAATCACCACCCAGCATGAAGCCAATATATAAGGCAGGAAAAATCGTCATCGTGTAAAAGGCGGCCAACATTTTGCGCCGACCGAGATGATCGGCCAGCCATCCACCAAGGACACAACCCAAGCCCGACACAATGGTGCTGTAAATATTGAGTTTCGCAATCTGTCCATCAGACATGCCGATGTCGACCTGCAATGTTGTAGAAACTCCTGATGACAGCGCCATCGCACCAAATGGCAACAGTGCGAAGAAAACGCCGACCAGCGGACCTGAACCGGATTTGAAAAAGCCGGTATGCAACTCACGCAAGAAGCCACCGATCGACTCTTTGAACTTCTTCCAGATGTCCGCAGATTTCTCAACAACCATAGATAAGGCCGTTGGATCTTTGACGAAGAACAACGTAAAGAGCAGCACTATAGAAAGTAGCAGGCTGACGTACAGAAATGAGACATCAAAGCCATACAACTCGGACACGAACATGGCTCCGCCACCTCCAAGCCCCTGCCCTATATACGCGCCACCGAACATAAATCCGTTGCCCTGGCCGCGCTCTTCGGGGAGCAACGAGTTAACCGCCAGGGAATCGATAGCGACGTCATTCGTCGCTGCGAATACGTTATGCACGATGACAAGCGTAATCAACAAATCGAAATATTTTGAGTGGTCGACCTGAGCTACCGCAAACAAAGTGACGATCATCAGCACCTGACAAATGACTATCCAGGCCTTGCGGCCACCGAATCGCTTCAAGCCGATAAGATCGACCAGTGGTGCCCAAGCCCATTTGAACGCCCAAGGCAGGTAGAACGACGCAACGAAAGCACCGACTTGAGCGACGTCCATTCCCTCGCGTCTCATGTACGCCGCCATGGCCACAGCGGCGAATCCAAGCGGTATTCCTTCGCTAACGTATAGAATTCCGAAGGTAATAAATCGACCCTTTTTCGAGTCGAGCATGTTCTTGATGGCCATCGATTTCCTCCAGCGGCATACAGTGCCCTTTTCGAGCGGAAGCAACAAGCGGGGTGCGAAACTCCCTGCCGATGGGGTGGCTCTCCCATGCTATTGTCCGTCAAATAATTTTGCAGTGAGTGAGCCTATGTCGACCCCCGCAATCTCTATTGTCTTTTTCCTGGTTGCCTCATTTCTGGGCGCGCTCGGACAGTACCTCTACAAGTCCGGCGCCGACCTGGCCGGCGGATCGGTCACCAGCTATTTGCTCAACCTCCGTTTGCTGATCGGGGTGCTCTGCTACGTGGCCGTAATGGTCCTGTTCGTGGCCGCTTTCAAAAAAGGAGGCTCGTTGACCGTTCTTTACCCCATCTACGCCACGACTTTTATTTGGGCGGCGGTGATCGCGCTGTTAGTCTACGGAACACCAATCAAACCGATTAACGCCGCAGGCATGAGCCTGCTGATCGCCGGCATGTATCTAATGGGGAAATAGATAATGACTTTCAGTGCGGCCATTTCGAACGATATTTTCCTAACCTACGTCATGGTTATTGTTGGACTTCTTGCTGTCGCCGGTCTATTGCTCGGGCTGATGACCGCCCTCGGTAAAAACGTTTCATCGGTGTGGAGAACCTACCGGGGCTGGCTGGTCATGGTTCCGCTGGTTTTGGGTACGATCCTGCTTGGAAGAACGGCTACGATCGTCGGCGTCGCACTGCTGGCGATGTTTGGCTTCAAGGAATTCGCGAGAGCCACTGGCCTGTATGAAGACTGGTGGCTAACCGGGCTCGTATATCTCGCGATAGTGCTTCTTGGTGTCGCTTCAATCGTGAGCGACCCGCGCCTGAACTACCCTGGTTGGTTCGGTCTGTTCATAACGCTGCCTGCCTATGTGGCCGCTGCAATACTGCTGGTTCCGATTCTGCGCAATCGTTCCAAAGGGCAGCTCCAACAAGTTGCGCTGGCTATTGTTGGCTTTCTATATTTTGGGTGGATGTTCAGCCATCTCGGCTTCCTCGCAAATACGAATTATGCCTACGGCTACATCCTGTACCTGGTTTTCGCTGTGGAGATCAATGATATTGCGGCGTTTACATGTGGCAAACTTTTTGGCAAACACAAACTCAGGGACAACATCAGCCCGAATAAGACCATTGAAGGCGCGATCGGCGCTGTCTTTGTCTCGTTGCTGGTTCCATGGATGCTATGGTTCTCCTTCCCGCATTTTGAGCCTTGGGATCTTGTTCTGGTTGGCCTGATTGTTGGCATCGGAGGTCAACTTGGAGATCTTGTGATTAGCTATATCAAACGAGATATCGGCATTAAAGACATGGGCGTTCTCATTCAGGGGCACGGCGGCATCCTGGATCGCATCGACAGCATGATTTTCGTTGCGCCTATATTTTTCCATGTCATTCGCTGGATTCACGGCATCCGCTAACAGGCAATCGCGATGGACGAATGGGAATACCATCCTCCACCTGACATCGATGAATCGATGTCAGAACACCTGCAGAATTTTCCGCGGCAACCCTACATGCTGGTCTATGCAATCCGGTCGATTGCGGCGCTGCTGCTACGAGGGTGGATGCGTGTCTATCATCGAATGCGCATTGATGGCCGAGATCACTTACCTGCAAGCGGTTCCTATATCCTGGTCTGCAACCATACCAGTCACCTCGACACACTCTGCATGTTGTGCTCGGTGCCACTCAAGCAGGTTCACAGGGCGTTTCCCGCGGCCGCCGCCGACTATTTTTTCTCTAACCTCCCGCGCAGCGCTATTTCCGCGGTTCTGATCAATGCCCTGCCGTTTGATCGCAAAGCCAAAGGCGCAGAAAGTCTAACGGTCTGTTCCAGGCTGCTCGAGAATGATGGCAATATTTTGATCATCTTCCCTGAAGGAACACGCACAACGACCGGCGAGATGGGGCGATTTCGCTCAGGCATTGCTCGACTGGTGGTGGGTACTGAGTTGCCCGTCATTCCCTGTTACCTTGAAGGTGGGCTGGGTGCGTGGCCAAAGGGAGTGCTTTTGCCACGCCCTCGTCGTTTACATTTGCGAATCGGTGAATCCAGGTCGTATTCGCATCTCGATAAGACAAGCGCATCTGTTCGTGAGATTTGTCATGACCTTGAAGAACGCGTCGCTGAACTTGGGAGAAGCAACGGATGACCATTTATGACCTTAAGCCGGCGTTTCAAAATCTCTTGAGGCCACTGTGTAAGGCGCTGGCAAATGTGGGCATAACAGCCAATCAGGTAACGGTCGTTGCTTTAATCGTATCGGTCGTGGTCGGCGCAGTATTCGCGTTGTACCCGAGCGCAAGATCGGCTGCCCTTTTGATACCAATATGGCTTTTCCTCCGCATGGCGCTAAATGCAATCGATGGCATGCTCGCGCGCGAGCACGGCATGCAAAGCGCGTTGGGCGGAATTTTGAACGAACTCAGCGACGTGTTAGCAGACGCTGCGTTGTATCTGCCGTTTGCGTTCGTACCCGGCATCTCGCCGTCGCTTGTCGTGGCTATAGTTGTGCTGTCAATCCTCACTGAAATGGCCGGTATCGTCGCGGTTCAGATAGGAGCCAGCCGTCGGTATGACGGGCCAATGGGCAAGAGCGATCGCGCTTTTGTATTTGGATTGCTCGCTCTGCTGCTAGGCCTGGGCATCAATCTCCAACAGTGGGCCAATATCGCGTTGGCGATAGTCGCTGTCCTTACGGCAGTAACCGTGATCAATCGATCGTCAAAAGCTCTACAGGAACTGTCTGCCTGAAATGAAGTGCAGTCGAACCAACGCTCTCGCCGCCTTTTGGGGGTTTGCCGAAGCAACGGTCTTCTTTATCGTGCCGGATGTACTCTTGAGTTGGATCGCGCTGCGGTCCCGTAAACACGCTCTTCTTGCCTGCCTCTGGGTCACCGGCGGCGCGCTGGCCGGTGGCTGCATTCTTTGGTTCGTTGGTCAGCATGACCCGGAACCTGCCCGGGCCCTGTTTACGGCTTTGCCTGCGATCAATGATGGGATGATCGAGAATGTGAGATCTCAGCTGCACACATCGGGCTTGAAAGCCCTCTTCCTGGGACCGCTGAGCGGAACACCGTACAAAATTTATGCGGTCGAGGCCGCAAGCATCGGCCACGGCCTTGGCATTTTCCTGCTAATCAGCCTTCCCGCCCGGCTGATCCGATTCTTGCTTGTCAGCCTGGTGGCCAGCGGCATCAGCAAGCTCTTGAGTCGGAAGCTAGGTATGCGTCACCTGCAGATACTGCATGTTCTGTTTTGGACAGCGCTGTATGGCTGGTACTTCAGTGTTATGCCGGGCACTAGTTAGATGCTGCAATATCGATAACGACGGTCCACATGAACTTGACGAAATCGACCAGGGCCTCCTCCGATACACGTTCATTGTCGCTGTGTGCACCGTTACCGCTGTTAAGCTCCTCAATGCTTCGGATCGGTCCGATTCCGTACGCTGAAACGCCCATGGCCCTGACCTGAGACATGTCGGTTGCGCCTGTCGACATCGTCGGTAATACAATCGCATCTGGGTACATGCTGTTTGCTGCGCGTTCCAGACTCCCAAACATTTCGTTGTCTATGCCGGACGGTGGTGCTGCCGGGCGATATATTCGTTCCGGAATAATTTCGACATTCGGCTCGTCCATGACTTCTGCGAGTTTGGCGTAAAATGCGTCCATGTCCTCATCGGGCAACATTCGAATGTCGAGCATCGCGGTTGCTTCCGATGGAATCACGTTTTTCCGGAAACCCGCGTTGATGATCGTCGGAACAACCGAAGTCCTCAGAACTGAATAGTGATACGGAAAGGTCTCCTTGAAATGCTGTTGTATCGCGGCCGTTTCTTCCGGATTTGCCACGTTTTCGTATCGGAAGGCGTCTTCGGGTGAGGATATTGTCGCCAGCCTCTCGAAGTAGGCCTTGGTGGTCTCATTGAGGCGCATTTCAGTTTCCCAGGCATCGGCCTTGGCAACGGCGCGCGCCAGAGTCGCAACAGCGTTGTCGATCCTGGGTACGGATCCATGTCCAGCGGTGCCACGGGCGACCAACGTCACACGACGTGGCATTTTTTCGGTCGTCTGGACGCCTACGACACTAACGCCGTGATCCTCGAGGATGCCGCTGCCGCCTTCGGCCAGGCAGTACTCTGCCGCAATCACGTCCCAGTGATTTTCGACCATGAAGTTGATACCGACCTCCGGCGTGCCCTCCTCACCGGATTCGGCCAGGAAAATAATGTCCCGATCCAGATCTACGCCATAGCGCTTGAGCAAGATCATCATCATCAGCCCGGCTGTTGCGTTGTCCTTATCGTCCAACGAGCCACGGCCGTAGACCCAGCCATCTTTTCGAAGACCACCGAATGGATCTTCGGTCCAACGATCCGCCTGCACACCGACGACGTCCGTATGCCCCATGATCAAT
>JAOTUU010000086.1 GCA_029863705.1 Gammaproteobacteria bacterium
TGCCTACGTTGCGAAAACAGGCGATTGCTCACTGTTATTGGCATCCAGCGTCAGCTTTTGCAGCGCAAGCACGGCCTGAGTGCGATTGGAAACCTTCAGCTTTCTGAGTACCGCCGTTACGTGGGCCTTTACGGTCGCTTCAGACACACCGAGTTGGTAAGCAATCTGCTTATTCATCAGGCCCTGGCTGAGCATCAGGAGAACCCGAAACTGGTGCGGCGTTAGCGTGCTTAACGCGGCGGCCACATCCGCCTCGGCGCCACCGAGTTTTTGATCGTGCAGGACCGTGCCCGGCGGCAACCACAGCTCTCCCTGGAGTACGTCGCCGATCGCTGCTTCAATGTCCGTTATCGATGAAGACTTCGGAATAAATCCGCTTGCACCGTGTTGGATGGCGCGCCGGATGACCGATGGATCATCGGTAGCTGATACGATGACAGTGGCCAGGGTCTCGTAGGTGCTACGAATGTATGCCAGCGCCGAGAAGCCAACTACGCCGGGCATATTGAGATCGAGGAGCAGCAAGTCCGCCCGTTCGTTCTCCGCCACTACTCGTTGCAATGAGTCGAGACTGTCTGCCTCGACGATATTCGCGTCTGCAATACAGTTTCTAATGGCGTGAGTCAGCGCCTCGCGGAACAGTGGATGATCGTCCGCTATTATTATCGTGCTTGTGGTCCGTGACATCGTAAAAAGTCGAGTCCCTATCGGTTCCGGCGGTTTTCAATCAGGCTGTTGACGACGGCGGGATCTGCCAGCGTGGACGTATCGCCCAGGGTGCCATAGTCGTTCTCTGCGATTTTGCGCAGAATGCGTCGCATGATTTTGCCGGAACGAGTTTTCGGTAGTCCCGGCGCCCATTGAAGCATATCCGGCGTCGCGATCGGGCCAATCTCCTTGCGCACCCAGCGGCGCAGCTCGGCCTCCAGTTCATCGCTCGGCGCCGCGCCCTCCATCAGGGTGACGTAGGCATAGATGCCCTGCCCCTTGATTTCATGCGGATATCCGACAACGGCTGCTTCAGCCACGGCTTCATGAGAAACCAGTGCACTCTCGACCTCGGCCGTGCCCATACGGTGTCCCGACACATTGAGGACATCGTCAACGCGGCCCGTGATCCAGTAATAGCCATCCTCGTCACGCCGCACACCGTCGCCCGTAAAGTACCGCCCCTCAAAGGTGCTGAAATACGTATCAATAAAACGCTGATGATCACCATAGACCGTACGCATCTGGCCAGGCCAGCTGTCCAGAATTACCAGGTTGCCAGACGTTGCGCCTTCCCGAACGCCGCCGTCGCCATCGACGATTGCCGGCTGAATGCCGAACAGTGGGAATGTCGCGGATCCGGGTTTCAGCGCTGTCGCCCCGGGCAGGGGGCTGATCAGGATGCCGCCCGTTTCTGTTTGCCACCAGGTGTCCACCACCGGGCAGCGTTTTTCGCCGACTACCTCGTAATACCAGTGCCATGCTTCCGGATTGATGGGCTCACCAACCGAACCGAGCAGGCGAAGACTGCGTCGGGATGTCCGCTTGACGGGCTCGTCACCCTCGCGCATCAACGCTCGTATTGCCGTCGGCGCCGTGTAGCAGATATTCACCTGGTGTTTGTCGCACACCTGCCATAAGCGGCTTGCATCGGGATAGTTCGGCAATCCCTCGAACATCAGGCTGACCGCCCCGATAGCCAACGGGCCATAAACGATGTACGAGTGTCCTGTCACCCATCCAACATCGGCCGTGCACCAGTAGATATCGCCCGGCTCATAGTTGAATACATACTTGAACGTCAACGCGGCATAGACAAGGTAACCGCCGCTGGTGTGCAGTACGCCCTTCGGTGTCCCCGTTGAGCCCGACGTGTAGAGAATAAACAGCGGATCCTCGGCTCCCATGACTTCCACGGGACAGTCGTCATCGACGGTCGATTCTGCCTCGTGCAACCAGACATCACGGCCGGCATCCCAATGAACTTCACCGCCCGTGTTGCGTACAACCAGGACACGTTGCAGCGTCGTGACGCCTTCTTTGGCCGCCGCCGCGTCCACGTTGTCTTTCAGCGCGACTTTGCGGCCGCCCCGCAGACCCTCGTCGGCCGTAATCACGACGCTGGATTCGCAGTCAATGATGCGGCCCGCCAATGCTTCTGGTGAAAACCCGCCAAACACGACCGAGTGTATCGCCCCAATGCGCGCGCACGCCAACATCGAGATGGCCGCTTCAGGAATCATCGGCATGTAGATCGTGACCCTGTCGCCTTTCGTGACTCCCAGCGACTTCAGCACGTTCGCGAAGCGACAGACACGTGCGTGTAACTCGCCGTAGGTGATGGTCTTGTCATTACCGGGGTCGTCACCCTCCCAGATAATTGCGGGCTGATCCCGTTTGTCGACGAGGTGACGATCAACGCAGTTGTAGCAGACGTTGAGTTCACCATCTTCGAACCAACGAATATGCAGATCATTCTTGGCGAATGAGACCTCTTTGACTTTTGTAAACGGTTTGACCCAGTCGATGATCGCTGCCTGCTCGCGCCAGAATCCCTCGTTGTCCTCTATTGAACGTTGATACAAGGTCGCATAGCCCGATTCATCAATAAAAGCGTGCTCCCGGTAATATGAATTGATTGGAAAAACGTCGCTCATGGAAACCTCCACGGAGATTGCAGTCGTTCACGACAGCGCCCGACTCTTCAGCAGTTATTTTGCTGCCGGCGCACCACATTCGCATTAGACATTGGTATTAGGTGAGTCTGCGGATACGAGGTCGGCTTTGAAATTCGACTGCGAAAAACGGGTTCTTCATGTCACAATCCGGACATGAACGAAATTCCAGACATTGAACGTTTCCTGAGGGGACTGCCGGGATTCGATCACCTGAGCAGTGACTTGGTTCATGCTGCCGCGCTAGCCATTTCCGTTGCGTACTATCGAAACGGACAGGACATCATGCAGATCGGGACGACGACTTCTACCTTGCATATCGTTCGCAGCGGTGCCATCGAACTACGCGGCGAGGACGGCGAACTGGTAGCACGGCTTGCGGAGGGTGACTGCTTCGGGTTTCCGTCACTGATGAATAACGCGCCCGTGCGCAACCATTCGACGGCGATCGAAGACACACTGTTGTATCACCTCAATGGCGACGCTTTTCGCGATCTGCGAAGTGGTTGCCCCGAGTTCGACACGTTCTTCAATCGAGCACTGTCGCACCGGGTGCATCGCCAGGCGATGCAGCCCATCACAAAACAAATTCGGGGGGCCTCCGCCAAGAGCGTCAGCCAACTCGTTACCCGAAAGCCGGTCACAATCGACGTGTCAGCGAGCATTCGCGAAACAGCCGCAAAGATGGTCAAAGAACGAGTCTCCGCAATGTTGATAACCCGGAACGGGCAGATGTCGGGTATCGTCACGGACCGCGACTTGCGTAGCCGCGTCGTTGCGTCCGACTTTTCCATCGATGCGCCGGTCGAGGCGATCATGACGACGGAGCCGACCCTTCTTGATGCCAGTGCTACCGCCTACGAGGCGGCATTGTTGATGATGCAGAACAATATTCATCATTTACCGATTACGGCTAACACAGAATTACTGGGCCTGGTTACCCGCAGTGACTACATGCGCCTCGAAACAGAGCACCCGCTTTACCTGGTCAGTGACCTGGCCAAACAAACGAGCGCGCAAGGCCTTGCCGCGGTTTGCGCCCGACTACCGGGGCTGATTTCCGGACAAATCGACGCCGACGTCAGCGGCGAACAGCTGGGCAAGTTCATTACTGCGATAACAGACACGATCACCAAGCGCCTGATACGTATCGCCGAGGCGAAGCTCGGAGCGCCGCCCTGCCGGTATGCATGGATAGCGCTCGGGTCACAGGCGCGACGCGAGCAGTCGGCGAAGAGCGATCAGGATAATGCCCTCGTACTCGAAGACACGGCAGGCGAAGCGGAGAATGCTTATTTTGCAAAAGTGGCCAAGGTTGTTAACGACGGACTGAACGATTGCGGCTACGTTTACTGCTCCGGGGATGTGATGGCGTCTAATCCAAAATGGCGTACGACAATCACGCAATGGAAAAAGTATTTTCACACCTGGATTACCGTTCCCGAAGAAAAGGCGTTGATGCATGCCAACATCTTCTTCGATCTGCGCGCTGTCGACGGGGACGCATCGCTGGTTGAAGACATAAAGGACGGCATCCGCGAGACCGCGAAAAGAAACGAACTCTTCCTGGCGTTGATGGCCAAGAACGCCATGAATTTTCAGCCCCCGCTCGGTTTCTTTCGGCAATTTGTGCTCGACAAATCCGGCGAGCATCGCAACACGTTCGACCTGAAGCTGCATGGAATCATGCCTATTGTCGAGATCGCGCGTATCCGCTCGCTCGCCGCAGGCGAGATGCGCGTCACCACGCGCAACCGGCTGCGCGCGGCGGCACGCAAGGGAGAACTCAGTGAACTCGATGCCACCAGTCTGATCGACGCGCTCGACTTCATCGATAATCTGCGTCTCGAGCATCAAAGTCGACAGATGGAGGCCGGGCAGCCCGCGGATAACCACCTTGCGCCGTCGGAGCTGTCACCACTGATGCGGCAAAATCTGAAAGCCGCATTTTCCCAGATTCGCACAAGCCAGTTGGCGTTGCTCAATCGATTCCACATCCGATGAACGAATGGGCAATGAGACTGCTGCGTTGGCGTCTCGCGCGGCGACTAGAGGAGAACGCGCTGACAGAATTATTGCGTGCACCCATGCCGCGCCGCTCCTTGCCCTTCGCCGATACGGAGTTTTTGTGCCTCGACATCGAAACCACTGGCCTCGATCCTCGCACCGCGGAGATGCTAAGCGTTGGCTGGGTCGTGATACGGCAGGCCCGGGTAGAGCTCGGCACCGCGACGTCACTTCTTGTGCGCCCGGACGGCAACGTCGGTCATAGCGCCACCGTGCATGGTCTGACTGACACACAGTGTGAATCCGGACTCGAAATTCATGACGTGCTTGCCCGGACTTTCCAGGCGCTCCACGGACGTGCCCTGGTTGTGCACTATTCCGGTCTGGACAAAGCTCTGCTAGACCGATTCAGCCTCGCCTTGTTCGGTGGTCCGGTTCCCGTGCCGCTCGTCGATACGCTGGCGCTGGAGAGACAACGGCGCGAGCGACGTCACCACGTGAATGAACAACAATCGCTGCGGCTTGCGGACCTGCGTCGCGCCTATCACCTGCCAGTCTACGGCCAGCATAATTGCCTGACCGATGCCATTGCGACCGCCGAACTGTTGCTTGCGATGGTCGCAACACACGGTGACGTCAACCGGACCCGGCTCGGGGACCTGGTGGTCTAGCGTTCCACCGGTATCAGTTCATTCGATGCGCAAGGCGGATCCGGCGACCGGCTCGAAATCGAAACGCCGCAAACTGTGCAGCAACTCGGCGCGAGTGGTGTCAACGCTGCCGGGCCATAAAGACGCCCAGCTGACGCAGGACTTCAGCCGATCCCGCGCCCGCCATTCAGAAATGGCACCCTCGTCGCGACTGATCTCGACGTCCTCGCAGAGAAATGGCCAACGTTCACGGAATTCACCAACCCCCGCTTCGCCGGCGACCGCGACGCCATTCCTGGACCAGCTCCAGCGCAGAGGCCTTTTAGTAGAAAACTCGCTTTGTACCCAGCTGAAGTCCAGTTGCCAGAGAGCGTCCGGCTCGAGTTCGAAACGGATAATACTCGGGCTTACCGTGGTTTCATGCTCCCAGCTTTTGGAATCGCCCGCGCCCTTTGCCGGGCTGTGCAGGTCCCTCGTGAACCGCAATGTATGCTCGCCGGGCGCCATCCGTGTCTTGAAGAGCACGGGCGCGCCGGAAGCAATGTTGCCCTGCGATTCGATGCGCGTCAGCAACCGTCCGTCTGCATAGAGAAACAGGTCGCGCCCCGCCTGCTCGACTTCCTCTCCTTCCTTGTCCTCCGCCGCCTGGTACCTGATCGAGAATTCGACGAGGCAACAATCATCGTTAAGGGCGACCGCGGACCGGGTCGATGGCTGCGTTACACCGGGTGATGCAATTGGGGCAGGTGCGTCGGCGTGATCCTGGCTGCTGGACATGGGCGCCACCGGCGCCGGCGCCATAGCCAGCAGCAACTCGATGAGATCGCGCGACGCTTTGGCAGCGGTCAATGCGATGAGTTCATCCGCACTGAGTGGCGCGGGACGACTGTCACCTGATTGCAACCAGCTGATGATCAGGTCCGATTCGATTCCCGCATCCAGCATCCTCACAACATCGTTGACCAGGGGATCGCGTTGGTCGGTCGAAGCGGCTTCGACGAAGGCGGGCGATGCGAACCCAAGACCGATCAGCAACAAGGCGACGGCAGGTATCGTGAAAAGACCGTGGCCCGCGCCAGGACGGCGGGGCCACAGTGATTTTGCAGATTTTCTATTCAATAGGTGACGTAGAAACCAAGCACTATGGTACTGAGCGAACTCTCAGTCGTACCGCTGAAATTGATATCCGGATCGAAACTTTCGAGACCAAGCTTGATATTGGCATTCTGCCCTTTGAGGTAATACGTAATACCGATACGGTACATATCATAGTCCCCGAGGCCACCAACCGTCTTGGCATCCCAGCTCTCGAACTCGATCCACGGCTGCCAGTTGTTCATGAAGTATCCGGCCTGGACATAAAAGCCGTCGCCTTCAGATCGCGTAGCAGCTGCCGTCACGCTGTCCAGGTCGAGGTCCGAGAAAGCCGCTTCGGCCGTCAGCGTGCCCTCGCCAAGCGGCCATTCCGCAAAAGCATCGATGCTGTAGTAGGCATAGTCGCCATAACCATCGATAGCATTGCCCTGCACCTGGTCCTGAACGTCGTACGACACGCCGAACCCCACCGTCTTCTTCTTGCCGAGATAAGTAGAGCTGTTGTAGTAGCCCGGCTCGGAGTCGAAGAAGTTCAGCTGCGCCCGCGCCGTCGTACGGAGGTTTTTGTCCGTGAGGCCGGTTGAATTCTGAATGCCGTCATAGAAGCCCAGGTAGTATTTTAGGTGTGTCGTATCGCTAAGGCTGCCCGATCCGAAAAAGGTCAGACCCATGTCACGTACACCATTTTGACCAGAGAGAGCGGAGTCGTTCGTGTCTCCGATCGTCGAGGTCGAAAACTTGCCCAGCGAGCGTGCGCCCCAGGTCAGGTTTTTCGTGTTGTTGCCCGGGCGGTCGATCGCCATCATGGCGCCGGAACTTGTCAGGGTCTGCCTCGAAGAGGGCGCCATGTTCTGACCCGCATAGAGCTGTGCCCAGTTGTTGTACTTGAGGTTGACGAAAGCGTCGATAATGCGCATGTCTCCTCCGCTGGAACCCGAAGAAGCGCTAACGGGGTCGTCTGAAAACTCTGTCTGGATGAAGGCGCTTATGTACTTGTTAACCTTACCCAGCAGCCGCAGGCGAGCGCGTCTCACGGCAAAGTCGGTGACTTTATCGAAGCTGCCGTCGCCGTCCAGGTCCTGCTCGCTAAAGATCGTATACGCCTGAACACGAAAGCCCAGGTTGATCGAAGATTCGTCGTCGATCTTGAGTTCTGCACCTGCCCACACGCTGCCGGCTGCAAACAAGCCGGCTGCCACACCGACCAGACTCGTGATTCTTGAACAATTCATCTTTTTTCTCCCCATTTTTCCAAATGGCCCCTCTAGGGAACCGGATCTGCATTCGAGTGATTATCAACGCTGCTTTGGTTACACACCATTCAACCAAAGTTTAACCGTCGGCAACTTACGAGGTTGCGTCCGGACTAGCCTGGTACCTGTACTGTCAATACGGGCACCGGACAACTCTTGATCAGGGATCGGGCGGTCGTGCCGATCAGTCGATCGATAATCGAGCCCTCCCTGTGCGCCCCGATTACGACAAGATCAGCCTTCCGCGATGCTACGTGCTTCAAGATCTGCGATTCTGTATTGCCCTCTGCGATTACGATTTCGGTCACCAGCTGTTCCCAGTCCTCTTCGCCGGAAACCGATGAGAGTATTTCGCGCATTTTCACTGGTATCTCGGTGGCAGCACGCTGCTCCACTTTCGATAACAACTCTGACAGGTGGCCGCTGCCTGCATAGGTATCGAGCACCGATTTTTGTTTTCTAGTCAGCGTCTCGACAACGTGCAACGCCACGATTTTGGCGCCGACGCCATGCGCCAGCGCGCATGCATAACCGAAAATATGCGGGGCGTGCGGGCCCAGTGCAGTGCAGTAGAGAATCGTTTTTATGTTGGGAAGCATGCCGATATCCGAGTGATTAGAAATCTAGGTCGCGGCCGCCAGGCCCGAACCTTCATCGCGCCGGTTGCGCGCCTTTTGGCTGAAGTAGATGACCGCCACCATCATCAATCCGGCACCGTCAGTAATTAATGTCGGCCAGTAGAGCAGCACGGTCGCGACTGCCAGGATGAGCCACTCGACCAGATTGGTCTTGCGGATGAAATAGCCCATCGTCAGTGCGGAGAATGCCAGCGTACCGAGCACTGCCGAGAACATAGACGATGCAATTTTGGTCGGTCTGGCCGACATTTCGGCAACCACGGTACCAGTATCGAGGTAACCACCGCCGACAACTGTGAATTGCTTGATGATGCCGTCTCGACTCGCGGTTATTTCGCGAATCTCTTCGCCGTCCATAACCTTGAGAATGGGATCGCCGATCTCGACAGTATCGCCGGGCTTGGCCTGGATCTCGAGGATCATGGCACCCATGACCGGGTCATTTATCTCCGGCGCTAGCAGCGGTTTACCCTCAAACAGGATCTGCGGGGTATACGCGAACAGCAGCGGCACCACGTACAACAACTTGGCGAACTTGAATGCGGTCCAGCCGGTCTTCCACGGGTCCGAGCCTGCGATCGCGGCGCCTGCGTACGCCGCCACACAGACCGGCGGAGTAATGTTCGAGTCCTGGCTGAACCAGTAGACGATCATGTGTGCCGCGATCAGGACAACGCCCATTTCCATTAATGGCGGTACCGCCAGTACAGCGACAATCAGGTAGGCGGCCGTCACCGGAACGCCCATGCCCAGCACCAGCGATGCCAGCGCAATCAGCAATATCGCAAGCAGAAGGTTGCCGTCAGCAGCAGAGATGATGATGTCTGAAAATTTCAGGCCGATACCGGTCAACGAAATCGTGCCGACGATGACACCGATCACGCCTACGGTTGCGCCTATGATCAGTGTGTTGCGCGAGCCGGTCTGAATGGCTTCCCAGATTTCTTTCGGACCCATGCGGGTCTCTTTTCGAACCCAGCTGACCGCGATACACGACAAGGTCGCCCAGAAGGCCGCGAAGCCCGGCGAATAGCCCATGACCATGAGAATGGTGATGATCACGAGAGGCAACGAAAAGTACCATTCCTTTTTCAGCACTACAGTCCAGTGCGGCATGTTCGGATCGTCGATGCCGCGGATATTGTGCTTCTTGGCCTCGAAATGAATCATGCAGAACACGGAGTAGAAATATAAGAACGCCGGGAAGATGGCGATCAGCATGATGTGCGAGTATGGCGTCTCGGTCAGCTCCGCCATAAGGAAGCCGCCGGCACCCATGATCGGCGGCATGAACATGCCACCAATTGACGCCGACGGCTCGATGGCGCCGGCCACGTGAGGCCGGAATCCGGCGCGCTTCATCAGGGGGATTGTGAACGCGCCTGTCGACACCGTGTTGGCAATGGCGCTGCCTGACACCGACCCGAACAACGCCGAGGCGACGACAGCGACTTTCGCCGGGCCACCCGTGCTGCGTCCGGCCGCCGCCATCGGCAGATCGATGAAGAAGCGGCCCGCGCCCGACTTGTGCAAGAAAGCGCCGAAGAAGATGAACAGGATGACGTAGGTGGCCAGGACGTTGGCCATAATCCCGAATACGCCATTGGTCGTCAGGTAAAGGGAGGTCGCAAGGCGCTCAACACCGAAACCCCGGTGCGCGATCATGTCCGGGAAATAGGGACCGAACAATCCGTAGCAGATCAGGATTACGCCGATCAGGGTCATGGACCAACCGAGCACCCGTCGACAGACCTCGAGCGAGATCAGGATGCCGGCAATGCTGATCAATGCGTCCAGTTCCGTTTCTGCACCCGCCCGATAGTTCAGCGCCTCAAACTCACTGATCCAGTACCAGACAATCGCCGCGCCGCCAAGTGCGAAAATGATGTCGGTCAGCACGGGGCTTTGTGGATACTTCGCCGCGAGCTTCTGGTCAATCATCAACAGTGCAGCTCCGACGATCGGTGTGCCGAGCGCCATTAGCCAGAGCCCGGGACCCATCGACCCGAAAGCTGCGCCGACGCCGGATTCACTCCACGCGTCGCCGAACGCCACCAGCGCTTCGTGGAATGTGGCGACGTCCGGATAGAACATCAGAGCACTGGCCGTTGTTGTCACCAAGGCCCCGACAACGAGTGCCAGCACGTATCTGTACCAGCCCCCACCGGACGGATACAGCAGGAATACCAGAACATAGGTAATCAGAACATAAATGCCGCGATGGTACTGGGTGGCGACACTGGCGAGTCCGGCGGTGTAAAAATAGAACAACACCATGCCGCCGCCAAGGATCGCCACCAACCAGTACCAGAAGCCCGTCGGCGTGCGGCCGCTGGCAGCATCCTTCTCGAGCAGCTCCTGGACCTTTTGCTTCTGTTCTTCGTCCAGTGCTTCGAGGCCATTGTCTTCCGACGCTGTCATTCAGGTATCCCCCGCTCCTGAACCGCTAACACATGAGTCGCTTAACGGGCCATCTGGGCTTCTGATATTGACAAGCCGTTACCCTTCCAGAATTTTTCAGCACCTGGATGCACCGGCGTGACGATACCCGCGAGGCCTTCCGCGATCGACATGGCTTTAGCGGTGCTCTTCACCTGGACCATGTATGCCAGACCCTCTTTCGAGAACACATCCGCCAGTGCTGCTTCGACGACCGCCGCTTCAACGTGTTTTCCTGCTACCCAGAGCGCCGAGTCCTGGAACGACATGACATCGTAGTCAACGCCGCTGTAGGTGCCGGCCGGGATGGTTAGTTGCGTATAAAACGGATAATCGTCGAAGAATCCTGCCTCTTCACCCGCTTCCACAACGTTCAGGATTTTCACTTTGTTGCTGGCTGCGGCCTGGATCACCGAGGAATTCGGAAAACCGGCGAAGACCCAGAAGGCGTCGATCAGGTTATCGCCGAGCGCCGAGGCGGCCTTTGAATAACCCAGAAACTCGACGTCCATATTGTCCCACAGGCCCAGTGACGTGAAGTAACGCTCGGCAGCGCCCGCCGCACCGGAACCCGCGCCACCAACGGCAATACGCTTGCCCTTCAGATCGGCAACCTTGTTGATGCCGCTGCCATCCTTGACGATCAGATGAGCCGGAGCACCGTACAGATAGGCCATCGCATAGACATTCTTGTAGTTGCGGGTGTCGTTCGTGAGACGACCCTCGCGCCCCAGGAAGGTATCACCCGAATAGACGATGCCAAAATCCGCTTCCCCGGAATTCACGCGCCGCAAGTTCTCGAGCGAGCCCGCAGAGGCCGTATTCGAGACTTCTATACCGGGAATATTTTTCGATAAACGAATCGCAATACCGTTTGAAAAATACTGAAAGGTACCGCCTTCGGGACCACCGGAGAATGACAGGCGGTCGGTGACGGCCATCTTTGCCGCCTTCGGCTCAGCAACGGCAGGCGCGGTTGTCGCCTCTTCCTTTTGACCGCAGGCAGAAAGCAGCATCAAGTTGAGCGCGATCGTACCCAGTGTCAGAATCCAACGATTTCGAATGATGCTCATTTTCCAAACCCTCTTTTGAGATAGTTGATATTGGCGTTGGGACCTTACATCTCAGTCACGGTGAACGCCGACGGGCGCCGTTGAAGGGTCCCAGTCGCTGGCATTCAGCAATGCCCCGTGACGATGTTACTCGAGCGTTAGGCAAGCCCCCCTGAATGGACTTTTTGAAATTCTTACTTCTGCGGCTATGCTCGGACAATTCAAACTCAGCTACCACTGTGTCATCTACGTACATGCGTATGAATAAGACTTTAGTGGCATATCTGCCCGAAGCGCTCTTGCACTTTCGGAGGGCAGCACTCTATCCAGCAGA
>JAOTUU010000365.1 GCA_029863705.1 Gammaproteobacteria bacterium
GACGATTTCCCGACTCTTCCCAGCAAGAGACGAAAACGTCCATTGAAGCTTCGGGTGCAACTCCGACAATACCGAGCGCATTGTTGGCATTCGCGCCAATTATGCTGGCGACCGCTGTTCCATGTTCCATGTTCAGGTCTTTCTGCTTTTCTGAGAAAACCTCGATCTTGCGAACGCGACCGCGAAGATCTTCATGATCGTCATCAGCATAGCTATCGATTATCGCAACTCTTATACCCCGACCTGTTGCATAGCGGTGTGCCGCAGTGATGTTTAGCAGATTCAAACTATGTTGCAAATTCGCATAGGTATCATCGTATTCTTCCTGTGCGCTTATTTCGGTGCCGAATTCGTTCAACGGCTGAGCCGATTCGACGCGCACGTCCGACTCGAGCTGGCGCAATACCGTATTTCGATCTGCGTCGTCAGGAATTCGATACACGAAACAATAGACTGACAGTGACTTGATCGGCCAATGGTCGACCTCAACGAACGAATACTCGGTAGCTACTGCCCGTGCATCGCGGTGAGCTTGCGGACTGATCGTGTAACGTTTTCGGTACCGGTACGCCGCGGCACCGCCACCACTGAGTGACCCCGCGCCGCTGTTATCAAACGTTACGAGAATATCCCGGCTTGTGTCTGTCGACTGATCGGCGGCGTGCACAATCGGCACCAGGACGATCAGCAGTAACAGAAGTGGCAGTCGATGGGGCACGTGATTTACCTCATGGGTACTTGCAGTGCCAGAATACGAACCGAACGAATATCAGCATGAGATTCCATGTCGTTCGTGACGCGCTCAAGATCTTCTAATGAAGATACGGGCAACCGTATCATAATGCGGTAAGTGTCAGGCTTACTCTCCGCCACAAATTCTGCCACATCGTACGCCTCGAAAGCCTGGAGGCGATTAATGGCCGTC
The DNA here is from genome assembly GCA_029863705.1 of Gammaproteobacteria bacterium. Classification (GTDB taxonomy): domain Bacteria; phylum Pseudomonadota; class Gammaproteobacteria; order Steroidobacterales; family Woeseiaceae; genus UBA1847. Next base: position 926 of record JAOTUU010000365.1, read on the forward strand.
GTGCCCGGCTTGAATTCAACAGCCATAACATAGTCCATTAGCCCCACCGCGTCCGCGTCAGAGGTTGCAGTCTCAAATCGGACCTCAGGATCAGGTGCCAGCGCCGGGTTATAAACAATTTGCGTCGCCACCAACAATATCGCCGCGACCGAGGCCGCGAGCGCGACAGCTGGCCACCAATTTCTCGGCGTCTGACGCGGCTCGTCCATTGCTATCGCCGACATCAGATCATTCATTCGCGGCGACGGTACGATCGGAACAGCAGCATCCGTCTGTGCAGCGCTCTGCATTCTTTGCAGCAACGCAACACTGTCCTGACAGGCCATGCATGACTCCAAATGGAGTTGCACGCGCTGCCTTTGCGCGCCGGCCAACGTGTCATTCACGAACCACGGCAATAGTAAGTCTACTTCGTCGTGATCGAGCTGAGTGATTTGCTCGTGCATATCAATCCTCATCCGAATTAGCGTCAGGAGTTGCTGACTCTTCGAGCAACTTTTTTAACTTCTTTCGTGCGTGGAACATTCGTGTCTTAACGGTGTTGATGGGACAGTCGGTGACCTGTGCCGTTTCCTCATAAGACAAGCCCAGGTAAAAGACCAGAACCACCGTCAGCTGCTGTGCCTCAGACAGTGCATGCAAGCCACTCTGAATCCAGTCTTGCTGCTCCAGGCTTGCGCCGTCTTTGGCGGCGATGTTTTCCGCATCGGTGAATGGTGCCAGGACGATCCGTTTCTTCGAAACACGACGCATCGTCTGGCGATAAGCGATGCCGAATATCCAGGTTGAAACTTTCGAGTCCCCGCGGAAACTCGATGCTTTCTGCCAAACGACGAGCATGATGTCGTTCACCAGTTCATCGGCAATGGTGAAAGAGCGCGTCAGGCGAAAAACAAACTTGAAGAGGCGCGGATGGTAGATCCGAAACAGGCTGCCGAACGCGTCGCGATCCCCGGTTGCCACGCGGGCAAGCAAGGACCGCTCGTGCTTTTTGTCGCCAATTCGTTCGCCAATTGGATCGTTCATTTCCATGCTGTCCGCTGTAATTCCGCCTCCAATGGGTCGCGTTACGTAAGTGCATACAACCAACAAAAAGGTTCAATCGCAATGATCTTTTCTTGTCTCACGCCGCTGATCTCGCTTTAAACAAGATAAACGCCATCGAATTGAACCATTTTATCCGTCTGCCGCACTTACTCCGAAAACCGGCATTTCTTGCGAGGGGAAAAGTGAAATGAACAATTGGCGTCATACAACAACGGGTCGTTTCGGTCTTGTGGCAATCGCCGCAATCATTCTTACCGCATGCGGCGGCGGAAACGGGTCCGGCCAGGTGAATCAACCGCCACCCCCACCACCTCCGCCTCCTCCGCCCTTTGGCGCCAATTTCTCGGAAATTCAGGCCAATGTATTCACGACGACTTGTGCCACAGCTGGTTGTCACCAGGGCGCTGGCGCGCCGCAAGGCTTACGGCTCGACGATGCCAATAGTTACGGCCTGCTCGTCAACGTCGCAAGTGCGGAAGTCAATACGATTATGCGTGTTGCGCCGAACGACCCGGACAACAGCTATCTGATTCAGAAGCTCGAAGGTTCGGCATCAGTTGGCGCACAAATGCCATTGGGTTCGCCAGCGCTTAGTCAAGCTACCATTGACGTCATTCGCCAGTGGATCACTGACGGCGCGATCGACGACAGAACTCCGTCTGCCGCAGCAATTCGCGTGACGTCGTTGTCACCGACGCCGGGTAGCGACCTCGCTAACTCGCCTGGTGACATCATTGCAATGTTTGATCGGGAACTTGATGCGAC
>JAOTUU010000366.1 GCA_029863705.1 Gammaproteobacteria bacterium
GTCGTACAGGGTCACTCGGCAATCAACCACCGGGTAACCCGCTACTACGCCATTCTCCATCTGTTCCTGAACACCCCGATCGACGGCGGAAATATACTCTCGCGGCACCACGCCGCCAACTATCGCGTTAACGAACTCATAGCCTTCGCCCGCCGGAAGCGGCTCGATTTCGAGATACACGTGGCCATACTGGCCGCGGCCGCCTGATTGACGAATGAACTTTCCTTCCTGCTTGACCGTCTTGCGTATCGTCTCGCGGTACGCTACCTGCGGCTTACCGACGTTAGCGTCAACCTTGAATTCGCGCTTCATCCGGTCAACGATGATATCGAGATGCAGCTCGCCCATGCCCGATATGATCGTCTGGCCAGATTCCTCATCCGTATGCACGCGAAATGATGGATCTTCTTTGGCGAGCTTCTGTAACGCGAGGCCCATCTTGTCCTGATCAACCTTCGTCTTTGGCTCAACCGCAACGGATATGACGGGTTCCGGAAAATCCATGCGCTCGAGCATGATCTGCTGCTTCAGATCACAAAGCGTGTCGCCCGTGGTGACATCCTTGAGGCCAACCGCGGAGGCGATATCACCAGCGCGAACTTCCTTGATCTCTTTGCGATCGTTCGAGTGCATTTGCAGGATGCGGCCAATACGCTCTTTCTTGCCCTTCACCGGGTTAAAAATAGTGTCGCCCGAGTTAAGTACGCCCGAGTAAACGCGGAAAAATGTCAGGTTGCCGACAAATGGATCTGTCGCAATCTTGAAGGCCAAAGCGGCAAACGGCTCATTGTCGTCTGCATGGCGTTCAGCCTCAGTTTCTTCGTCGATATGTCCAACGATCGGCGGGACATCAATGGGCGATGGCATGAAATCGACCACCGCATCGAGCATCGCCTGAACGCCCTTGTTCTTGAACGCCGAACCACACATCGCAACGACGACGGCGCCGGAAAGCGTAAGCTTGCGCAGCCCTAACCGAATTTCGTCTTCGGACAATTCGCCAACTTCCAGAAATTTGTCCAGCAGCTCCTCGTTTCCTTCCGCCGCCGCCTCGACCATTTTCTCGCGCCAGGCCTTGGCCTCGGCGAGCATCTCATCTGGAATCTCGCGCGCTTCATAGGTCATGCCCATGTTGGCCTCATCCCAGTAAATAGCCCGCATGCGAATCAGGTCTATCACGCCCTCGAAGTGCTCCTCGGCTCCTATAGGCAGTTGGATTGGCACGGTGTTCGCGCCGAGTCTCTCCCGCACCTGCTTGACGACCCGCAGGAAGTTGGCGCCGGCGCGATCCATCTTGTTGACAAAAATCATGCGCGGCACGCGGTATTTGTTGCCCTGGCGCCAGACCGTTTCGGTCTGCGGCTCAACGCCCCCTACGGAACACAATACCGTGATCGCGCCGTCGAGTACGCGCAGGCTGCGCTCAACTTCAATTGTGAAATCGACGTGGCCTGGAGTATCGATGATGTTGATGCGGTGCTCGTCGAACTGCTTGTCCATGCCGGTCCAGAAGCATGTTGTCGCCGCCGACGTAATCGTGATGCCGCGCTCCTGCTCCTGTTCCATCCAGTCCATGACGGCCGCACCATCATGCACCTCGCCTATTTTATGCGAGACACCGGTATAAAAAAGGACGCGCTCCGTCGTGGTTGTTTTGCCCGCATCAATATGGGCCATGATGCCAATATTGCGGTAACGCTCGATGGGGGTTGTACGGGCCACGACAAAGCCTTCTACCAGCGGTAGTGTGAAAACGCCTTGTTGGCTTCCGCCATACGATGCGTATCTTCTTTCTTCTTGACGGCGGTGCCTCGATTCTCGGCGGCATCCAGCAGTTCATGCGCGAGACGATGCGCCATCGACTTCTCGCTGCGCTTCCTGGCGGCGTCGATCACCCATCGCATCGCCAACGTCTGGCGGCGGGCTGGACGAACTTCGATCGGTACCTGGTAAGTTGCACCACCAACACGTCGAGACTTCACCTCGACCATCGGCTTAACGTTTTCAAGTGCTGTCTCGAGCAGTTCGAGGGCCTTTTCGCCCGTCTGTGTTTCACGATCAGAGATACGATCGAGCGCGCCATAAATAATACGCTCGGCAACGGACTTCTTGCCGTCATTCATGATCATGTTCATGAATTTCGCAAGCAGGTCACTGCCATATTTCGGATCGGGCAGAATCGTGCGTTTCGGGGCCTGTGTTCTTCTGGACATATGTTCTTCCTGGATTCGATTGTCGCGCCCAAGGGGGCGCTCCTACGATACCTGTTTGCTTCTATTTAAGTCTTGGGGCGCTTGGTGCCGTACTTCGAGCGGCCCTGACGGCGATCGGGTACGCCGGCGCAGTCAAGGGTGCCACGCACGGTGTGGTAACGGACGCCCGGAAGGTCCTTGACGCGACCACCACGAATCAACACGACGCTGTGTTCCTGGAGGTTGTGGCCTTCACCGCCGATATAGCTCGTAACCTCAAAGCCGTTCGTCAGGCGCACTCGAGCGACCTTGCGCATCGCCGAATTCGGCTTCTTCGGCGTCGTGGTGTAGACGCGCGTGCAAACGCCGCGCTTTTGCGGACTGGCGTCCAATGCCGGCACCGTGCTTTTCGCAGGCTTCGTCGCCCGCGGCTTACGTACTAGTTGATTCACTGTGGCCATGGGCCTTCACTCTTCATCTGGTTATTGAAAGGGTCAAAAAATCTGTACGTTTCAAAAAAACG
>JAOTUU010000368.1 GCA_029863705.1 Gammaproteobacteria bacterium
GAAAGGTGGCTTTCTTATTTCTCGCCGAGTGTGGTCTTACTCGTTATTGATGGCGCTCCGCCATACCGCGTCCAGCAACGTCTGCGTGCGTATACTCGCACTTGCCCACGGTTCTCGCAGTGAAGGCTCGGCGACCATCGTCGCAAAATCTTCAAACATCAGTGCAGAGCCCGACAGGGATGAATCGACCTTGACTGTGCTGGACTTAGAGTCCGGACCCCAACCGCCAACGCGATGGAGGTAGTCCGCCGAGCCGTCTGCCGATTGGCTCAGGAAGTCGTCCAAACTCACAGCACCCCTGGTTCCCGATACACGCAAGTCCATCACGACCGCTCCTGAATCGAACCCGCAGTTCCAGGTTGATGTTGAGCCGTCGGTGAACCGCAGAACACCACTGCCCGATAATGCGGCACCCGTTTCGGTATCGCGCCGAAGGTGGGCATCGGCACTTTCGAGTTTCGCGTCCGGTGCGAGGTACTCAACAGCTGCTCGCATGTTGTACCAACCAGCATCGCCGATTGCGCCCATGGGCTCGAGTTCGGGGTTGTAACGGATGTTGCGCTTGTCCGTAAGATTGAATTGGAAGGCCGAAGCCACCGACCAGGCCCAGCCAATGGCATCAGCTTTTTGTTTCCTTAATTGGTGTGTCCGCGGGTGGTGCACGAAGTGGGTACCGTCCATGAAGCCGACGTTGTTCTCGCGACAGGCTGCAATGATGTTCTGCATCGACAGGAGACTGGCAAACGGTTTCTCGGCCAGTACATGTTTGCCGGCCTGGGCAGCTGCGACGCTTATCTCTTCGCGCACGCTCGTCGGTGTAGCGACGTAGATCGCGTCGATTTCGCCGGACGCGAACATCTCGGTCCATGAGTCAAACGCGAGGCTGGCGCCATGCTTTTCCGCGAACGACCTTGCTGACTCCAACCTACGGCTTGAGACGGCGACGAGTTTCGCTCTCGGTGTCAAAGTGACGGTATGCGCCATGGAGTTCGCGATCATTCCAGTGCCGATGAATCCCCAACGAACCGTATTGGTCGATTTCGCTTGAGTTTCGAAGGGCAACCCGATCGCAGATACAGCAGCAGCGCTTGCTGCCGACTGAAGCAGCCGGCGTCGTTGCAGGTCGATCTTCCGATTGATTGAGTCGTTGTCCGTCTTTTCAGTCAACTTGATTGCTCCAGTTATGGTAAATCACCCTGGCAATTCACCGGGGCAACTCCTGTTCTCTCGCCAAGTGTCGCTGATGGCGGGGAAATCTGCCAGAGCGTCCTCTGCAGAGGACTTACTCCACCGCCAGACAGTAATGTGACCGAATACCCCCGTATCGGGGTCTACCGAAAGAAGTCGAAAAACACGGCATAAACGAGACTAGCCGCGATCAGACTGACAAACATGGTGGGCAGACCGATACGAAGCCATTTTCGAGGACTGATTCTGGCATCGGGAATACCACATTCCTCTGAGACGGCCACGACGACGACATTGGCGGTTGCACCAATGTGGGTGCCGTTACCGCCAAGGCCGACACCGATAGCCAACGCCCACCATAGCGGCGTCACGTTCACGTTCTGCGACTCGAGGCCAAGAATGATGGGAACCATCGCTACGGTGAACGGTATGTTATCGACAATTGCACTCAGTATTGCGGCGATCCACATTAGCGATAGAGCGGTGATCAGTAGCGCTGATGGATCCCGTGCCATGCCCGCGACCGATTCGCCGATCAAATCAAAAAGTCCGGATGATTCGACGCCGCCCACGATAACGAACAGGCCTGCAAAAAACACCATGACAGACCAATTCACCTCGCTCAGGAGCAGCTCAGGTTTTGGTCGTAGCAACGCCAAAGCCAACGCGAGGCCGATAAGAGCAGCAAACGCTGGATAGACATGCAGACGATGGTGCACGAAGAAAAGCAGTATGATCACCGCGATTACGACGAGCATGCGCTTCAGACCTGCCGCATCCGTAACTGCCTGGCTTTCATCCAGATCGATCAGCGTAGCGCCATCGCCTTTGGGCAGCTCTTTTCTAAACAGAAACAGGATCAATGCGGTAGTGACTATCCAGACCAGCGCAATGGTGGGTCCCATGTGTACCAGGAATCGGGTGAAATCGATGCCGGCGGCGCTGCCGATTATGATATTTGGCGGGTCGCCGACCAACGTAGCCACTCCACCGACGTTCGACAGCATCGCCTCCGCCATCAGGTAGGGCATCGGGTTCAGATGAAGGATGCGTGTTATTAGAATTGTCAGTGGCGCAAATACGATGACCGTTGTGACATTGTCGAGAATCGTGCTGATTACGCTGACGGCAAAGGTTAGATAGATCAGCAGCAACTTCGAATTGCCGCCGGTCAGCTTCGTAATGCGGATTGCGACGAACTCGAACACGCCGGTCGGACGCAACAGAGCAACGACGATCATCATGGCCAGGAGCAACAGGATCGTGTTGCCATCGATGGCGGTCAGGGCGTCCTCCTGTGTGTAAAAGCCCATCCACATACCCACGCCGACCATTACGACGGAACCGATAATGGCAGCGCTGGTTCTGTGGATGACGTCAGTGAAGATCAGCGCGTATACAATGGCCAGGACACTCGTGGCCACAATCATGTTGGTGTCGACATGCATGGGGGCGGGCTCCATGGATCAGACGTCGGGTACTCTCAACATGGCTTCCACACAGAACATACGAGTGATAATTCC
>JAOTUU010000087.1 GCA_029863705.1 Gammaproteobacteria bacterium
CCTCCGTCCATTTTCGTAGAGTGAAGCGGTGACTCAAGCAAGGAACCCAATTTTTCGAGCTTGTGCCGCCGATTACGCAGAATTCGCACAGGGCCTCGTTTGTCGGGGTAGCTCGCAGCGGAGAGTGACCTGACTAGTAACCAAGTCGGTGTACCGCGAGAACAGACTTACCAACTGAACGGAGATCGCGCCCGTTATTCTGGGGCCCGAATACTGTCTACATGTATCATTACCTTGCACAGTTGCTACCGATTAACCGACACGGCGATTGGCGTCCGTAATTGATGTCGTTGCAGACGATGGGACCAGACTGACCATGGAACCTGTAAATACTCTTTACTCGAGCTTTCTGCTATTAGGAGCAGCCCATGGCCTATTTCTGGCGTTGGCGCTGGTAAACATCAAAAGTGGCAACGCGCTCGCCCATCGCCTGCTTGCATTGCTTACCCTGACATTCGCCGCCGATCTCAGCGTCGATTTTCTATTGCAATCACGCTACCTGCTCCTGTTTCCGAAACTGGTTGTCGTTGAGGCAGTAACCAGTTTCCTTTACGGTCCGTTGGCGTACCTCTACGTGCGAGTACTGACATCGGCGAAAGAATTTCGTTTCTCCGGAAAAACCTGGTCTCACTTTCTGCCATTTGCATTGAGCGTTCTACTTGTGATTCCGTTTGTTTTGCAGAGTGACAGTCAGATTATCGCGCAGATCTACGAGGATGCTGGCGCGGACAACCTCGGCTTATGGGTTATCGGCTTGCTCCTCGTGGAGGTTGTTCCGATACCGCTGATCGGCGTCTATATCTGGCTCAGCGTGCGACTCACAATGCGGCACAGCCGCAACATCCGTGATCAGTTTTCGTTCATTGAGCGAATCAGCCTGAGATGGTTGCGGAACCTGCTGATCGCGCTGGGCCTTTTATTTGCGCTCTACGTGTTCGCCTTGTTCTTCGCTGGTCTCCTTGGGGTCGGTGAGCAAGCGGAAAGTACGCTCAGCCTTATGATGGTGATTGTCATCTATGCCATGGGTTACATGGGTATGCGCCAGCCAGATATCTTTGGTCATGGAGTGTCAAAGTTGACATCAAGTACCCTGCCAACTGATGCTCCCGCTCCGATTTCGGCAGAGCCGGCGCGAAAGAAGTATCAAAAATCTGCGCTCGATGCCGGCATGAGTAGCGCGCTGCTATCCGAGCTCCAACGCCACATGGCGGATGCCAGGCCGTACCTGGACAGCACCTTGACACTAACGCAACTGGCGGAGCAAATGCGGATTTCCCCCAACTATTTGTCCCAGGTCATCAATGAGCAGACAGGTAGCAATTTCTTTGACTTTGTTAACCAGCATCGTGTCGCAGCTGCGAAAGAGCGCCTCCGCGAAACCACTCAAACCAGCATCCTGACCATCGCCATGGACGCCGGATTCAATTCCAAGTCCGCCTTCTACACCGCCTTCAAACAACATACGGACATGACGCCCAGTCAATTCCGGAAGTCGAGCAGTACGGCGTAGGCACACTGGCCTGACAAGCCGCGCCGAATCCACTTCCATGCCGTCGTTATTTGCCCGGACGCCGCCAACGGGTGCCGTGAAATGTGTCCAGACTTACCCGTCGGGACGACCGCCCACGTCCAAGACCTGACGATTCCTCCGGTTCAATCAATTCAACTGATTTGGAGGAAGACTCTCATGAAAACAATTTATCGACCGCTGTTGGTGGTCATTGCCGCAACTATACTGGTGCCATCGGTCGTCCAGGCTGGCGAATGGGGTATCGGCGTTGGCGTCGTACGCCACGGGCCGGCCCAACAGGGTGCTGACGCTGCGATAACGGGCGGGCCGTTTCCATTTTACGAAGGCGAACGACTCAGTCTCGGTTTTGGCGCAATTTCATATGCATTTGCTGATGTGAGCGGAATGCGGCTGGCGCTCGAGGGGCAGCCGCGGTTCGAGGGCTTTGATCCAACGAAGAGCGATGCGTTGGTCGGCATGCATAAGCGCAATCCGGCGTTTGATATCGGATTCAGTCTGTCGTCTGACGGTGTGTGGGGCCAGGCCCAACTCCGGGCGGTGGCTGACATCACCGGTACCCATGACGGTTACGAAGTCAGCGCAAGCTACCAATACCCACTTCAATCGGGTCGTTGGACGCTGGTGCCGTCGACCGGTCTGAATTGGCGCAGCAAGAAGCTTGTCGATTATTACTACGGCGTTCGCGAGGACGAGTCTCGAGCTGGGAGGCCTTCTTACGTCGGTCGATCCGGGCTGAGTGCGACCGTGGGTCTAGCCGCAGACTATCGGCTTACTGAACACTGGAATGTTGTCGCGGGCGCCGATCTCACGTACTTGGGCGATAGCATCCAAGACAGCCCAATCATCGAAAAAAATCACGAGACGAGTTTGTTCACCGCGCTCGTCTATCGATTCTAATTGGGGTTACACGATTATGAATATTAGGAAAATTATCGTCACAACGCTCGCAATCGCGTTGGTGGCGGCTTGCGCGAGCGCTCCTAAGCGCTCGGCCCCTACGGTTGGTGACAATTATGCGTTTACAGCCGACTACCTGCCCGAGTTGATTCGAAAAAAAATGCAGGAGAGAAAGGTTGTCGGGCTCAGTATTGCCATCGTCGACAACCAGGACGTCGCCTGGGCCGAGGGTTTCGGTTTTGCGGACAAGGACAAATCGATACCCGCGACGCCGGAAACGATCTACCGCGCGGGCTCGATCACCAAGCTCTTCACGGCGACAGCGGCAATGCAACTGGCAGAAAGCGGCAAACTCGACATCGATCAGCCACTGCAGAACTATTTGCCCGAGTTCAGCATCCGAAGTCGATTTGTAGACACAAGGCCCATCACGCTGCGCGACCTGATGACGCACCATTCGGGACTGCCATCGGATCTCCACAACGGCAGTTGGGGCGATGATCAAGCCGACTTCACCGATCTTGCGACGATGCTCAGGGACGAGTACGTTGCAACGCCGCCAAACACCATCGAGTCCTACTCAAACCTCGGTTTTTCGCTGCTCGGCCATGTTATCGAAAGGGTCAGCGGCACGAGCTACGCCGACTACGTCGAAAACCGTGTTCTTCGCCCTGCCGGCATGCAGCACGCTTACATTTCGTCGAATCTAAACGACGACGAACGCAGATCTCAGGGCTATGCGAAGAAAAAGGCGCAAGCAACGCCATCGCTTCGTGACCTGCCGGCTGGCGGACTTGGCAGCAGCGTTGTCGACCTTGCGCGCTTCGCACAGATGACGTTCGCTGATGGTGCTCATGGCGGCAACCAGATTCTGCGTCCCGAAACACTGGCAGAGATGCAGAGCTTCCAGGATACGGATGGCACGTTTGATGTTAACCCATCGGTCGGCCTGGCATGGCGCCTGGTCGACAGTTGGGGCGACGACGCCGGAGTAATAGCGGGCCACAATGGCGGCACTCCGATGTTCCACAGCGAATTTCTGACACTGCCAAAACACAAGCTGGCCGTTGTCGTATTAGCAAACACCGACACGGCAGCCGGCGTGGTACATGAGATCGCCAGGGAGGCAATGGAACTTGCGCTGCAAAGCAAGACCGGTATTAAACGACCTGAACGGACTGAACTCAAAGAGTCGCTCATCCCTGTGCAGACGGACCTCGAACGACTGCCGGGCTACTGGTCGACGCCGATGGGCCTGGTCCGCATCCAGCGCAAGGGCGATCGACTGAAGTTCGAAGTCGACGGCCATAAGCTGAACCTGGTGCGTCGTGAAGACGGCTACTACCACCTGCAGTACAAGTTGCTGGGCCTGGTGTCGATCAACTTGGGCGATATGGCGAGAATCGGGCTCGGCTACCGGAAGATGGCCGGCCGTGAGGTGCTGGGCCTCTACCTCAATGGCAAGCCGCGAGCCATCGTCGCCGAAAAGGTTGCGGCCAGTCCACTCCCGGCGAACTGGAGCAAATTCGCGGGGCACTACGAGAGCGTCAATACCACGGGAAGCATCGACATGCAGGACGTTGAGCTCAAGGTCGAGGATGGCTTGTTGCTTGTGAGCAGCACCGTCGCTATCGATGCCATCGGAATGGAGACCTCGACTGATGTGCTCTGGCCGGTTTCCGACAACGAAGCGATCACGCACGGGCTGGGTCGCAGCAAGGGCGAGACTGTCCGGTTCTTCGAGCAAGACGGCAAAGTGATGGCGGCCTATTCGGGTTTCCTATTGCGCAGAGCGGACTGATTTCGGCCTGCCTCAAAAGCACGGAGGATCTGATCGATGGAAAAATTCTGGAAAATGGTTGCCAATCTGGTCGGCTTGGTCGCGCTAATCTTGCTGGCATGGTGGTTAATTACCATTGTCCCATGACCTGGTCACGGCTGAATTGACAACCACGGATCGCCCCACCTGGCCTTTAGTGCATAGGCCAGGTGGGGCGTTTTTTGTTGCCGAATATGGCATCTGGTGGATCTGCATTGCGTCCAGACTTACAGGGATGGACGATTTGCTCCAAATTGGCTGACAAAATTCTCCTTCCTGGCCGCGTGTTGTCGCCACTCTATTCTCATCAAGGAGATACTCAGTGATCACCAAAATTCAGACTCTTAAGGTTCGGAGCAGGCTAGTTGCGCTCTTCGTCCTCGCTGCCGCGTTTTCGGGCTGCAGCTCATCGAATCCACCCGCCGTTACGCCCGCCGAACCGACGGTCGCCGAGCGACTGCAGACGGTACTCGATCAGGCGGTTTCAGACGGGTTGCCGGGTGCAGCGCTTGCAGTTCGCGGCGACAATTTCAGTTTTGACGGCGTCGCCGGGGTCGAGGAAATTGCGACTGCGGTGCCGCTTACCGTCAGCCACCGCTTTTATCTGGCCAGCGTTGGAAAAACATACACTGCAGTCGCGATTGTGCGATTGGCCGCGGACGGAATGCTGAATCTCGATGATCCGATCACACGCTGGCTACCGTTAGAGGTAACCGAGCGCATCCCTTCGAGCGACACGATCACCATCCGCAATCTCCTGAATCACACAAGCGGCATCTTTGACTATCAAGACGACTCCGACGAATGGTTGTTTAACGCGTTTCTTCCAGATCCTGTTCGTCACTGGACGAATGCTGATGTGCTGCCGTACTTTCTCGACAAGCCGTCGCATTTTGCGCCCGGGACGAACGCAAGCTATTCCGACTCCAACTATGTTCTTGCAGGAATGATCGCCGAGGCAGCAAGCGGGCTGCCAATGCAGAGCATTATTCGTAACTACATCATTGCGCCCCTCGGACTGCAGGACACTGTTCACGGCTATGAATCGCTGGGCCTACCCAATTTCGTACACGGCTACGTTGAACTGGACGGCGATCTCTTGGATATCTTCCCTTGGTACAATCACTATGGGGTTACCGACGGCGGAGTCCAGGCGTCAGCAACTGATCTCGCGGTTTTCGTCCGAGAACTATTGACCGGCGACGGGGTCGTTGACGATGCGATGCGCTCTGAGCTCTTGACGGCTTCGGGTATCGGTACCCCTCCTTCGATAGTGGGGTTGGGAATTGACATTGTCCCCGATGCGACTGCTGGAAGTGTTGTATACGTTGGTCAAGGTCAGGATGCCGGTTCACGTGCCGAGTTCTTTCATTACACGGCAGCAGAATCAAATCTGACGATTGCCTTAACTGCAAGTGCGAGCCTCGGTGGTTATGACTCCTTGTACTCGCAATTTTACGACGCCGTGCTGGAAGTATTGACTAGTGCCGAATTGATGCCGGGGGGTGACTCATGAGCGCGCATAAATTGTCTCTCGCGTTACTCGTAGCCACCAACCTGCTAGGAGCCTGCTCGACTCTGCCATCGCCCGAGCGGGTGACGACTCAGGACGCTAAACACACTTACGTTGTAGCCGGACAAGGATCGCCTACCGTGATTCTTGAAGCCGGACTTGGTGATGGCAAAGACAGCTGGGTACCGATTTACTATAAGATTGCGGAAAAGACTCGGGTATTTGCATACGATCGCGCCGGGTATGGTGCCAGCAGGAGCTCAAATAAAATTCGTGATGGCGCTACCATTGTCCGTGAATTGCGGTCCACGTTACAGACACTCGACCTGCAACCGCCTTACATACTGGTGGGACACTCCATCGGGGGAACCTACATGGAACTGTATGCGAGAACGTATCCGGAAGAGGTTGCTGGTGTCGTTTTCGTCGATTCAAGACATGCCGATTTCACACGACAATGTCAGATCGCCGAAGCGGGATCCTGTACGCCACCAGCGTTGTTGTCTGCGTTGATGCCACCGGGACCTAAGCGGGAGATGGCAGTCGGAAAGTTGACGTTCGATCAGGTACTCAATGCCGGTCCATTTCCAAATGTTCCGATTGTCGTGCTGACCGGTAGTAAGCAGTTCCTCACCGGAGCGCGGTTTTATGAGGTCTGGGTGCAAACCCAGGAGCAACTTGCGGCGCTAAGCGAAGAATCCACACACTCGATTTGCGAGCGATGTGGGCATTACGTGCATAAAGACAATCCCCGGTTGGTTATTGATGCCGTCAGGTCGGTCATGGAGCAGGCGAGAACTCGCAGTTCCAACAGGTAAAGCACGCGAAAAGTAGCAGTGAATGTGAGAAAGAAGCGATCCCCCGGCCGTTCCGGGGGTGGCTACTACAATCGAACGTAATTCAGGTATGGCACCGCAGTAGTCAACAAATAAAGGGACACTTCCTGAAACGAACAGCAAATTCGTCCGATTCGAAATACACCGCAAGCATCGAGATTTCTGCGCCGAACAATTTTTGCCTGGGGACTTTCCGGATACCACCCTAGTTACTCCGCTGGTTAATCTAGAAGACGCCATATCTTGAGCGGTGAACGAACATTTCCGAAAAAAGTTAGTCATGATGAGCGCCTGCTTTGGGGAATTCCGGCCTTTGAAAAATTCACAGAACTGCTGTCGTACTCCTAGCGTTGAAGGTCCAGCCGAAAGGAGTCTGTCACCGCTTTCCTAAAGCAGAAGTTCGGGCGACAAGTTCGGGCAAACAGCCGTTCAAGCTGGGCGGTAAGTAAGGGTCAGTACTTGCCACTCGCCCTCTTCTTCTACCTAAAGTGTTACCTATGTCTCCGGAATAATCTGTAACCCATGTCCCCGGTCAGGACCCAATTCTTACACAGTCGACGCTCTGCAATAGCTGGAGTGCTTCAGTCCCCCAAATTAGGTCTCTACCGGGTGGCGCAGATTAGTACCTCGCAGAATTCCCGCCTTGAATTTCGCGAAGCTTGTCCTTGCTGGTTTCAATGCGCCGCATCGGCAACACATGTAGCGGAAACGGCCAGCGCTCCAAAAGCGTACTGTAGGCCCTGCCATCTTTAGGCGGCGGCATTCCGCTCTCCTTCAGAGCGGATAGCGTCTGCCTGATTGAATCTTGCAGAACGGCATGACGCGTGTCGTCCGCAAACCTCCAGGTGCGCCAATGCTGGGCAAGTATTGCCAGTGCTTCCGCCGCACCGAAGCCCACGTCGTGCAAAGCGTGCATCACGCATATGACGCCGTGCTCTGAGAAAAACATGCGTGAAGAGAGTTCTTCCATCGCCTGCGGGGACACCCAGCGACGCGTGCCGTCATCATCAACAACGTAGTCGACATAGAGCGCCTCTTCGCGGGCACGAATGATGTCGTTGCGAAACATCCAGTTCGCACTGGTCGGCCCGTCCAGGTAATAGGCTTCGCATTCGCGCGCGACGCCCTCACGCAATTCTTTGAAGTTGGCGGGAAGCCAGTCGCAGACTTTGGCATAAATTCCGCGCGGTAGATGATCTGTGAACTTCCAAAGATGATCTGAAAAGAGCTTCGGCTCCGGTTTGCGCGGACAACGCGCCGCATCAATCAGGATCAGGTACTTGGCCGCCTCTTCCAGAGCAACATTCTTGATGATCTCGGCCGCACGAAACTGCTCCTGCTGCGCGAGCAGCTCCACCGATTCACAAAGCCGCTGCGCATTTTCATGAATGAGCACAAGACCCGCCGCGATCTCTTCAAACAGCCGCTTGTCCGTTAGCTGTGCCAGATCGGCGATGCGGCGGGGCTCAGTCATAGGTGCCTAGCTACCGTAAGGGATGTAAGAGTGAATCGCGGCCACTAATGCTCGGTCATTTTCGAGAATCGCATCAATGAGCGTCTTAAGATCGGCAGTCTTCTCCGCGTGCGCGCCGATATAGCCAGCACGGATGAGATCAAGGAACGGCTCCTGCCGCAGATAGCGGCCGTTGAGGCTCTTATAGCTGACGCGGAACGCGCCTTTCGGTCCTTTGCAATCCGGGTCCATTCGGAGAATCTCGTACTGATCGATGGGCATCGTGATCGCGCTGCGACCCTCGATCGCATCACGGGGCACAAACTTGAGATAGAAGACCTGCTGATTAATGCGGTATTCCAACGGGCCGGGTGGCCGTGCGTCCGTAAAGCACTTCATTCTCCTGATCTCTTTCGCAAGCTGTGCATCCGGTCTGTAAATCCAGTCCTGCCGCCCGTCGCGCCGCGCCGGTTCGAGCATCTTGTACTGAACCATGACAATGTTTTGCTTAATGACGTTGAGATAGATCAGGTCAACGCCGATTGCCTTCTCAAGGGATCGCCGGTTAGCGGTGATGACTTCCAGCCTCTCTGCCCCGTTCTCGAATACCGCACGGCCCGTCAGGTCGCTATCGCGTAACGTAAAGGTCGGCATAAACCGCGCATCATGTTCAATCACGGCATCCTCGCGGATGCGTGAAAGGGCTGTTCCGCGCTCGCCGTCGACCTCAACATGGCGGGCCGGCCGGTGTGCTGGGATGCCGAACGCGCCGAGCGCCATCTTCACGGCGTCCTCCTGAAGCCGGCCGTTCCGCGAGAGAGTGCGTGGCCCTTCGAGGCCGGCGGCTACGCGTCGCATGGCGGCAGAATTGCCGCGCACACGCGCCAGTTTGTCTAC
Source organism: Gammaproteobacteria bacterium (assembly GCA_029863705.1). Lineage (GTDB taxonomy): Bacteria > Pseudomonadota > Gammaproteobacteria > Steroidobacterales > Woeseiaceae > UBA1847. Next base: position 8,947 of record JAOTUU010000087.1, read on the forward strand.
AAGATGTGCACTGAGCGCAGGAGATAATGCAATTACAGGACCCGTCTGTTCCAGTCGGCGTTCGAGGTTGGTGGCAAGGGCTTTGTCGGAAACAAGATCACACAACGCCTCCTCGGCATCAGGCGCTATCCGCTGTACGCTTTCGATCTTGAGCCAGCTATCGAGTGTCGAAACGGGGCGGCGGGCACTCAAACGCGCAAAGTAGCAGCCGTCACTGAGGTCCTGCTCCTGCGTGAAGATGAGGCAGGCCGCAGGCGCGCGCACTTTTTCCAACATGTCATGTGGATAGGTGACGGTAAATCGATTCCTGCCGTCTCTTGATGCCAGGACGCTGTCCCAATCGTCCAGGCCAAAGCGAAATATCGCAAGCGGTCTCTTGTTGACGGCCGCACGGAGCTCATCGAGCCAGTCAGTCTTCTTCGTCCCCCTCTCTTTCTTCGTCTTCTTCTTGGCCAAGATGTCCCCACTTTGTCTAGGCAGTCATTCCAATCAGGGTCGCGCTCTTCGAGCCGCGAGAAAGTGCTACGTAGAGGTCACGATAACCGCCCCAGCTTGCCTGCCAGTCGGGACCGCGCAGGATTACGGCGTGATCGTACTCGAGGCCCTTGACGAGCAGCGTGCTGCCGATCGCGCGGTGGACATGGCTGCGGCTGTGAAAACGTCTACGTGCAATCTCGGCTGCGTAGAGACCTTTGAGATCTGCGCCGCTCTCGCAATGGTCTTCGAGAATGCAGCGCAGCGCGCTGACTGACTCGCGCAACTTGCAGCGTACGGTCGCAAGAGCTTCACAGTAGCCGAGCAAATCACGCATCAGGTCCGGCGTGATGCCGCCAGTATGGCGGGCGCACAATTCCCGACGATCAACGCGCTGCGGCCTCTGGTTAGCGCCGGCCAGGACCCTCTTTATGAAGTTCTGGTCGTCCTGCGCGAGCCCGCCATGGACGCGCTTAAGAAACGCAAAAGCAGCATTGCGCTTTGCTGCCGGTGTGCCATCACAAAGCGCAAGTATGAGCTTTTGCAGGTCACCGAGATCGTTGGCTTCGAGGACCTGATAGCCGTGTCCAACGAGGGAGCTCTCAAGACCAGCGTGAAGATTGCGCGCTTTGGGCCTGATGATGCAGATGCTTCCTTCTACGGCGTGGGTGAGGCGGATCAGTTCTCCCGCTAATGCGCGAAAGCTGATCGACCGCATTGTCACGGGCGAGGCTGTGTAGTCCGGTTCGCGTTCATCACGGAACGCATCACGATTATCGAGCAGCCACTGTCCAAGATCACGATTTTCGGCGTTTATCCACCGGTGCGGCGTATTGAGCGCGCCAAGATCGTCTCGAAACTCGGCCCTCACGTCGGCCCAGCCAACAAGCGCTTCGCTGTTGAAATCGAATATGCCTTGCAACTCATCGCCGAGCACGCGGCACGGTAGCAGGGCATTCAGCCGCGCGATCAAAGCATGCATGGGTAGCGTGCAGTCCTGGTATTCATCGACGATGATGCCGGCATAGGAGTTGAGAATGCCGCGCACGACGAAGTCCTTGTCAAGAAGCGCCGTCATGGCCGCATAGACGTTCGCCCACTCGGCAATGTCGGTCGCGCCCTCATAGCCGGCATTGTTCGGGTATTTCCTGACCCAGCCCCACGCCCAGCCGGCAATCGTATCGATGCGAAACTTGGCGGTTGGCACACCGTGATCGCGAAACCGCTGACGGAGGGCATCGACGCCCGCGTGGGTGTGTGTCAGAACGAGCTGCGTATTGGCGCAGTAACCACCCACGGTTCTAACGATCGATTCGGTCTTGCCACAGCCGGCCGGGGATTCCACAAAACCGGAATCGGCGCCGGCTATGGCGCGGTAGACCTCTTCACTCATACTGAATCCACTGCCAGAGCGCATCAAGCCGCGTCCTTAGGCTGCCCCCGGCGGGAAAGTGAGGAAGGGCGAACGCAAATACATTCTGCGCGTAGTCGACCCTCTTGATCCACTTGCCGGCCTTGGCCAGCGAACCAACCACCTGCCGAATCAGATCACGTTCCGGCCATTCGGCCGGATCACCATCAAGAGCGAGCGCGGCAAGGCGTCTATCGTTTCTGATCGCGTTGATGATGGTCGCGTGCTCAATAGTGTCGTGACCGTCGCTAACTAGCTGTAACAGCGCCGGCACTTGGTCCCACGGCAGTTCGGCAAGAAGCTGCTCTTCCGTCGAGCGCCCCTCTTCCCACTGACAGACATGCACGCCGGCTGCCTGGAGAGCCGTAACGTCCGCCGCACTGAGCTGATCGGGCGCGTCATTGTCACAGAGGACACCTGTCTTGTAGCCGAGCTGAACAAGTTGCGGGCAGGTCGGCGCGATCCTGTTTGCGCCACCGCAATTGAAGTAGGACGTAGAGAGACTCCAGACCGGTGGGTCGCTAGCATCAAACCGGAAGAGGTCATAGGCTCGAAGGCAGCCGATCTCAGTCGGTCCTTCGCAGGCGACGATCCTGCTGCCAAGGAACGCTTCGGCATTCGACCGAACCGATCCCTGTATGTCCGGCACACTCCCGAGACTCTGAACAGTGACCGCACCTGCGGCGTCTCTTTTACATACGAATAGCTGGTTGCTTGCAACATCGAGTTCCCTGATTACGACGGGGGAATGCGTCGTTGCGAAGATTTGCTGCGGTGAGTTCCTGAGTTTATATATCAGGCCGCGTATCCGGTGCGGCTCCAGCCCCATTTCGATCTCGTCGATGAGCGACACATTCTTGCCGCCGTGTAACTTCATCTGCATCGCAGTGCCGATGAGCCGCTTTGAACCCGTACCCTTGTTGCGGAGCGGCACATTATCCTCATGGAGGGACAGTGCCCCGCTCCCGAGGGACTGGCGCTGGACATCGATCTTTGGTGATAGCGGTGCCAACGCAACGCCGGCATCGCGCGCCTCGGTTTGCACAGTATTGGCGATCGTTTGGCACTCGGCGATACTGGCAAAGCCAGCAATATCTCTCTGACGCATTTCGC